>VBPC01000044.1 GCA_005887895.1 Candidatus Rokuibacteriota bacterium
GCGCCTTGATGGTGACCCCCGGCGTGCGCTTGAGATCCTGGGCCACCGGCCCGCCGAAGAGGTAGGCGACGTCCACCTCGCCGGTCTTCACGGCGACCGCCCGCGTGGACTCGTCGGGGATGCTCCGCATGACCAGGTACTTCACCGCCGGCTTCTTGCGCCAGTAGTCGGCGAAGGCCTCGAGCTTGAGCTCGTTGCCGGCGCTGACCGAGACGACCTTGTAGGGGCCGGCCCCGACCGGCGCCTTGCGGAACCCGTCCTCGCCGACCTTCTCGATGTACTTCTTGGGCACGATCCAGGCGGCCCCGGTGGCCGAGGTGCCGTAGAAGGCCATGAAGTCCGGCCAGGGCTGCTTGAGCACGAAGCGCACGCGGTCCGGCGCCAGGACCTGGATCTCCTTCACCTTGTCCTTCAGGAGCGCGGCCGAGGCGCCCTTGTATCGCTCGAAGGTGAACTTCACGTCCTCCCCGGTGACGGGGTCGCCGTTGTGGAACCTGGCCCCCTTGCGGATGACGAAGTCGTAGCTGAGCCCGTCCTTGGACGCCGACCACGACTCGGCCAGGCTCGGCGTGATGAGCTTGCCCGGCATCGGCTTGGTGAGCGCGTCGTGGATCGCGTAGAGCATCATGAACGGCGTGATGAGGGCCTCGGTCTCGCCGGGGTCGAGCCAGCGGGTGGCCAGCGTGACGTGCAGGCCGATCACCAGGGTGTCGGCCGAGGGCGCCGCCGGCGCCGGGGCGGGGAGCGCCGACGCCAGGACGAGGAGGAGCAGGGCGAGGATCGTGAAGGGACGACGCATGCTGTTACCTCCCGCGAGTCGAGCGTTGGTCACTTGTCCAGCCAGACCTCTTGCATGCGGCCGTAGTTGTAGAGCGAGTTGTGCGGCACGAGGTTGCGGACGTAGGGCGCCTGGGTGAAGTACTCGTTGCGCCAGCCCAGCATCGGGCGCGCGACGTCGGCCTCGAGCTTGCGCTGGATGTCCCACACCATCTTCAAGCGCCTGGCGCGGTCGAGCTCGGCCGACTGGGCGTCGATCATCCGGTCCATCGCCTCGTCGCAGTAGTCGGTGTAGTTGCGCCCGGCGCCGCACTTGTAGTTCTCGAAGAAGAAGCCGTCGGGATCGTCGATGCCGGAGGCGGTGAGGTTGGCGCCGATCTGGTACTCGCGCCGGGTGAGCAGCGGGAAGTACTGCGCGGTCTCGATCTGCTTCACCGTGGACTCCACACCCACCTGGCGAAGCTGGTCGGCCACGAACGCCGCGAGGTCGAGGTAGATCGCGATCGACCGCGTGACCAGCTCGACGCGCAGCGGTTTGCCGGGGCCGTAGCCCGCCTGGGCCAGGAGCTGCCTGGCCTCGGCCTTGTCGCGCGCAGGGCCGCGATACCCCGCCAGCGTCTTGAGATCCTTCTCGAGCAGCCCCCAGGCCCCGGCCGGCCGCGGCATCAGGGCGGCGCCCACGACGGCGCCCTTGTGGCGCACGCCCTGCACGTAGGCGTAGCGGTCCAGCGCGGCGTTGACCGCCCGGCGGACGAGCGGGTTGTCGAACGGCGGCTTCGTGTGGTTGATCACGATGTTGTCGCTGCCGTTCTGGCCGATCTCCGTCACCACCATCGACGGCGCGTTCTGCTTGACCTGCTCGGCCATGGTCTTCGTCATCTCGAGCGGCATCGAGGTGTCGAGCCGGCCCGCCTGCAGCGCGGCCATCCGGGTGCCGCGCTCGGTGATGATCGGGTAGCGAATGCCGTCGAGGTACGGGCGGCCGGGGACGAAGTAATCCCGGTTGCGCTCGAACTCGATCATCTGCCCGCGCGCGTACTCCTTGAGCCGGAAGGGACCGGTGCCCACGCACTTCTGCCGCAGATCGTTGAGCGGGACGTGGGCGGGATAGACGGGCGAGTGGCCGGACGCCAGCATGAGCAGCAGCGAGGGCTGCGGGCGGTGGAGGCGGAAGATCGCCGTGTAGGGATCGGGCGTCTCGATCGCCTCCACGCTCGCGTACCAGTCCTTGCGCGGGTTGATGCGCAGCCTGGCGGGCGCGTCGACCGACTCGCGGACGACGTCGAACGTGTACTTCACGTCCTTCGCCGTGAACGGCTGGCCGTCGTGCCACTTCACGTTCTTCCGGAGGAAGAAGACGAGATTGCGATAGCTGTCCTGCCACGACCAGCGCTCGGCCAGCTCGCCGATCACCGTGTCGACCGTCTCGTACGGCTTGAACGGGTCGAAGGTGACGAGGTTCGAGTAGCAGGGCGCCACGGGCCACACGCCGGAGATGGTGGCCGACTCGTGGATCGAGAAGCCCGGCGGATTCTCGATGAGCATCGCGGTGAGGATGCCGCCGCGCCGGGGCGTCTGGCCGACGGCGGGACCGCCGTCGGCGAGCGCGGCGACGACGAGCGCGAGCGCGAGCGTGAGGCGCGAGCGGTCGAGCATTGCATCCTCCCGAGGTGGCGGAGCGACCGGGCGTGAGGCATAGTACTACGCGGTCGAGCCCCGCACCGTCGAAAGGAGCTCTGCAGATGATCTACGAAATGCGAACCTATCAAATCGCTCCGGGCAGCCTGGCCGAGGTCGAGAAGCGCTTCGGCGAGGCGTACGAGTACCGCAAGAAGTACTCGCCGATCACCGCGTTCTGGCACACCGAGATCGGGCCGCTGAACGAGATCATCCACGTCTGGGGCTATCGCGACCTCGCCGAGCGCGCGCGCATCCGCGGCGAGGCGGCCAAGGATCCGAACTGGCCGCCGAAGACTTCCGAGTTCATCCGCAAGATGCGCTCGGAGATCATCAACCCGTTCCCCTTCGTGCCGGAGCCGCAGCCCGGCCGGATGGGGCCGATCTTCGAGATCCGCTACTACACGCTGAAGTCGGGCACGCTCGCCGACACCGCCAAGGGCTGGGAAGCGAAGCTGCCCGAGCGGATGAAGCTCTCCCCGGTCGTGCTCGCCGGCGGCGTGGAGTTCGGCAAGGCCAACGGCTTCGTGCACATCTGGGCGTACCAGAGCATGGATCAGCGCATGCAGGTGCGCGACGAGGCGCGCAAGAAGGGCGTGTGGCCGCCGCCCGGCGGCGGCGACCGTCTCATCTCGCAGAAGAACAAGATCGTCCTCCCCGCCTCCTGGTCGCCTCTGCAGTAAATAGTGGGGGCCCCGATATGGCCCCCACACCCCCAAACGCTCGGAGCGCCCCGGGTTCCCCGGGGCGCTCCTCGACCTACACGCGGTAGGTCTCGGGGGCCACGCGCGCGAACACAACGGCGACGGCCACCAGCAGCACGGCGGCCGTCGCCAGCGCGGCGTTGGCGCCGAAGGCGTCGGTGATGAGGCCGAGCGCGATGGGGCCGAGCACGTAGCCGAGGTCGGCCAGCATGCGGTACGTGCTCATCGCCGCCGCGTTCATCCCGGGCGGCGCGACGTCGGCGGCATAGGCCGCCGGCGCCGCCCCGCTCACGCCGACCGCCAGACTCCACGCCACGCAGCCGGCCAGGAACCACGCGTAGCTCGGCATGAGCAGGAACACCACCAGCGAGGCCCCCGACACGAGCGTGGCCGGCACGATGACGACCTTGCGGCCGTAGCGATCGACCAGGACGCCCGACGGGTAGATCAGCGCCAGCCCCACCAGGCTCGCCAGTCCCAGCCCGACGCCGATCCGCTGGGCGCTGAGCCCCAGCCGGTCGTGGGCGAGCACGGGGATCACGTTGAAGAGGGCGCCGGTGCGCGCGAACGCGCTGACGAAGCTGATGAGACTCACCAGCGCGAAGCCGACCTGCGCGGTGAGCACGCGCACCTGCACGGCGAACTCCGGCGGCGCCGCGGCCGCCACGGCGGTGTCGGCGAGGGCGCCTCGCGTCTCCGGGATCAGGAACCACGCGAGCGCGGCGGCCACCACCCCGGCCACCGCGTAGACCACGAACGGCGCGACGAGACCGAACCGCTCGGCCAGCATGCCGCCGGGCACGGGGCCCACGCCGACCGCGAAGAGGAAGACGCCCTGGTAGATCGCCATCGTCCGGCCACGATCGGCCGGCGTCGTGATGTCGGCCAGGATCACGGTGCCGGCGATGAGCACCAGCGCGGCGCCGGCCCCGGCGACGAAGCGTCCCAGGATGAACAGCGGAAACGTCGGCGCGTACGCGCACACGAGATTGCCGACGGCGCTGACGACGCCGCCCAGCGCCAGCGCCGGGCGCCGCCCGACCCGATCGGCGAGCTGGCCCGCCGGCATGGCGAGCAGGAAACGCGCGAGGCCGTAGATCGCGATCGCCAGGCCGATCGCCGACTGGCTGACGCCGAACGACTGCGCGTAGAGCGCGAGCACCGCCACCACGGCGCCGAAGCCCAGCTGGTTCACCGCGATGAGCACGCAGATCCCGACGAGGACCCGCGTGCGGTCGCCCCGCGCGCCCGGAGGGCTCAGCGGCGGCTCAGCGTCCCCGGAACTGCGGCCGCCGCTTCTCGGAGAAGGCCTTCACGCCCTCCTGGTAGTCCTGGCTGTTGAAGCAGTCGGCGATCAGCTTGTCGAGGAGCGCCAGGTCACGCTGCTCGGGCGCCTTGACGAGCTGGTCCACCGACGCTTTGGCCGAGCGGATCGTGAGCGGCGCATTGCGCGAGATGGTCTGCGCGTACTCGCGCGTGAAGCGCTCGAGGTCGGCCTTGGGCACGACCTGGTTCACCAGCCCCATCCGCCAGGCGTCCTGGGCGCTGAAGTCGGTGCGGGCCGTGAAGAAGATCTCCTTGGTGTAGGCGGGCCCCACCAGCCGCATCAGCTTTTCCATGCCCGAGTAGTGGTAGCCGAGGCCCAGCCGGGCGGCCGGCACGCCGAAACGGGCGTCGTCGGAGCAGATTCTCAAATCACAGCCGATGGCGATGCTCAGGCCGCCGCCGACGCAGTAGCCGTGGATCATCGCCAGCAGCGGCTTGGTGAGGTGGCCCAGCGCCTCGCCGCCGCGCGCGGAGATCTTGCGGTATTCCTCCTCGTCCGCCATGTTGCGGCGGCGGTCCTTGAACTGCGAGATGTCGGCGCCCGACACGAACGCCGCATCGCCGGCGCCGCGCAGGATGACGACACGGATGGCATCGTCGCCGGCCAGGTCCTCCACGTAACCGGGCATCGCCTCCCACATCTCCTGGCTCACGGCGTTGCGCTTCTCCGGCTGGTTGAAGACGATCCAGCCGATGGGGCCGTCCTTCTCGAGCAGCAGCTTGTCAGTCATGAGCGGGCTCTCCTCGACGAAGCATGCGTGACCGCTCCGGTGTATCCCGGCCGCGGGCCGAGCGCAAGTCGTGATACGGTGTCGCCCTGATTCGACCGCACGAGGAGACAGGCCATGGGACGGGGCTTTGCGTTGTTCGCCGGCATCGCGCGCGACGTCATCCGCGCCTCGGCGCGAGAGGCGGAGGCGCTCGGCTACAGCTCGTTCTGGGTCAACCATCCCGGCTCGACCGACGGCCTCGGTGCCCTGGCCGAGGCCGCCGCCGCGACCCGCGACGTCGCGCTGGGCGTCGGCGTCATCCCGCTGCACACGCGCAGCCCCACCAGCATCGTGGAGGGCGTGCGGGAGACGCGCCTGCCCCTCGAGCGACTGCTGCTCGGCATCGGCAGCCCCAACCCCGACGCGCTCAAGCGCGTCCGCGCCGGCGTGGCCGCGCTGCGCGGGCAGCTCAAGACGCGCATCGTGGTCGCCGCGCTGGGACCCCAGATGTGCCGCCTGGCCGGCGAGATCGCCGACGGCGTGCTGTTCAACTGGCTCACGCCGGAGTACGCCCGCCGCTCGGCCGACCTCGTGCGCGAGGGCGCCGCGGCCGCCAAGCGCCGGCCGCCGACGGTGTACGCCTACGTGCGGCTGGCGCTGGGCCCGGCGGCCGCCGCGCGGCTCACCGACGAGGGCAACCGCTACGCGGGCATTCCGGCCTACGCCGCGCACTTCGACCGGATGGGCGTGAAGCCGATCGAGACGGCGATCTCGGGCCCGACACCCGACGACATCCGCGCGGGGCTGACGAAGTGGAAGGGCGCCGTCGACGAGGTCGTCCTGCGCGCGATCACGGCCAACGACACGCTCGAGGAGACCCTCACGCTGGTGCGGGCGGCCAAGCCGGCCTGACGCCTGCGCTCAGCCTCGGCCGACGCGGGCGAAGTCGATGTACCCGCGCTCGACGTCGGTCGCCAGCAGCTCGACGCGCACGCGATTGCCGACGTCGAGCCCCTCGGCGCCGCGCACGACCTTGCCCTCGACCGCCGGCTCGAGCACGCGGACCCAGGTCCCCTTGGCGGCGGCGCCAGTGACGATGCCGTCGAACTGCCGTCCGACCATCGGCTCGAGGAGCAGGGCCGCCGCCGACTTGCGCACCTGGCGCTCGATCTTCTTGGCGTTGTCCTCCTGGGCGGTGCAGTGCTGGGCCAGCGCGTCCAGCTCGTCGTCGGCGTACGGCACCGGGCCTCCGGCCAGGGCGGCTTTCAGCAGGCGCTGGGTGATGACGTCGGGATACCGGCGGTTGGGCGCGGTCGAGTGCGTGTAGTCCTGGACCGCGAGGCCGAAGTGGCCGACCGCGCTCGCGCCCGGCCGCTCGACCTGATACTCGCCCGAGCCGAGCAGCTTCACGATCGTGAGCGAGAGATCGGAGAATCGCGCCGGGTCGGCGTGGTGACGCCGGGCGAGGAAACGATCGAGCGCGGCACCGTCGGGCTCCGGCGGCAGCGTCTCGTGAAGCCCGGCGGCGACCTCCACGATCCGGCTCCAGCGTTCGGGCGAGCGGAGGACCCGGCGCACCGACGGAAAGCGCCGGCCGGCCAGGTAGCCCGCCGTCACGCCGTTGGCCGCGACCATGAACTCCTCGATCAGCTCCTTGGCGCGGTTCTTCGCATCCGGCCGCAGGTCGGTCAGCACATCCCCGTCGAAGACGGCCCGCGGCTCGAGCGTCTCGAGGCTCAGCGCGCCGCGCGCGTGGCGCTGGCTCTTCAGTCGCTGGGCCACGCCGTCCTGGAGCCGCACCTGCGCGTCGAGGCCGGGCACGGCGGCGAGGGGCGCCGGCGCCGGTCCGCCGTCGAGCCAGGCGGCGACGCTGTCGTAGGCCAGCTTGGCGTGATTGCGCACGACCGCGCGATAGACCGCCGACGCGCCGAGCGCGCCGTCGGCGCCGACGACGAATTCGACGATCACCGCGGCCCGATCCTGGTCCTGGTTGAGCGAGGTGAGGTCGGTCGAGAGCCGCGTGGGCAGCATCGGGAACACCGCCCCCGGCGTGTACACGGACGTCGTGTTGTGCCGCGCGTGCGCGTCGACGGCGGACGCCGGCTGCACGAGCCCGTCGACGTCGGCCACCGCCACCAGCACCTTGACGGCGCTGCCGGCCGCCGGCTCGGCGACCGTGAGCTGGTCCAGGTCACGCGAGTCGTCGTTGTCGATCGAGGCCCACAGGAGCGCGCGGAGGTCGCGCTGGGCGGCGTCGCCGACGCTCCCGGCCGGCGCCATGGACCCAGCGCGCGATGCATTGACACTGGCAGCCGCCGCGCTGAACATCGCGCCACGGGTGGCTCGGAAAGGCCTATCGCGATGGAGATGCAGGATCGCACCGTCATCGTCACCGGCGGGGCTTCCGGGATCGGGCGGGCGACCGCGCTGCTCTTCGCGGCCGAGGGCGCGACGGTGGCCCTCGGCGACGTGGAGGCCGACGCGACCGAGACGCTGGCCCGGGAGATCGTCGGCCGCGGGGGCCGGGCGATCGCGGTGCGGGTGGACGTCGGCGACGCCGGCCAGGTGCAGGCCTTCGTCGATCGCGTCGTGGCGGACCTCGGAAAGCTGGACGTGATGTTCGCCAACGCGGGCATCGCGCACTCGGCGCCGTTCCTCGAGCATCCCGAGGCCCAGTGGCACCGTGTGCTGCGCGTCAACCTCACCGGCGTCTTCCTCTGTTGCCAGATCGCTGCGCGTCAGATGGTGCGACAGGGCGGCGGCCGGATCATCGCCACCGCATCGATCAACGGCTTTCGCGGCGTCGAGAACCTGGTGGGCTACAACGTGGCCAAGGCCGGAGTGATCGAGCTGACGCGGACGATGGCCGTCGAGCTGGCGCAGCACCAGATCACGGTGAACGCGATCGCCCCCGCCCAGATCGACACCCGTCTCACGCGGAGCCTGCCCGACGAGGCGCGCGCGCGACGCCTGGCGCGGATCCCGATGGGACGGTTCGGCGAGCCGGAGGAAGTCGCTCGCGCCGCCCTGTTCCTCGCCTCCGACGACGCCAGCTACGTCACCGGCCACACGCTCGCCGTCGACGGCGGCTATCTGGCGGGCGGCCTCTGGTCGGCCAGCGGGACCGGGCGTCTACCAACGTAGACGTTGATGGGGTAGTCGGGTCGCGCGTAGCATGCGCGTGATGAGGACGTATCCGACGCGACTCCGACCATGGACGCGGAAGGAGTACCGACGCCTCGGAGATCTCGGAATCATCCGGGAGGACGAGCCCGTCGAGCTGATCGGCGGCCAGCTGGTCGTCGCCGAGCCGAAGAACGCTCCTCACGCGGCGGCCGTCGCGCTCGTGGCCGACGCCCTCCGGCTCGCGTTCGGAACGGGCTGGCTGATCCGCCAGCAGGACCCGATCGCGATCGAGCCCGACTCGGAGCCCGAGCCAGATCTCTCCGTCGTTCGCGGCCACCCGCGCGACTATCTCGCGGACCATCCGGCGCGACCGGTCCTCGTCGCGGAGGTGGCCGAGTCGAGCCTGCGCTTCGACCGGCGGGACAAGGGCAGCCTGTACGCGAAGGCCGGGCTACCGGATTACTGGATCCTCAACCTGAGAGACCGGCGGCTCGAGGTCTACCGTCATCCTGCTGCCGACGATGCCGCCCCGTTCGGCTGGCGTTACCTGGACGTGAAGGCGTTCGCGGCCGGCGCGCGAGTGACGCCGCTGGCCCTGCCTGACGTCAGCATCGCCGTCGCCGACATCCTGCCGTAAAGGAGTCAGCGCACGGACACCGGTCGCGCGAGATCGAAGCCGAGCGGCTCGCGCGTCCGCGCCCCGCCCCGCACCACCTCCTCCGCGACGTTGTGCCGCCGCAACTCCCAGAACGCTATTCGCACAATCGGCATGAGCCGGTTACAGAGCGCCGGGGCGGCCCGAACGTCCAGGGGACTTGGGGGGCCCGTTCGAAGCCCTCCATCTAAATGGTCGCAGACGAGAACTCGCCGCCCATGGCGACCAGCGCCCAGGGCCCGCCCTGGGCGTCCCACGAGAAGCCGATGTGGGCGGCGAGGGCGTGCTGGTCGCGGAAAATGCGCTGGATCGGGTAGCGATCGTAGATGCCGTTGGCGCCGGCCAGGGCGTGCAGCTCGTCCACGGCCTCGGTGCAGAGGCCCATCGCCCACGCCACGTTGCGCTTGAAGCGCAGCTTCTCCTCCAGCGTCGGCGCCCGCCCTTCGTGGGCGATCCGGTCGGCGTCCACGCAGTCGGTGCGGATGACCAGCCGGGCGCCGTCGGCCTTCGCCCCCGCCGAGGCGACGCGCAGCTGCACCGCCTGGAAGTCGCGCATGCGCATGGCCGTGTAGTTCGTGCTGCGCTCCTTGATCGCCTCGATCGTCAGCTCGACGGCGGCCTGGGCGTTGCCGGTCCCGGCGCCGGCCAGGCAGTGCGAGCCGAGCGCGGACAGCGGCACGCGATAGAGCGGGTTCGGATTGACGCGCGCGCCCGGGAACTGGTCGCCGCCGCGGGCGAGGTACATGCAAAGCGCGCGGTGCTCGGGCACGAACAGCTCGTTGACGCGGACTGACTTGGAGCCAGTGCTGCGCATGCCGAGGACGTGCCAGTCGTCCACGATCTCGTACTCGTGACGCGGCACCAGGCACATGCGGTGATCGACGACGCGCTCGCCCTCGCGCACGGTGACCGCCAGCATGTTCCAGTCGGCGACGTCGACGCCGCTCGAGAAGTTCCAGTGGCCGCTGACCACGACGCCGCCGTCGACGCGGCGGCCACGCCCTTGCGGATAGGCGATGCCGGAGGCGATCAGCGCGTCGGGGTTCGAGCCCCACACCTCCTGCTGGGCCCGCTCGTCGTAGAGCGCGAGCATCCAGTGATGGATGCCGAGGTTGCCGACGTTCCAGGCCGTCGAGGCGCACCCGCGCGCGAGCTCGGCGGGAAGGTCGAAGATCGCCGAGAAGTCGAGCTCCATGCCGCCCCAGCGCTTCGGCTGGTGGAAGCGGAACAGGCCCGCGCGGTGCAGATCCTCGAGCGTCTCCTTGGGCATCTGGCGCAGCGCCTCGGCGCGCTCGGCCCGCTCGCGCAGCGTCGGCACCAGCGCCCGGGCCCGGCGCAGGGCCTCGTCGTACCCGACGTCCGTGAACCTCACGCCCGCGCCCCCATCGCCTGCGGCATCTTCGAGTAGTCTTCGCCGCCCCAGTCCTTCACGTCCTTGAGCCCGAAGAAATTGAGCTCGATCGTGAGGCCGTTGGGGTCCTTGACGAAGATCTGGTAGAGATCGAACTCCGGCAGCGACCGCGGCTGGTACTCGACAGCGCGCTCGCGCAAGCGGCGCACGAAGGCGCCGGGGTCGGTGGCCACGAAGGCGATGTGGTCGACGACGCCGGCGTGGTCGGTGACGGCGCCCGTGGGGGTGCCCATGTAATAGAGGTGGGCGTTGTCGATGCCATCGGGGCCCATGTGGACCTGGATCTTGCCGTTCACGCCGAGCCAGTATCCCGGGAACGGGAAGGACGGCCTGGGCATTACCTCGAAGCCCAGCACGTCGCAGTAGAAGCTCTTCGTCTGCTCCAGATCGTTGGCGCGCACGAAGTAGTGGTTCAGCTCGGTGACGGGCATGGCGGACCTCCTGTTCGTGGGCGTTAGTATATGTCCGACCGGTCGCCGAGAGGAGGAGCCCGATGGACGCCAACGCCAAGAAGACCACGCTTCGCATGATCCCCTACGGCCTCTACGTCCTGACCGCCGCCGCCAGGGACGGGCGGGTCGCAGCCGCCACCGTGAACTGGGTGACCCAGGCCTCGTTCGAGCCGCCGCTGGTCGTGGTCGGTGTCAAGACCGACTCGCACGCGCACGGGCTCATCAAGGAGACGAAGGCCTTCGCGCTGAACGTCCTCGGCAAGGGGCAGGGGCCGATGGCGTTCACGTTCTTCAAGCCGGCCGAGAAGCAAGGCGACCGGATCTCCGGCGAGCCCTTCCGTGCGGGTTCCACCGGCTCGCCGATCCTGACCAATGCGCCGGCGTTCATCGAGTGCAGCCTGGAGGCCACCGTCGAGAAGGGCGATCACTCCGTCTTCGTCGGCAAGGTCGTCGACGTCGGACTCGCCAAGGCGCCCGACGGCCGGCCCGACGACGCGACGCTCTGGCTGAAGGACCTCGGCGACAAGGTCTTCTACGGCGGCTGAGCTCACTCGGCGGGCGCCGGCAGACCGGGGTCGCGCTCGGCGGGCGTGGCGGCGGCGCCGCGCGGGGCCGGCTCGGCGCGCACGCGGTGCATGAACGGGATCAGGACCAGAACGCCGCAGAAGGTCGCCAGCATCAGCCAGAAATCGTCGGCGTAAGACAGCACCTGCGCCTGCACCTGCGTCTCGCGGTAGAGCATGGCCATCGCCTGCCGGGCCGCCGTGTAGCCGTCGGCCCCGTGAGCGGCGAAGTGCTCGGTCCATTCCCGCAGCCGCTCGACCATCGCGGGATTCCAGGCGTGCAGGTGGCCGATCAGCGTCGCCTGATGCTCCTGGCTGCGCCGCGCCAGCAGCGTCGTGGCCAGCGCCACGCCGGTGCTGCCGCCGATGTTGCGCACGACGTTGTAGGCCGCCGTCGCGTTGGCCAGCCGCTCCATGCGGATCGTCGCCAGCGCCAGCGCCTGCAGCGGCACGAAGATGAACCCGAACGAGAAGCCCTGCAGGAAGCGCGGCCAGGCCAGGCTCCAGAAATCCATCGTGGCGGTGAGGTGGGTCATCAGCGCCAGCGACGCCGCCTGCAGCAGGCAGCCGAAGGCGAGCATCAGCCGCTGGTCGACGCGGGAGACGAGCCGCCCGGAGATCATGAGCGCGATCATCGTGCCGAGTCCGCCGGGGGCCAGCGTCAGCCCCGCCGTCCACGCGTCGTAGCCGAGGATCTTCTGGGTGTAGAGCGCGACCAGCAGCAGGCTCGAGTTGAAGCCGAGGCCGATCAGGAAGATCGCCAGCGACGCGACCGAGAAGTTCCGGTCCCTGAAGACGCCGAGGTCGAGGATCGGCTCGTCGGCGAGCAGCTCGCGGAGCACGAAGCCGGTCAGCATGCAGACGGCCAGGACGCCGAGCCCGACGATGAGGGTCGAGTCGAACCAGTCCTCGCGCTCGCCGAGATCGAGCACGAGCTGCAGGCAGCCGAAGCCGAGCATCATGAGGACGATCCCGCTGACGTCCACGTGGCGCGGCTTGCGATGAAACGGCGCGTCGAACAGGAAGGCGCTCACCATGAAGAACGCCAGGATGCCGATCGGCAGGTTGATGTAGAAGATCCAGCGCCACGACCAGTTGTCGGCGATCCAGCCGCCGACCGTCGGTCCCAGGATGGGGGCCAGCATGATGCCGAAGCCCCAGACGGCCATGGCGGTGCCGCGTTCCTTGAGCGGGAAGATCTCCCACATGATGGCCTGGGCCATCGGAATCACCGGGCCGCCCCCGAGCCCTTGGAGGATCCGCATGAGCACCAGGAACTCGAGGTTCGGCGCGATGCCGGACAGGAACGAGCTGGCGGTGAACGTGACCGTGCAGATCAGGTAGAAGCGGCGGCGGCCGAAGACGGCGGTGAGCCAGCCGCTGGCCGGGATGATGACGGCGTTGGCGGCCAGGTACGAGGTGATCACCCAGGACATCTCGTCGATGCTGGCCGAGAAGGAGCCCTGCATGTGCGGCAGGGCCACGTTGGTGATGCTGGTGTCCAGCACCTGCATCACGGTGACCATCATCACCGAGAAGGTGATGGCCCACTTCCGCGCGGCGCCGAGGGGAGCGTCGCTCACGAGCGCGGGCGGGGTCGGTGCCATTGGGGAGTATTTTAGTAAACTACGGCATCCACCGGCCAAGGAGTGTTCCATGATGCGATCGCTCCGCTTCGCTGCTGCCGTCCTCGCCGTCGCCGCTCTCGCCGTGACCGGCACCGCCCGCGCGCAGTCCGACGTGCGCAGCCCGTTGCCGGCGCCCGTCAAGGTGCGGCTGGGGATGACGAACGTCCCCGCGCTCTCGGCGCTGTGGCTGCTGCCGGACTACGCGGCGAAGTACAACATCCAGATGGAGACCGTGCTGTTCCAGCGCTTCGCCGACGCCCGCACGGCGCTGGCCGGGGGCGACCTCGACATCACGGCGTTCGGGCCCCAGGACATCTCGCTCGGGCTCGGGCAGGGCGCGAAGTCGATGGTCGGCGTCGCCGGCGTCGGCTCCGGCAACGATTGCCTCGTCGTGCGCAAGGGGGACGACGTGAAGGACTGGAAGGCGCTGGCCGGCAAGGCGATCGGGGTCGGCGCCGGCTCGATCTCGTGGCTGAAGTTCGCCGCCTCGGCGCAGGAGCACGGGCTCGAGTATCCGCGGCTGAAGATCGTCAACATCATGGGTGGCGGCGGCAACTATCTGAAGGCCCTGCAGGCGAAAGAGATCGACATGGCCGTCGTCTGGCAGCCGTTCTGCGCCCAGGGCATCGTCGACGGCTACGCGCAGTACGCGTCCATCGACCACAACACGTCGAAGACGGTCGGCGGCCTCATCGCCGTGCTGGCCGTCAACCGGGGCTTCATGGACAAGCAGCGCGACGCGGTGCAGCGGCTGGTCGTCGCCTACCTCGACGTGCTGAAGTTCGCGCAGGCCAACCGCGACCGCTGGTCCAGGATCTACGCGGAGAAAGCCGGGCTGCCGGAGCCGGTCGCCGCGGAGTCGATTCGCATCACCAGGCTGGACGCCACCCTGCCGCTGGAGTCCATCAAGCGCATCTCGAAGTTCCTGTCCGACAACGGTGTCATCACGCGCGACGTCTCCGGCGAGATCGCGCAGTCCTACACCTACGACTTCCTGAGCAAGGCGACCGGCAAGTCCCCGGCGGAGCTCGGGCTCAGCCAGTAAGTGGCGCGCCGGCTCGCGCTCGCCGTGCTGCTGCCGCTGGCCCTGCTCGCGCTGTGGGCGACGGCGGTGCAGCAGCGCTGGGTGGTCGAGGGCATCGTCCCGTCGCCGGCCCAGGTCGCGCGCTCCTGGTACCAGTGGATCGTCGGCGGGCCGACGCGCTCGCTGTCACCGTACTCCGGCACCTGGCTCGCCAACGTGGCGTACTCGGGCCGGCGCGTGCTCGAGGGCTTTGTCCTGGCGGCCGTCGTCGGCATCCCGCTCGGCCTGTTCATCGGCTGGAATCGCCTCGTCGCCCGGCTGGTCGATCCCTCGGTCCAGCTGCTGCGGCCGGTGCCGATCACGGCGTGGCTGCCGTTCGCGATCGCGGTGTTCGGCATCTACGACGCGAGCGCGCTCTTCCTGATCGGCCTCGGCGCCTTCTACCCGATCGTCGTCAACACCACCCACGGCGTGCGCGATACCAACCTGCTGCTGCTGCGCGCCGCCCGCATGCTCGGCGCCGGCGAGGCCGCCATCCTCACCAAGGTCGTCTTCCGGTCGGCGCTGCCGTCGATCTTCACCGGGCTGCGCCTCGGCATCGGCATCGCGTGGACGGCGGTGATCGTGGCCGAGATGATCGCCGTCAAGTCCGGGCTCGGCTACGTCCTGTGGGACGCCTACTACGTCGGTCGCATGGACATCTGCGTGGCGACGATGTTCTCGGTCGGGCTGCTGGGCTTCCTCTCCGACCGCGCGCTCCAGCTCCGCCGCGAAGTCGTGCATCGACGCAGGCGCTGCAGGGGATCAGCGTGGCCGTCGAGCGCAACGAGTTCGCGGCGATTCTCGGACCGTCCGGCTGCGGCAAGTCGACGCTGCTCAACATGGTGGCGGGCTTCGACGCGCCGACGCGCGGCCGGGTGCTGTTCGACGGCGGGCCGGTCCGCGCCCCCGACCCGCGGCGCGCCGTCGTGTTCCAGGAGCCGGCGCTCTTTCCCTGGTACACGGTGCTCGACAACATCACCTTCGGTCTCCGGACCCGGCGGCAGCCGCCGAGCGTGTGGCGCGCCAAGGTCGACGCGTTCGTCGAGCTCGTGGGGCTGCGCGGCTTCGAGTCGCACTATCCGGCCGAGCTGTCGGGCGGCATGAAGCAGCGCGTGGGCATCGCCCGGGTGCTGGTGATGGAGCCCGACGTCCTCCTGATGGACGAGCCGTTCGGCAGTCTCGACGCCCAGACCCGCTCGCTGATGCAGGAGCTGCTGCTGGCGGTGTGGGAGCGCCACCACCAGACGGTGCTGTTCGTCACCCACGACATCGAGGAGGCGCTGTTGCTGGCCGACAGCGTGTGCGTGATGACCGCGCGCCCCGGCCGCATCAAGAAGCGCCTCACCGTCGAGCTGCCGCGTCCCCGCTCGCTCGAGGTGACGACCTCGCCCTTCTTCAACGAGCTGAAGCGCGAGGTCCTCGCGCTGATCCGCGAGGAGAGCGTCAGGGCCGCGGCCGACCCGCCGCCCTGAGCCCGACAACCGGCCGGCGGCGCCTACTGCTGGCGCCGCGTCGCGCCGCGAATGGTGACGCCGGGCGTGGTGGCGGTGAAGAACGCCTCGAGCATCGCTCCGCCGACCACCAGTGTCCGGACACCGTCGGTGAGGTTGCCGCGCCCGTCGGCGATGAAGCGGCCGACGGCGGCGGCGGCCGACGCCACCAGGCAGGCGACCGCGAGCATCACGAGCGCGCACAGGGTTCGGGGTATCGTCCTCAGGGTTTCGGCGGCGGGTAGTTCCGGTCGTACGGTGGCGTCTTGAGGAACTCCTCGGGCTTGTAGGTCCAGAACTGCGAGACCATCGGGTAGGTGTGGATGACGCTGTTCTGCAGCCGCCCGGTCACCTTCTCGACCTTCAGGATGTAGACGTTCTCGGTCGGGTTGCCGTACTCGTCGAGCTTGATCGGTCCGCGGGGATCCTCGATGGTCTCGCTCGCCCTGCGAATGGCGGCCAGGAAGCGGGCGCGGTCCTCGACGTGGCCGTCGACCGCCGTCGCGGCGGCGGCGACCCAGCGCCCGGAGCTGTACATGGCGGCGTGAAAGTAGGCCGGTGGCCGCCCGAGCCTGGCCTCGGCCAGCTTCATGGACGTCACGATGCCGATCGCCTCGTCGCCCATCGAGCGCAGCGCCGACTCGTCGGTGAAGACGCCGCTGCCGATCAGCGGCAGCCTGTCCTTCAAGCCGCTCTCGGCGTACTGCTTGGCGAAGCGCACGGCCTGGGCGGCCACGAACACCTGCACGACGGCGTCGACGTCGCGCGGCACCTGGGCGAGGTAGGGCGCGAAGTCCATGGCGTTCAGCGGCACCCACGTCTTCTGCACGACCCGGCCGCCGGCGTCCTCGAACACGCGCTGGAACCCCCCGATGCCCTCGTGTCCGAAGCCGTTGTCCATCCCGATCGCCGCCACGCGCCGGTACTTGAGGATCTTCGCCGCGTAGTCACCGAGCGCGTGCATGGGCTGGCTGGCCGCGAAGTTCGAGCGCAGGATCCAGCGCGTCGGCCGGCGCTTGGTGAGATCGTCGGGCGTCGTGAGGAACAGCGACGGCAAGCCGTCGCGCTCGATCGGCGGCACCAGCGCGTAGCCGATGTTGACCAGCAGCACGCCGGTCAGCACGTCGATCCGGTCCTGCTGGACGAGCTTGCGGTACTTCGACTGCGCCGTGGCCGGATTGCCCTCGTCGTCCTCGGCGATCAGCTCGAGCAGGCGGCCGGCCGCCTGGCCGCCCGCCTGCTCGAGGCCCATCTTGAGGCCCTCCAGCATGTCCTTGCCGGCCTGCGCGAAGATGCCGGTGAGCGGCGCCATGAAGCCGACGCGGATCGGCTCGGCGGCCGGCGCCACCGAGGCGGCCATCAGCAGCAGCGCTGAAACGAGCGTGACGGCGCGATGGGTCACGAGCGTGCCTCCCCGGCGGACGACGCAGCCGGCAGCATAGTACGGCATCCGATGGTAGAGTCGAGCACCGATGGACTGGCAGAAGGAGATGGACGAGCTCCGCCGGCGGGAGCAGCTCGCCGAGGAGCTCGGCGGCCCCGAGCGCGTGAAGCGCCAGCACGACGGCGGCCGGTTGACGATCCGCGAGCGCATCGATCGGCTGGCCGATCCGGGTAGCTTCCACGAGCTCGGCAAGATCGCCGGCCGCGCCGCCTACAACGCCCAGAACGACCTCGAGGCGTTCACGCCGTCGAACTTCGTCTTCGGCCGCGCCCGCGTCGAGGGCCGCCCGGTCGTCATCGGCGGCGACGACTTCACCGTGCGCGGCGGCTCCGCTGACGCGACGATCAAGGGCAAGCACAACATGTGCGAGCGAATGGCGCACGACCTGCGCTTGCCGTTGATTCGCCTCGTGGAAGGCTCCGGCGGCGGCGGCTCGGTCAAGACCATCGAGACGACGGGGCGCGCCAACGTGCCGGCCGTCGACGGCTGGGAATGGGTCGTGACCAACATCGGCGTCATTCCTCGCGTGGCGCTCGGCCTCGGCTCGGTGGCCGGGCTCGGCGCCGCCCACCTGGCCGCCGCCCACTACTCGGTGATGATCAAGGACAAGTCGGCGCTGTTCGTGGCGGGGCCGCCGGTGGTCGAGCGGCTCGGCCAGAAGCTGACGAAGAACGAGCTGGGCGGCTGGGAGATCCAGCTCAAGGCCGGTGCCGTCGATCACGCCGTGGCGACCGAAGAGGAAGCGTTCGCCTGCGCGCGCCGGTTCCTGTCCTACCTGCCGTCGTCCGTCGACGACGTGCCGCCGCGCGGGCCCGAGACCGACGACGTCGAGCGACGCGAGCCGTGGCTGTTCGAGGCGGTGCCCCACGACGTGCGCAAGCCCTACAAGATGCGCGCGATCGTGGAGGCGGTGGTCGATCGCGGCTCGTTCTTCGAGATGACGGCTCTCTACGGCCGGGCGGTCATCACCGGGTTCGCGCGGCTGGACGGCTGGCCGGTGGCGCTCCTGGCCAGCGACCCGTTTTTCTACGGCGGGGCGTGGACGGCCGACACCTGCCAGAAGGTCGAGCGCTTCGTGGACCTCGCCCAGACGTTCCACCTGCCGATCGTGTATCTCGTCGATTGCCCGGGCTTCCTCATCGGCCTCGAGGCCGAGAAGACCGGCACCATCAAGCAGGGCGTGCGCGCGATGTCGGCCATCTGGCAGACGAACGTGCCGTGGTGCGCGGTGATCATCCGCAACGTCTTCGGCGTCGCCGGCGCCGCCCACCGCAACGGCAGCCAGTACTGCACGCGCTACGCGTGGCCGTCGGGCCGCTGGGGCTCCTTGCCGCTGGAAGGCGGGATCGAGGCCGCCTATCGCGCCGATCTCGACGCCGCCCCCGACCCGAAGGTGAAGATGGCCGAGATCGAGGACCGCTTGACGAAGCTGCGCTCGCCGTTCCGCTCGGCCGAGACGTTTTGGATCGAGGAGATCATCGACCCGCGCGACACGCGCCCGCTCCTCTGCGAGTTCGCCAGCCTGGCGGCCCCGCTGCGGCGACCCGGTCCTTCGACGCACCGGATGCGGCCCTAGCCGATGGCGATCTCGGCTCGTCCCGCGCCGGCGGTCGAGCGGCGCGGGGTCCTGATGGCCACGCTGTTCGCCGCCCAGGTGTGTGGCAGCACCGGGCATTCGATGAGCATGGCGGTGGGCGGCATCCTGGCCGCCGACATCACCGGCACCAACGCGTGGACCGGGCTGCCGGTCGCGATCGGCGCGCTCGGCGCCGCGCTGGCGAGCTGGCCGCTCTCGCGTCTGATGGGCCGCGTCGGCCGCCGGCCCGGCCTGACGCTCGGCTACGGGCTCGCGGTCGTCGGCGCCCTGCTCGGCATCGCCGGCGTGCTCACGCGCAGCTTTGCGCTGCTGCTGGTCGGCATGGCGCTGTTCGGCGTCGCCAGCACCTCGAATCTGCTGGCCCGCTACGCCGCCGCCGACGTCACGGCGAGCGCTCACCGCGGACGCGCGATGGGCCTGATCGTGTGGGGCTCGACGCTGGGCTCGATCCTCGGGCCCACCCTGATGCCGGGCGCGGTGCGCGCCGGCGCGCTCCTCGGCCTGTCGCCGGTCGCCAGCGCCTTCCTCATCAGCGTGACCGGCTTCGCGCTCGCCGCCCTGCTCGTCGAGGCGCTGCTGCGTCCCGACCCGCTGGCGATCGCGCGCGCGCTCGACACGCGCGCCGCCCTCGATCGGCTGGCGGCGCCGGCGCGCCGGCTCGGCGAGATCCTCGGCGACGTTCGCGTGCGCATCGCCGTCGGCACGCTGATGGCGAGCCAGGTCGTCATGATCGGCACGACGTCCACGTCGCCGGTGCATCTGCGCGACCACGGCGGGAGCGTCAGCACGATCGGCCTGGCCGTGGGCATGCACCTGGGCGGCATGTACATCGCGTCGCCGCTGTCGGGCTGGCTCTGCGATCGCTTCGGTCGGCTGCCGGTCATCGCCGGCGGCGGGGTCCTCTTGCTGGCCGCCGTGTTCGTGGCCGGCGTGCCGCCGGGCAGCGAGAGCGGGCTCGTGATCGTCGGCCTCTTCCTGAACGGCGTGGGCTGGAACCTCGCCTTCGTGGCCGGCAGCGCCCTGCTCACCGATGCGCTCTCGCCCGACGAGCGCACGTCGGTCCAGGGGCTCGCCGATCTCGTCATGGGCCTCATGGGCGCCCTCGGCAGCGCCGTGGGCGGCATGGTGCTCGGCGCGTGGGGCTTCGCCGCCCTCAACGCGCTCGGCGGCGGCGTCGTGTGCGGCGGCCTCGCCGCGCTGTGGCTGTACCGTCCGGGGCGCGTGTCGGTCGCGATCCCACTCGGAGGACAACCCGAGCGATGAGCGGCCGATCGACCGTGACGTGGCCGGCCGGCTCGCGCCGGCCGCCCACGCTCACCGCCGATCAGTCGTCGTCGTGGCCAGAGCCGCCAAGCCCCGCATCGACGCCGTTCGGTCCCACCTGCAGGAGCCGGCGGTTGTGCGTGCAGCTCCAGTTCGCCGCTTCGTTCACGTCGCCGCGGCCGCGGTACTCGGCCTGCTCGGGGAACTTGCAGAGCGGCATCGTGCGATCGATGCCCTGGGCTGGATCGTTGTTCACGAAATGGATCGCCGGGATGCTCTCCGGCGCCTGGCCGTGCTCCACCCACTGCTCCAGCGGCGTCAGCGTGTCGAACACGTTGGGGCCCGGGCCGCCGCCGCAGTGCTGCATGCCGGGCACCATGAACAGGCGCACGCTGTCCTGCAACCGCTGGAGGTGGCCGGGCGTGATGTCGGCGAGGTCCTCGTAGTACTTCACGGTGCGGAACGGCGGCAGGGCCGGGTCGCTGTAGCCATGGTAGACGAGCATCTTGCGGCCCTTGCCGATGAACGACATCAGCTTCTCGGGCGCGTCGCCGTCGCCGGCCTCCGTCCGCGCGTCGAACAGCGCGAGCGCCCCCGGGGCTCACCACGCCGTCGGCGCTCACGCCGAAGGTGTGGACGTCGAAGGTCGGATCGCGCTCGACGAGATACTTGATGATGTGATCGACGAACTGGAAGCCGATGGGCGCCGGGCTGAAGCCCGAGTCGCCCCACGGCTCGGCGGCGCCGAAGTCGAACGGCGCGACGAAGCCGGTCGTCCACGCGTCCATGCCGCCGCCGTGCAGGTCGCTCACGGCGAAGCCCGGGTACAGCACGCCACCGCGGTGATCGCGGGTGGCGCCGAGGTAAACCTTGAGGGCGTCGGCCTGCGGCTGGCTCAGCGTGCCGGGCACCAGCGTGTCGGGGTCAAAGGCGCACGCCGCGGGATTCTGGATGAGGTTGTCGGAGACGCCGTCGGCTGCGTCGCAGCTGGTGTAGACGGCCTGGTCGATGAGCGGCAGCTGGACGAACGGGATGTAGGAATCGGATGTGAGGAGCGCCTTGGCCTTGCCGACGCCGCCGAGGACGACGCGGATGTCGAGGAACGGCGCCCCGGCGATGATGCCGTCGTAGTCGTCGGGGAACCGCGTGGCCTGAACGAACGCCATGCGGCCGCCGTTGGAGCAGCCGTCGAAGTAGGCGCGATCGATGCGGGGCGCATTGAAGAAGGCCTTCACCATCTGCTTGCCGGCCACCGTCACGTCGTGCACGGCGCGGAAGTAGTAGTCGACCACCTTCGGCGTGTCGGGCACCCCGGGCGCTGTGATCGACCAGCTGGCGTCGGTGAAGATGCCCAGCCCGTCCGGCCCGTGGCCCGTGTGGCCGGCGTCGGTGACGGCGGTGGCATAGCCCTTCTGGAGCGCGAGACCGACGTCGACGGCGTTCGCCGACGGGAACGGCGCGCCGGCCAGGCCGCCGGTGCCGAAGAAGAGGAACTTGCCCTTCCAGTTGGCCGGCAGCTGGACGTTCACGAGCGCCGAGCCGTTGCCGGCCCCCTGGCCGCTCGTGGTGACGGCCGCGAACACGTTGCAGTACTCCGGGTTGGGCGGGGCCGCCGGAACGTCGGCCGCGGCCAGGATCGCCACGTTGGCGACGCCCAGCGCGGACAGCGCGGCCACCGTGCACGGCACGGCCGCCGCCGCGGGGGCGGTGACCGCGACCGCCAGCAGGACGACGAGGGCGAGAAGCAGCGGGAGGGGACGGAGGTGCTTCCGACCTGTGAGCCTCGGCATGCGGGTTCACCTCGGTTACCGGGTTATGGGTTGGCGCACTGACAACCGGAATCCCAGAGGGTGAAGCGGCCGCAGCCTAGCGCCATCGCCCCGCCAGGGCAACCGCGACGTCCGGCGGGGCGTCCTCGCCGCGCACCCAGGGCCGTGGTATAGTCCGCGCCACATCTGCGTTTCCGGAGTACACCCCTCGGCGTTCGCGGAGGTGGCTCATGTCGCGACCCCGCCCGCTCCGACCGCTCCTGACGCTCCCGCTTCTGTCCGTCCTGCTCCTGACCGCGCCGCTCCCGGCGCAGACACCGAAATACGGCGGCGTCCTGGTGACCTCGCCGCTGAGCGCGACGCCGAGCCTCTCGCCGCACGAGGAGTCGACGATCGCCACCGTCCAGCAGGCGAGCCCGTGCTTCAACAACCTCCTCTACTTCGATCCGGCCCGGAAGCAGGAGAGCGCCGACACGCTCATCCCCGAGCTGGCGGAGAAGTGGTCGTGGCAGGACAGCTATCGCAACCTCGTCTTCCTCCTGCGCCGTGACGTCAAGTGGCACGACGGCAAGCCGTTCACCTCCCAGGACGTGAAGTACACGTTCGACACGGTGCGCGGCGCTCCCGACGCCCGCGCGAAGCTCAAGGTGAATCCGCGCAAGCTCTGGTACGAGAACGTCGAGGCGATCGAGGCGCCCGACCCGTACACGGTCGTCTTCCGACTCAAGCACCCGCAGCCCTCGCTGCTGCTCATGCTGGCCTCCGGCTACTCGTCGGTCTATCCGGCCCACGTGCCGCTGGCGGAGCTCAAGAACCGCTGCGTCGGCACCGGCCCGTTCAAGCTGAAGGACAACAAGCCCGGCGAGCTGGT
>VBPC01000177.1 GCA_005887895.1 Candidatus Rokuibacteriota bacterium
GACGAGCGTGTCGCCGCGCACTTCCGCTCGTCCGAACCCGGTCATGCTGCGGACCATGGAGTACCACAGGATCGCTGAAATTCGCTGTACTGTCAATATGTTATGATTCGTCCACGTTTTGGGGGATTCACGATGGGCTGCACTCGCCGAAGGTTTCTCGCCGGAGCCTGCCTCACCGGCGCCGGGCTCGCCGTCGCCGGCCGGCGGAGCGTCGGTGCCGCCCAGGCCAGGCCCATCACCGCCTCGCACAGCGTCTCGACGTTCGTGTACGGGCAACACCTCGTGGCGAAGGAGAAGAAGTTCTTCGAGGAGGAAGGCGTCACCGTCCCGGGGTTCCTCGTGCCGGGCGGCGGGGCCAAGGTCGTCCAGGCGGTGGCGGCCGGGCAGGCGATGTTCGCGCTGGGGGACTCGAACCATCCGCTGAAGATCACCGAGAAGGGCAAGGACGCGCTGATCCTCTTCGCCACCGACACGCGCTGCTCGTACGCCAACGTCGTCGTGCGCCAGGAGCTGTGGGACAGGGGCGTGAAGTCGGTCGAGACGCTGGCCGACGCCAAGCTCGTGGGCCGCAAGGCCATCGTGGCGGCCACCGCGATCGGCTCCGGCACCTACGTCTACGGCGTCTACGTCCTCAAGTCCATCCAGGCCGCCGACGGCAAGCCGGTCAACGACCACGTCGAGTGGGTGGGCGGCGGCGGCGATCTCACCATGCTGGGCGGTCTCAAGGCCGGCAAGTTCGACGCGATGATGGCCGTGCCCGAGTGGCAGTCGAAGGCGGTCTCGAAGGGCTTCGGCCGTCCGATCTACGACGTCCGCGACGAGAAGGCGTGGAACCGCGTCTTCGGCGGCGCCATCCCGGTCACGGTGGGCTACGTGCTGAAGGAGACGGTGGAGAAATCGCCCGACCTCGTCCAGGCCTACGTCAACGCCTGCTACCGCGCCCAGCAGTGGATCCGCAAGGCCAAGGACGACGAGGTCGTCGACCTGCTGCAGAAGCCCTACATGTCGACGTACAGCCGCGAGGAGATCCTCGAGTCCGTGCGCTACTATCGGACGATCTTCGACTGGGATTTCCTCGTGGACGAGAAGGACTACGAACGGGGGCTCAAGGTTTGGGTGCCGACCGCGCTGGAGCAGCCGATTCCCTACGCCCGGGCCGTCGACATGTCGTTCGTCAAGAAGGCCCAGGCGAAGTTCCGCGCGTGATCACGCGACGCGAGCTCGGCATCGCCACCGCGCTCGTCCTGGCCGGCGCCTGGCGCGCCCCGGTCCGGGCGGCCGACCCGGCGCCGGCGCGGCGCGTCCCCGGCGCCGACGAGATCTGGGCCGGGCTGATGGCCGGCAATCGCCGCTTCGTCGCCGGCACGCCGAGGCCGCGCGCGCTGGCGCCCCTGCGCCGCGAGCTGGCGCGCGGGCAATATCCGCTGGTGACGGTCCTCGGCTGCTCGGACAGCCGCGTGAGTCCCTCGCTGGTGTTCGACCAGACGGTCGGCGACCTCTTCGAAGTCCGCGCGGCCGGCAACGTCGCCGACGCGGTCGCGCTCGGCAGCATAGAGTACGCGGTCCAGGATCTGCGCACGCCGATGCTGCTCGTGCTCGGTCACGACCAGTGCGGCGCGGTAGTGGCAGCCGTCTCCGGTGAGGCGATGCCGAGCCAGGGCCTGCAGGCGCTCGTCAAGCGCATCGCCCCCGCCGTCGAGCGCGTGCGCGGCCAGGCCACCGGCGAGGCGCTGGTCGCCCTGGCGGTGGAGGCCAACGTGCAGCAGAGCGCCCGCGATCTCCTGAGCGAGAGCGCGATCCTGCGCCGCCACGTGGAGGGTCGCCAGCTGACCGTGGTCACGGCGCTCTACCGGCTGGCGACCGGCGACGTCGTCCGCCTCGCATAGTCGGTGCGCTGCCATGCCTGCCCGCCGCACCCGCATCGTGCTCCGTGACCTCGCCAAGACGTTTCGCGACGGCAATCGGGCGGTCGCCGCGGTCGAGGACGTCTCGTTCGAGATCTTCGACAGGGAGTTCGTGGCGATCGTGGGCCCCTCGGGCTGCGGCAAGTCCACCATCCTCAACATGCTCGGCGGGCTCGTCACCCCGAGCGCCGGGCGGGTGGAGATCGACGACGTCGGCGTGACCGGGGCGGTGCCGGCCAAGGTCGGCTACGTCTTCCAGAAGGACACGGTGTTGCCGTGGCGCACCGTCGCCCGTAACATCGCCGTCGGGCTCGAGTACCGCGGGGTGCCGCGCCCGGAGCGAGAGCGGCGCGTGCGCGACGCGATCGCGCTGGCCGGCCTCGGCGGGTTCGAGGAGGCGTTTCCGGCCACGCTGTCCGGCGGCATGCGCCAGCGGGTGGCGCTCATGCGGACGCTCGTCGTCGAGCCCGAGATCCTCCTCATGGACGAGCCGTTCGGCGCGCTCGACACCCACACCAAGATCAACCTGCACGCCGAGCTGCTGGCGCTGTGGCAGGCCCGCCACCCGACCGTCGTGTTCGTCACCCACGACCTCTCCGAGGCGATCACGCTGGCCGATCGCATCGTGGTGATGACGCGGCGGCCGGGCCGCGTGAAGCTCGTCCACGAGGTGAAGCTGGCGCGCCCACGCGACGTCATCAAGCTGCGCGAGACCGACGAGTACGGGCACGAGTACGGGCGGCTCTGGCACGTGCTCGGCGAAGAGCTGGCGGCGCCGGCATGACCGAGCGCGCTCGCGTCCTCGCCTGGCGGCTGGCCATCCTCCTGGTGCTGGTCGCGGCCTGGGAGTGGCTGACCGGGATCAAGGCGATCGCGCGGACGCCCGGTCTCTACTGGATCGACCCGTTCTTCATCAGCCGCCCGTCGGCGATCGCCCGGCGCTTCGCCTACCTCGCCTCCGGGAACGCGCGGCTGACACTGTGGCAGATGGCGCTGTCGACGATCCAGTCGACGCTGTGGGGCTTCCTGGTCGGCGTGTCGACCGGCTTCGCGGCCGGCCTGGTACTCGGGCGCCACGACCGCCTGGCACGCATCTTCGATCCCTACATCGTCGCCTTCAACTCGCTGCCGCGCATCGCGCTGGTGCCGCTCATCACCATGATCTTCGGCTTCGGCCTGCTCGCCAAGATCGTGCTGGCGTGGACGATCGTGTTCTTCATCGTCTTCTTCAACACGTTCCAGGGAGCCCGCTCGGTCGACGCCGACCTCATCCACTCCGCGCGCTTCCTCGGCGGCTCCGACCGCCAGATCATGCGCACGGTGATCGTGCCGTCGGCGCTGGCCTGGACCTTCGCCGCGCTGACGCCGTCGATCTCCTTCGCGCTCATCGGCGTGGTGGTCGGCGAGTTCCTCGGCGGGGAGTCGGGCGGCGGGCTCGGCTACCTGATCATCCAGTCGCTCGGCACGCTGAACGCGGCCGACATGATGGTGGCGCTGATCTCGCTCGGCGTGATCGGCATCGTCATGGCGCTCGGCATCAAGCAGCTCGAGCGGCGGCTGCTGCGCTGGCGGCCGGAGTACCGCGGCCGCGCGTGAAGCGCTGGGCCTGGCTGGCGGCGGGGTTCGTGGTGGCGGGCGGGCTGGCCGCCCTCGGCGCCGCCCGCGTGTTCGGCCGGCCGGGCTCACGGCCGGCCACGCTCGTGTCCGTCGTCACGATGTGGCTGGCGGCGTGGGTGCTGTGGAGCTTCGCCGGCGGACTGGCCGCGCGGTACGGCGCGCTCGACCGCTACGACGGCTCGCTGTTCGCGGCGCTCGCCGCCATGGGCGGCGTCTGGCAGTATCGCGTGCAGGTCCGCCAGGGCCGCGACCGCGGCCTGACCATCTTCGTCGCTGCCCAACTCCTCTGGCTCAGCATCGTCCTCGTCCAGAACGGCGCCCTCACCCGCTGACGCTTCCTCGACGCTACGCACGAGTCTTCCCACCGTTTCGAGCGCCGGCTTCGCCGGCGCAATCCTGTCCTAGGGGGAGGCAGGGTCGAGCACGCCATCAGGCGTGCGAAGCCCGTCGGAAGGGGAACGAAGTCCCCCTCCGAGTTCATCGACTGCCCGGTTTGATCGCCTGGCTGCCGGCTTTGCAGAGCGGGCACGCCTCCGGCTGATACGTCGCTGCCGTCACCGTGGCGAGCGCCGCGCGCTTGACGGGAAAGCTCGCCGCGCCGCCGCTGCGGTCGATGAGCGAGCCGACGCCGACGACGACACCACCGTGCTCTTCGACGCACCGCACGACCTCGCGGGTCGAGCCGCCGGTCGTGATGACGTCCTCGACCACGAGGCAGCGCTCGCCGCGACCGAGCGTGAAGCCGCGGCGCAGCCGCATCACGCCGTTCTCGCGCTCGGTGAACAGCGCGCGGGCGCCGAGGGCCCGGGCCACCTCGTGGGCGACCAGGATCCCGCCGATGGCCGGCGCCAGCACCGTCTGCACGCGCTCGTCGCGAAACCCGGCGGCCAGGGCCTCACCCAGGGCGGCCGCGTCCTCCGGATGCTGCAGCACCAGCGCCGATTGCAGATAGACGTCGGAGTGCAGGCCGGACGTGAGCAGGAAGTGACCGCGCAGCAGCCCGCCGCGCTTCTCGTAGCGCTCCAGCGTCTCGCGTTCCGTGAGGGCGTCGCGTGCCGTCATGGCCCCATGATATGTCACTCCGCCCACGACCGGCGACCCGCCCGCCCTCGGTTTCAGACGAATTGGCCCGGCGTGCCAGACCGCGACACGCCGAGTGTCCGGGCGGCGAGAGTGATGCCCGGCCGACGGTGTCAGGCGGTGTCATGTCCGATTGCCGGACACTTTCGACCACCCCGGTCTGGCAGTTTCGTTGCACCGTCGCCACTCGCGCCGCCGCGCGCCCGGAGGGATCGATGGCGAAGGTGATGGTCGTCGACGATGCGTATTCCGAGCTCAAACTGATGGAATCCATCCTCCGGAACGCCGGCCACCAGGTGGTGAGCCTCATCGACGGCGAGGCCCTCGAGGACAAGGTGACCTCCGAGCGGCCCGACGTCCTGCTGCTCGACATCGTGCTGCCCAAGCGCAATGGCTTCGAGCTGTTGCGCTCGCTCAAGCGCAACGAACACACGAAGACGACGCCGATCGTGCTGGTGTCATCGAAGACCCAGGAGAGCGACAAGGCGTGGGGCAAGCGCCAGGGCGCCGACGACTATCTGCCCAAGCCCTTCACGTCGGACCAGCTCCTGACGATGGTGGGCCGGTTTGCCCGCTGACGATCCCACGAGCGCGGACGTCGCCGCGGTCGAGACCGTCGCCGAGCGGGCGCCCGCCCGCCGTGCGTGCGTGGTGCTCCTGGGCGGTCGCCCGTTCGCGGTCGACGTCATCCAGGCTCGCGAGGTCGTGATGCTCGACGTCACGACAGCGGTGCCGGGGGCGCCAGCGCCGCTGGTCGGCGTCATGAACCTGCGTGGCCACGTCCTGCCGGTGGTGGAGGCCCGGCCCCTGCTCGGCCTGCCCGTGCGCCCGACGCTCGAGCGTCCGCGGACGCTGGTGCTCGCCGACGGCGACCACCGGGCCGCCATCGTGATCGAGCGCGTTGTGGGTCTCACGGCGTTCGACGACGTGCAGGCCGCCGCCGACGCCGAGCCGGGCGCGCTCGCCCTCGGCGAGCTGGTCGACGAGGCCGGCGTGCGCGCCACGCTGCTCGACGCCTCTGCGCTGCTCACTGCCGTCCGCCGCGCCTGGGATTCCGCCCCCGGAGGATAACGACATGGAACGACGGACCGTGCTGCGCTTGCTGTCCACCGCCGTCCTCTCCGGCGCGCTCGGCCGCGCCGTCGCCGCGGCCGCGCAGGCGGCCGCCACGCGGGGCGCGCCCACCAAGTGGATTCCGGCGGCCGAGCCACCCGCGGCCGCCACCGCGCCGCCGATGGCGAGCGCGCCCGGCGTGACGGCGCGGGAGATCCGCATCGGCATGAGCGCGGCCTTCAAGGGGACCGCCGGTGGCCTGGGGACCGAGCTCTATCGCGGCGCCCAGGCGTATTACGACGAGGTCAACGTCCGCGGCGGCCTCTACGGCCGCACGCTGACGGTGGTCGGCCTCGACGACAAGTACGAGCCGCTGCCGTGCGTGAAGAACACGATCCAGCTCCTGGAGAAGGACTCCGTGTTCTTCCTGTCGAACTACGTCGGCACGCCCACGCTGACCCGCGCGCTGCCCGTCATCAAGCGCTACGCCGATCAGCAGGTGGTGCTCGTCGGCAACTTCACGGGCGCCCAGCCGCAGCGGGAGGCGCCCTACGTCGAGCACGTGTTCAACGTCCGCGCGTCGTACCGCCAGGAGATGGCCGCGCTGGTCGAGCGCTTCTGGGCGCTCGGCGCCCGCAACTTCGGCGTGTACTCGCAGGCCGACGCCTACGGCCGCAGCGGCACCGACGGCGTCTCCCGCGCGCTCGCCCAGCGCGGCGCCAAGATCGTCGCCGAGACGACCTATCAGCGCGGCGCCCGGTTCGAGGACGACGTGAACCCGGCCGCCAACGCGCTCCGTCAGGCCGGCGTGGACGTGGTGCTCTGCACCGGCGCCTACCAGGGCTGCGGCGCGTTCGTGCGCACGGCTCGCGACCTCGGCTGGGGCGTGCCGATCTCCAACGTGTCGTTCGTCGGCTCCGACGCGATGCTGCGGCTGCTCGTGCAGCACGGCAAGAGCACCGGCCACGACTACACGCGCGCGCTGGTGAACTCCCAGGTCGTGCCGAGCTATGACGACGTGAGCCTGCCCGGTGTCGTCGAGTATCGGGCGCTGATGGACAGGTTCAACCCCGCGGTGCCGGCCTCGCTGAAGGAGGACAAGTACAGCCCCCAGCACTACAGCTTCATCAGTCTCGAGGGCTACATCAACGCCAAGGTCGTGGTGGAGGCGCTGCGGCGGGCCGGCCCGAACCCGACGCGGCTCGGCTTCCGCCAGGCGCTGGAGTCGTTCAAGAATTTCGACCTCGGCATCGGGGCGCCCCTGTCGTTCGGCCCCGAGCGTCACCAGGGTCTGGACAACGTCTACTTCACCCGGGTGGAGGGTGAGCGGTGGGTGCCGATCGCCGACTGGTCGTCGGCGGTCCAGGCCTGAGGGGGCGCGCCATGAAGACCTCCAAGCCACGGTTCGGTCTGCTGACCAAGATCATCCTGTTCCTCGCGGCGGTGCTGATCCCGCTGGCGGCCGTCACCTGGTACATCTCGGTCCAGACCCTGCGCCGGCAGATGACCGAGGAGTTCACCTCCAAGGGCAGCGCCATCGCCAACAGCCTGGCCTCGTCGGGCGTCGACCTCATCTTGACGCGCGACGCCTCGACGGTGCAGGCCCTGATCGACCAGTTCGCCGGCATCAGCGGCGTCGCCTACGTCATGGTCTACGACACCGGCAAGAACCAGATCGCCCACACGTTCGTGCCGTTCGTGCCGCCCGACCTCGTCGACAAGAACCTCGTCCCCGGCGAGGCCGCCAAGCAGGTCCGGGAGATCGAGTACGCCGACCCCGTCACCGGCGCCCGCCACCACATCATCGACATCGGCGTGCCGATGCTGGGCGGCACCATCGGCACCGTGCGCGTCGGCATGGACCGTACGATCATCGACGCGGCGGCCGCCCGGGCCGGCTGGTTCCTGTTCGCGGTGTTCGGCGGCGTCGCCGTGGTGGCCGTGCTGGCCGGCGTGCTCTTCGCACGCCGGATCACGCGCCCGCTGGGCCGGATCGTGAAGGTCGCCGAGCGCGTCGGCCGCGGCGATCTCAGCGAGACGATCAAGGTCGCCTCCCGCGACGAGATCGGTCTGCTGGCCCACACATTCAACGACACCGTGGTGCGCCTGCGCTCGCAGGTCATGACCGAGACCGAGCGCGACGACGAGAAGAAGAAGCGCGAGGACCTCCAGAAGAACATCCAGACGTTCCTCGACACCGTCATGGAGATCTCCCAGGGCGACCTCTCGCGGCGGGGCCAGGTGACGCCGGATGTGCTCGGCAGCGTCGTCGACTCCATCAACGTCATGGTCGAGGAGATCGCCGGCCTGCTGGCCGACGTTCGCCACGCGGCCCTGCGCGTGGCCGGCAGCGCGAACGAGATGATCGGCGCCACCGACCAGATGGCCGGCGGCGCCCAGGCCCAGGCGCGCGAGATCACGACCGTCAGCCACGCCATGGAGACGATGAGCCGCTCCGTGCGCGAGGTCGCCAGCACCGCCGAGAAGGCGGCCGGCGCGGCCCGGCACACGCTGGAGGCCGCCCGCCAGGGCGACCAGGCGGTGCGCGACAGCCTGGCCGGCATGCAGCGCATCCGCGGCGAGGTGCAGGTGATCTCCAAGAAGATCAAGAGCCTCGGCGATCGGTCGCTGGAGATCTCCGAGATCGTCAACCTGATCGAGGAGCTGGCCTCCCACACGAACCTCCTGGCGCTGAACGCCGCCATCGAGGCGGCCGGCGCCGGCGAAGCCGGACTGCGGTTCGGCGTCGTCGCCGACGAGATCCGCAAGCTCGCCGAGCGCGCGGCCAAGGCGACCAAGGATGTCGCCTCGCTCATCCGGACGGTGCAGACGGAGACGCAGGAAGCGGTGGTGGCGATGGAAGACGGCACCCGCGAGGTCGAGTCCGGCTACCAGGTCACCATCCGGGCCGAGCAGCACCTGAAGGAGATCGCCGGGATGTCGACGACGTCGGCCGAGCTCGCCCAGGGTATCTCGCGGGCCAGCGCCGAGCAGGTCGACGGCGCGGAAGGCGTCGCGCGCGCCATGCAGTCGATCGCCCAGGTCGCCGTGCATACCGAACAGGCAGTGTTGCAGACGCGCAAGACCGTCGAGGACCTCGTGAAGCTCGCCGACGAGCTGACGCGGAGCCTGGCGCGGTTCAAGCTGGCCTCGGCCTGAGGTCGACGCACCGTGGTCGAGCAGCCGGGCGACCAGGAGTTCCTCCGCTCCATCTTCCTCATGGAAGCGTGGGAGACGCTCGAGGCCATCGAGGAAGGCGTCGCCCGCATCGTGAGCGGCGCCGCCGAGCCCTCGTGGGAAGACATCTTCGTCGTGGCGCATCGCCTCAAGGGCGCCGCCTCCCTGCACGAGTTCCCCGCGGTCGCCACGCTGGCCACCACCCTGGAGCAGGCGCTTGGCCCGCTTCCGGGGGCGCCGCCGGCGGCGCGGGCGGAGGCCGCCCCCCGCATCACCGCGCTGCTCCGGGCGCTCAAGTCCGCGCTGGAGGCGCTCGAGCGCGGCGACAAGCCCGCGCCGCCCGACGCGCTGGCGATGGCGCCGCCGGCCCCGGAGGACGCGGCCGCGTCCGCGGCCTCGGACCCGCTGCGCGAAGAGCTCGGGCGATTCTTCGCGGCCCACGACGATGTGATGACCTACTTCGCTCCCGAGGCGGCCGAGCATCTCGACGCCATGACGACGGCCATGCTGGCGCTCGAGCGGGACGGCGCCAGCGAGGCCGGTGTGGCCGCCCTGTTCCGCGCCGTCCACACGCTCAAGGGCGCCGCCTTCGTCGTCGGCTGCCGCCCGATCGGCGAGCTCGCGCACGGGCTGGAGGACCTGCTGGTCGCCGTCCGCGAGGGACGCGCCGCCCTGACCCCCGCGGTGCTCGACGCCGGCCTCGCCTCGGTCGACTGCTTCAAGCGCCTGCTGGACCCGGCCGCCGACCCGGCCCTCGATCTCACCGCCGCCGCCGCCGCCGCGCGCGCGCGCGTCACCGCGCTGCTCGACGCGGCGGTCGCCCCGGCGCCGGCCCACACCGGCGATCCGGCGCCCGACGCGGCGCTGGCGGCGCCCCCGCCCGACGCGGCGGTGGCCGGGCCCGCGTCATCGGCGCCCACGACACCGGCGCCCGTCGCGCCGGCGCCGCCTTCGCGGCGCGCCCCGACGCGCATCGGAGCGCCGGCCTCGCGCCTCGGCCGCCAGACGATCCGGGTTCCGCTGGAGCGGCTGGACGGGCTGATGGACCTGGTCGGCGAGCTCGTCGTCGCGCGGAGCGCGCTCGAGCGTCGCCTCGCGGAGATCGACCGGCTCGGCGACGTGCTTTTCGCCAGCCGCGGGCGGCTGGGCCAGGCGGTCGCCGACTTCGAGCGCCGACAGCTCGACGCCACCCTGCCGGTGCGGCGCGACGAGCGGTCCGGCGGTGATGACGGTTCGGCGCGGCACCGGTCGGTCTCGGAGATGTTTGCGGAGCTGGAGTTCGACCGGTACGACGACTTCACGCTCTTCGCGCGCAGCATCGCCGAGATCGCGTCCGACATCGCCGAGGTTCACGCCGAGCTGGCCTTGCTGGGCCGCACCGTTCGTGAGGACGTCGGCCTCGTGCACCGGCTCACCGGCGAGGTGCGGGCCGGACTCGGCCGCGCGCGGCTGGTGCCGGTCGGCAGCCTCTACACGCGCTTCGTCCGTCAGGGGCAGGAGGCGGCGCGGGCGGCCGGCAAGAGCGTGCGCATCGAGACGACCGGCGAGTCGGTCGAGATCGACGCCAGCATCATCGAGCAGGTGGTCGACCCGCTCCTGCACCTCGTGCAGAACGCCGTCGTGCACGGCATCGAGACGTCCGACGAGCGGCGCGCCCGCGGCAAGCCCGCGGTCGGCACGGTCACGCTCAGCGCGAGTCATCGGGGCGCGTTCGTGGTCCTGGAGGTCGCCGACGACGGGCGCGGCATCGACGCCGAGCGCCTTCGCAACCGGGCGGTGACGCTGGGCTTCGTGGGCGCGGACGCGGCGCCGACGATGTCCGATCGCGACGCATTGGAGCTGATCCGAGATCGACGTGCAGACGGAGCTCGGCACCGGCACTCGCTTCACGCTGCGGCTGCCGCTCACCGTGCTCGTGACCGAGGCGCTGATGGTGCGCGCCGGCAGCGAGGTGCTGGCGGTGCCGCTCAACGCCGTGCACGTCATCGCCGCCGTCGGTCGCGAGGCGAGGCGCTCGGGGCCTGCTGGCGCGGCGGCGCTCGTCGAGGATCGCTGGCTGCCGCTGATCGAGCTGGACCGCGCCCTGGGCCTGCCGGCCGCGCCCGGCGACCGGTCGCCGGTGCTGGCGCTGCGGGGCGGTGGGGGACTCTTCGCGTGCGCGGTGGAGCAGGTGCTGCACAAGGAGGAGATCGTCGTCAAGCCGCTGGGGGCCTTCCTCGAGGGCATCGGTCCCTATGCGGGCGCGACGGTTTCCGCCGACGGGCGTGTCACGCTGCTGCTCGACCCGGCGCGCCTCGGCGAGCTCGCGCTGAGCCCGGCGCCGGGCCCGGACCGCAGCGCCGCGCGGACCGCGGGCGGCGCCGTCGACCACGAGGAGCCGCGGCCGGCGAAGGCGCACGTCCTGCTCGTGGACGACTCGATCAGCGTGCGGAAGTTCGTCGGCCAGATGCTCGAGAAGGCCGGGTTCGCCGTGACGACGGCCATCGACGGCGCCGACGCGCTGGCCCGCCTGGCCGAGCGCACCGTCGACGTCCTCGTGACCGACCTGGAGATGCCGCGTCTCAACGGCTACGAGCTGCTGGAGGACGTCCGCCGCCGGCCGGCCACCCGTGATCTGCCGGTCATCGTCCTCACCACCCGCTCGGGCGAAAAGCATCAGACGCTGGCGCGCCGGCTCGGCGTCAGCCACTACATGACGAAGCCCGTCAACGAGGACGCCTTCCTGCGGCTCGTGGAGTCGCTGGTATGAAGGTGCTCGTCGTCGACCCCGACGTCACCCGCGCGCCGGCGTTGAAGATGGCGCTCGCCGCTGGCGGTGCCGAGGTGACGGTGGCCTCGAGCGGCTCGTTCGCGCTGACGATGCTCGAGTGGAACCGTCACGATGTCGTCGTGAGCCGGGCGCGCATCGACGACATGGATGGCCACGAGCTCTGCGCCATCCTCAAGTCCGATCCCGGCACGCGTGAGGTGCGGTTCGTCCTCATGGCCGGCGCCGACGAGGTCAACCCGACCGAGACCGGCTCCGCCGGTGTGGATCTCGTGCTGCCGCCGGGCATGGCCGCCGGTGCCATCGTGCCGCTGGTCGTTCGTCTCGTGAACGGCGACGCCGCACCGGACGAGCCGCCGCCGGCGCCGGTGGCAGCGCCGCGGGCCGCCCCGATCGCCGCCCCTGCGCCGGCACGTCCGGTCGCCCCGGCGGCGCCCCCGGCGGCGCGCGTCACCGCGCCGCCCCGGGTGCCTGTTCCTGCGCCGCCCCGCGTGCCTGCTTTCGCGCCGCCCCGGGTCCCTGCTCCCGCGCCGCCCCGGGTCCCTGCTTCGACGCCGCCGCCGCGGGTGCCTGTCGCCGCGCCACCGCCCCCCGCGCCTGCTCCCGCACCGCCGCCGCCGGACGCGCCGCCCCCGCCACCGCCCGTGCCGCGGCTGCGGCCGGAGCCCGTTGCGGAACCCGTGGCCGACCCGCCGAAGCGCTACGTGACGCCGACCGCCGCCGCGGCGGCCGCGCCGTGGTCGAAGTCGTCGGCGCCGGCGGATCCGGCGCCGGCGGCGCACGTGCCGACCATCGCGCCCGCTCCGGCGCCGATCAGCGCGCCGCGCGCGCCGGTCAATCTGGAGTCGGTGCCGAGCGGCACGTTCCAGGGCTCGCTGGACGTCATGGATCTCGCCGATCTGACCCAGGCGATCGCCGGGGGCGGCAAGACGGGACGTCTGATCCTGGCCTTGCCACGCGGCGGCGGCCTGATCGCGTTCGAGGCCGGTCATGTCGTGCACGCCGAATACCGCAACACCGTCGGCGAGGAGGCGTTCGGCGCGCTCCTGGCGGCTTCGCAGAGGGACGGTGCCGGCCGCTTCTGCTTCCTGCCGAGCGCCGCCGGCGAGGCGCCCAGCGCGAACCGAACGATCGACAAGAGCGTGGACCGCCTGCTGCTCAGCATCGCGACCGCGATCGACGAAAAGGGGTAGGACATGCCGAAGGTGCTGGTCGTCGACGACAGCCTCAGCGTACGCAAGGTGGTCGAGCGGGCCCTGATCGGGCGCCAGATCGAGGTCGTCTGCGCGGCCACCGGCACCGAGGCGCTCGAGCGGATCGAGCGCGAGGAGCCCGACGTCGTCGTCTGCGACGTCGTCATGCCGGATCGCGACGGCTATGAGATCTGCGAGTTCGTGAAGCGCCATCCGCGGCTGGGCGGGACGCCGGTGCTGCTGATGTCCGGCATCGTCAACGACGAGGTCCGCGAGCGCGCCGCGCGCGTGCAGTCCTCCGACGTGCTCAGCAAGCCGTTCGCCGCCGACGACCTGTTGCGCAAGCTGGATGGCCTGCTGGCGTCGGTGGCGCGCGCGACGCCGGCGCCGCCGACGGCGGTCAACGGCCGGGGGCATGTGGAGCCGAGCGTCAAGGAGCGTGCGCGCACCGCGCGCCCATCGACGCCGGCGCCGCCGGCGCGCGCGTCGGCGCCCGTCGCCGGCGGCGCCGGCGCGGTGCTCCGCGAGTTCGCCGCGATCGACGGCGTGCAGTGGGCGGTCCTCGTCGACCGCGAGGGCTTGCTGCTCGACGCCTCCGCCGACGGCGCCGTCGACCCGGAAGTCGCCGGCGCCCTCAGCGCGTGCCTCGCGGAATCCTCGGAAGGCCTCGGCCGCGAGCTGAACCGCGGCGCGCTGCAGGGAATGATCCTCGAGTACGAGCGCGGGATGGTCGTCCTCTATAGCGTCGGCGCCTCCGCGCTGCTCGCCATCGGTCTCAGCGAGGCGGCGGTGCTCGGCAAGGTTCGCTACTACGCGAAGAAGACGGTGCCGGAGCTGCTACAGGCGGTATAGCGATGGCACGGCATCGGGTGCGGGTCCGCCTGGCTCGATCGCTGCGATCGATCGTGGTCGCCGCGCTCGCCACGGGCACCGGGACGGCCCTCTTCGAGTGGAACCTCGGCCGCAACCTGGTGGTGCCGCTCGGCCTGGTGGCTCTGGCGCCGCTGATCGTCTACGTCGTCCTGGCGCTGGCTGCCATGCCCGGCGAGCCGGCGGCGCGCCGGCTCACCTGGGCGCTCGCCGCCTGCGGTGTCAACGCCGTGCTCGGCCTGGCGACGTCGGTCTCACTCGCCCTCACGCATCCCCTGTCGATCGAGGGCGCGGTGGCCCGCGCGTTCGGTGGCTTCGCACCGGCGCCGCTGATCCACCTCGTCGCTGCGCCGCTCGTGCTCCTGGTCTGGCGCGGCCCCCTGACGACGTCGCGCCGACGCGTCCCGCGCGGAGAGCGGTCGGCCGCGGGACCGCGCTCGGCGCCCGCGCCGCTGGGCTCGCCGAACTGGGACGCGGTGCTGCGTCCGTCGTCCGTGACCTGGAACGCCGGCCACGGCGCGGGTCCCGCGGCGTTCGAGCGCGCGCGTCCGAAGCACGACGAGCCCGAGAGCGAGCCGGCCGTGGCGGCCGCGCCACCCGAGCCGCCGCCGCCCTCGGTGCCGACCCCGGCGCCGACGTTCGTGCCCGCCCCGCCCGTCGTGGCGTCGCCGGTGGCGAAGGCGCCGAAGGCCGCCGCCGCGGGGGCCTCGGTGAAGAGCGTCGAGCAGGCGCGGCCGCCGGCAGTCGACGAGCCGGTCGTTCGCATCGCGTTCGATCGCATCGCCGCCCAGTTCCCGGCCGACGTCTTCACGCTGGCGCCGGCGCGTCTCGGCGAGAGCCTGCGCGAGCCGCACACGCTGGTGGTGCCGCAGCGGCTGGTCCTGCCCCAGCTCCACCAGGGAGCGGTGGAGATCGCGTGGACGCTGATCGAGGATCAGTTCCCCGAGCTCGCGCTCGCCATGCCGGCCTCCGAGGTGCGGCGCCGCTATCCCGACTGGGTGGTCGCGCTTCCCATGGACGAGGTCGTGCGGCAGATCCCGCCCGATCTCTTCCACCTGGCAGCGCCTGCCGCCGACATCTCGGCGATCGGCGAGTTCCCGGCGCCGTTCGAGCCGGGCCCGCCGGCGCCCGTCGTCGAGCCGGAGCCGCCGACCGTGATCATGAGCGCGCCGCCGCCGGCTGCGCCCGCGCCGCCGGCGCCGCCTGCCGCGCCGCCGGCCGCCGTGTCGGTCGATGCGCGGATTGTCGCTAGGACGTCCCCGCCGAAGTCACCGCCGCCGGCGGCGCCGCCGCCGAGCCCGAAGACCCCGAAGTCGACGATTCGGCCAGCGGCGGCCGTGGCGGCGCCGGCCGCGGGCGAGAGCCACGACGAGGAGTTCGGCGCGCTCGCGCGTGCGCTGGCCGTCCCGCTGGCGCCACTGGGCGCGCTCGAGTGGCACGCGCGGCCCATCGCCGGCCGGCTGCTCGTCTGCTTCGTCGCCCCGGGGCTTCCCCGCGCGGCGGTCGAAGCGCTCGGCGTCCGTGGCCACGCCTTGCTCGAGCGGCTCGCGGGGTGGCCGGTCGATCAGGTCACGGTGCGCACGTCACGCGTGGCATGCATCCTCGTGCCCGTCACCAGCGGCACGCTGGTCGTCGGCGTGCGCCGCGGCGGGCCGGTGGCCTTCGCTGAGGTGCTTGCCGCGCGCGCGCGCGCCGGCGGTGGGCGCGCGCTGCGCACCCCGGTCGCGGCGGCCGGCCTCGGCGCCGCGTCGCTGACGCCGGCGGTCGAGGGCACCGGCCACGGTCGGGTCGGCGAGGCGGCGCGCGCGCTCGGCGTGTTCGGCTCGATCGTGTCCACGGTCACGACGTCCGACGGCGGCGCTCCGGTCTACCTCTTCGCGGCGAGCGCCGACGCGGCCGTCGCCGGCGCCGCCCGCGCCGTGCACGACACGCTCATCGCCGGTCACGACGAGGCCGGGCTGGGCCATCTGGACTCGGTCGTGCTGCGCCATGGACGCGAGCGGGCCATCGTGCGGGGCCTGCGCGGCGCATCCGGCGCGCCCGCCCTGCTGGCGGCGGCCGGTGAGGTGACCCTGACCGGGCGAGCGCAGCGGGCGGCGGCGCGGGCGGCGACGCTGCTGGAGGCGCGCTGACGTGTCGATCATCAACTACGCCGCCAAGGTCATCAACTTCAAGGTCGTGTACTACGGGCCCGGCCTGGCCGGCAAGACCGCCAATCTCCAGTACATCCATCGCTGCCTGCCGGAGACCAGCAAGGGCAAGATGGTCTCGCTGGCCACCGGCGACGACCGCACGCTGTTCTTCGACTTTCTGCCGGTGTCGGCGCTCGGCGTGCGCGGGTTCACGACGCGGTTCCAGCTCTACACGGTCCCCGGCCAGACGCACTACAACATGACCCGCAAGCTCGTGCTGCGCGGGGTCGACGGCGTGGTGTTCGTGGCCGACTCGCAGTGGGCGCGCCTGCGCGAGAACGTCGAGAGCCTGCGCAACCTCGACGAGAACCTGAAGGAGTACGGCCTCGCGCTGGCCGCCATGCCCTACGTCGTCCAGTACAACAAGCGCGACCTCGGCCCGGTCGCGCCGCTCGACTATCTCGAATATCTCCTCAACCGCGGCGCCCGGCGCGTTCCGTCCTTCGAGGCGGTCGCCGTCGACGGCACCGGCGTGTTCGACACGCTCAACACCGTGTCGCGCATGATCCTCGTGAAGGAATTCGGTCAAGCACAGGAGGCACACTCGTGAAAGCTCATGACGTCGTGATCCACGAGGCTGACGCGACCCGTATCGACGCCGTCCTCCAGCGGTTCCTGGGGGACTCTAGCAGTGCCGCCGCGCTGCTGATCGACCGCAGCGGCCAGCCGCTGGCCGAGACCGGCACCGCGCGCACGCTGGACATCGGATCCATCGGCGCGCTGGCGGCGGCGGCGTTCAGCTCCACCGCCGCCCTGGCCCAGCTGCTCGGCGAGAGCGAGTTCTCGGTGCTCTTCCACGAGGGCGTGCGCGAGAGCATGCACGTCTCCACGGTGGACGAGCAGACGATCCTGCTGGCGATCTTCGACGAGCGCACGACGATCGGCATGGTGCGCCTCTTCGCCCGGGAAGCCAGCCGGGCCATCGGGGTCATCCTCGAGGAGACGCGCAAGCGTCCGAAGCGGGTGGGAGCGCTGGCGGCGCCCCTGACCGCCGACGAGGCGCGGCGCGCAAGCGACCATCGCCCCGCCTGACGATCGGCCGTCGCGCGAGGAGCAGCGCGAGCTCCGTGCCACCGCGGAGCTCTTCGAGAGCGTCGTGGACGCCAGCGGCGGCCTCGACCTGGCCACGCTGGAGTCCCTGCGCGAGATCTACGAGCGCCTGCGCGACGAGCCGCGGCTCGCCCACACCCTCGAACGCCTGGTGATCGCCACGCCCGCGCGCCAGGCCGCGCGTCAGGCAGCGCCGCCACCCCTCGCGCCGCCGCCGCTCCTCGCGCCGCCGCCGCCGCTGGCGCCGCCGCCCCCGCCCGCGCCGCCGTCCTCGCCGGCGCCGCCGCCGGCGGGCCGGCGTCCGACCAGCGTGCCCGCCGATGCGGCGCCGTTGCGTCCCGCGTCGCCGCGAGGCGCGGCGCGGGCGCCCGCGCCCGTCGAGCCCGCTGCGGAGTACGTCCCGCCGCCGGCCGCGCCGGAGCCGCGCGCGTCCTTCGTGGCGACTGCGCGCGCGCCGGCCGCGATGCCGTCGCGGGAGCCGCTGCTGGAGCCGGCGACCCCGAGGGGCGACGCGGCCGGCGTCGCGCGCGGACGCCCCGGCCGGCGCCGCGGGCGGCTGGGCGAGCTCCTCGTGGCCGAGGGCATGATCTCGCCCGACCAGCTGCAGGAAGCCCTGCGCGAGCACCGCCGCTCGAAGGAGCGCCTGGGCCACGTGCTCGCGCGCCGCGGGCTGGTCACCGAGGAGCAGCTCGTCGAGCTGCTGAGCAAGGAGCACGGGCTGCCGGCGGTGGTCATCGAGCAGCAGACGATCACCCCCGACGTGCTGGCGCTCGTGCCCGCGCACATCGCGCGCAAGTACGAGGTGCTCCCGCTGAGCAAGGTCGACCACGGGCTCACCCTGGCCATGGCGGATCCGACCAACGTGGTGGCGATGGACGAGATCGCCGCCATGACCCGGCTGAGCGTCCTGCCGGTCGTCGCCGCCGGCACCGCCATCCGGGCGGCGATCGAGCGCCACTACACGAAGGCGCTGACGCCGATCGCCGACGTGCTCGCCGAGCTGTCGATGGAGCCGGGCAACGTCGAGGTCTTCGGCGAAGAGGAGCCGTCGGTCGCCAATGTCATCGAGCTCAAGGAGTCCGCCGACGAGGCGCCGGTCGTGAAGCTCGTCAACATGATCCTGGCCGACGCCATTCGCCGGGGCGCGTCCGACCTGCACTGGGAGCCCTACGAGAAGGAGTTCCGCATCCGCTTCCGCCTGGACGGCGTGCTCCACGAGATGCTGTCGCCGCCCAAGCGCCACGAGGCGGCGATCATCTCGCGCCTCAAGATCATGTCGAACCTCGACATCGCGGAGCGCCGGCTGCCCCAGGACGGCCGGATCAAGCTGCGGTACGGCGCCCGCGAGATCGACTTCCGCGTGTCGATCCTGCCCACGATCTTCGGCGAGAAGGCCGTGCTCCGGATCCTCGACAAGGAGGCGCTGCAGCTCGACCTCACCAAGCTCGGCTTCGACACCTGGAGCTACGAGAAGTTCGAGCACGCGATCCACCAGCCCTACGGGATGGTGCTGATCACCGGACCGACCGGCTCCGGCAAGACGACGACACTGTACTCAGCGATCTCCACGATCAACGCGCCCGAGCACAACATCATGACCGCCGAGGATCCGGTGGAGTACAACCTCCGCGGCGTCAACCAGGTTCAGATCTACGACGGCATCGGCCGCACGTTCGCCTCCGTTCTGCGCTCCTTCCTGCGGCAGGACCCCGACGTGATCCTCGTCGGCGAGACGCGCGATCTCGAGACGGCCCAGATCTCCATCCGGGCCGCCCTCACCGGCCACCTCGTCTTCACCACGCTCCATACCAACGACTGCCCGTCGACGGTGGCGCGCCTGGTCGACATGGGCGTGCAGCCGTTCCTGCTGTCATCGGCGCTGCTGCTGATCCTCGCCCAGCGCCTCGGGCGGCGGATCTGCAAGGACTGTCGTGAGCCCGTCGAGGGGCACGAGAACGATCTCGTGCCGTACGGCCACGTGCCGGACGGCCGTGGCCGCGTGACGTTCTATCGCGGACGCGGCTGCCAGACGTGCAACTTCACCGGCATGAAGGGCCGGGTGGCGGTCTACGAGGTCATGCCCATCAGCGAGGAGATTCGCGATCTGATCCTGAACGACGCCGCCACCTCGGAGATTCGCGAGATGGCCCAGCGCCAGGGGATGAAGACGCTGCGCCAGGCCGGACTCATCAAGGTGATGGAGGGGACGACGACCGTGCAGGAAGTGGTCCGGGTGACCCTCTCGTGAGCGCGCTGCGCTGGATCCGGTGGCCGGGGCGACCGCAGCGGCCGCAGACGGTGCCCGAGCTGTTCGCGCTTGCCGATCGCCTCCGGCGGGACGGCCGTACGGCCGATGCGGCGCGGCTCGTCGCCGCCGGCCTGGAACGCGAGCCGAACAATCTCACCGGCCACCTGCTGGCGGCCTATCTGCACCTGGCCGGGCGCACGATCGAGCCGGCCCGCCGCGAGTTTCGCTGGGTGCTCGCGCGCGATCCCCAGCATCCGCGCGCGCTCCTGGGCCTCGCGCGTCTCGCGCTCGAGGAGAACGACCTCGACGCCTGTCGCGACTCGCTGACGCGGGCGCTGGGACTCTACCCGGATTTTCCCGAGGCGCAGGCGCTCCTGGGAGCGATCGCCGTGCCCCGGCCCTCGCCGGCGCCGCCGCCGCCGTCTCCGCGCCTCGATCGGCTGCGCCTGCCCTCGCTGGCCCGTGCGCTCGTCGTGCTCGGCGCCGACGGCGGCGTCATCGCCGGCCGACCGGCCGACGTCAAGGGCGACGGCGACCGCATCGCGCGCGCGATCAGTCTCGCCACGGCGGCGCTGCAGCGGGCCGGCCTCGGGGCGCCCCGGCGGGCGTTCGTCGAGGACCGTGAGGAGACGTTCTTCCTCCGCTGCGACACCGAGATCACGATCGCGCTCGCGCTGCCCCGGACGACGCACATCACGCAGGGGCTGCTCGAGGTCAACCGGCTGTGGGCGGCCGCCCGGCACGAGCTCACGGTGCGCCCCGAGCCGGGGCGGGTCGAGGACGGGGGGGTGGTCGACCGCCCCAGGAGAACGTCATGACGCGACTGAGGCTGGGACTCGAGCTGGACGGCGCCTCGCGCGGCCGCCAGGTGCACGAGATCGTGCAGGGGCTGGCGCGCCTGCCCTCGATGCGCGGCGCGCTCATCGTCGCGCCCGACGGCTTCGTCATCGCCGCCGCCGCGCCCGCCGGCGTCGCCGTCGAGCCGCTCGCGGCGCTGGCGGCCACCCTCGGCCGCGACCTGGAGGTCGGCGCGAGCCGGCTGGGCCGCGGCGCCTTCCAGACCGCGATGTTCTCGGCGGACGACGGCACGATGTTCCTGGCCGCGACCACGATCGGCTTCGTGGTGGCGATGGCGGAGCCGCAGGCGAATCTGCAGACCGTGCGCGGCGGGCTGGCGGACGCGGTGACGATGATCGAGGCGGCCTGGGTCGGGACAGCCGCCGCGGGCGGGTGACCTACTCCAGGAGCATGGCGACCGTGCGACGCAGGGCGTCGGGCGTGAACGGCTTGGCCAGGAGCGTCGTCCCCGGATCGAGCACGCCGTGCTGCTCGATCGCGTCCTCGCTGTATCCCGAGATGTAGAGCACCTTGGTGCCCGGCCGCCGCTCGAGCAGCTGGGCGGCCAGCTCGCGCCCGCTCATCTCCGGCATCACCACGTCGGTCACGATGAGGTCGATGTCTCCCGGGTGACGCTCGGCGGCCCGCAGCCCCTCGCCAGGCGTGGCCGCCTCCAGGACGTCGAAGCCGGCGCCGGTCAGGATCTCGCGGGCGAGGTCACGCACCTCGTTCTCGTCCTCCACCAGGAGAATCGTCCCGCTGCCGCGCGCGGGCCGCCCCGTGGCCTCCTCCGCCTCGACCGCCGGCAGCGCGTCGATGCGCGGCAGGCAGACCCGGAAGGTCGTGCCCTGGCCGGGGGCGCTCTCGACCGTGATCGAGCCGCCGTGCTGCTTGACGATCCCGTACACCATCGCCAGGCCGAGGCCGGTGCCCTTGCCGGCCTCCTTGGTGGTGAAGAACGGCTCGAAGATCCGCGCCTGCACCTCGGCCGGGATGCCGGAGCCGCTGTCCTTCACCGAGAGCACGACCTGGGCGTCCTCGTCGGCCAGCCCGATCGTCACGCGGCCGCCGGCCGGCATCGCGTCGCGCGCGTTCACCACCAGGTTCAGGACGACCTGCTCGATCTGGGCGGGGTCGGCCATGATGCGGCCGACGTCGGGCGCGACCGCCGTGACCAGCTCGATGTTCTCCCCGATGAGCCGCTGCAGCATCGGCTCGAGGTCGGCGATGATGGCTTCGAGCGCGACGACGCGCGTCTGCAGCACCTGCTTGCGGCTGAACGCCAGCAGCTGGCGGGTCAGCGTCGCCGCGCGCTCGCCGACCCGCTTGATCAGCTCCACGTCGCGGCGCATCGGGTCGTCGGCGCGCAGGCGGACGAGGAGCAGCTCGCTGCGCCCGGAGATGACGGTCAGGAGATTGTTGAAGTCGTGGGCGATGCCGCCGGCCAGGCGGCCCACCGCCTCCATCTTCTGCGACTGGCGCAGCTCGGCCTCGAGGCGGCGCGGCTCCGTCACGTTGGCCATGGCGCCGATCATCCGGACCGGCCGGCCGGCGGCGTCGTGCACCACGTAGCCGCGGTCCATGACGTCGGCCCACGAGCCGTCGGCCCGCCGGAACCGGAACTCGTCGCTCCAGATCTCGCCGCCGCCGTCGATGACCGCGCGCAGGCCGGAGATGACGCGCGCGTGGTCCTCCGGATGGATCCGCTCGATCCACCAGGCCGACGTCGGCGCCACGTCGGCGGCCGCATATCCGAACAGCGTCTGCACGCCCTCGTTCCACTCCACGGCGCCGCCCAGCAGGTCCCACTCCCAGATCGCGTCGCTGGTCGCCCGGGCGGCCGTCCGGTAGCGCGTCTCGCTGGCCCGCAGCGCCTCCTCGGCCGTCTTGCGCTCGGTGATGTCGCGCGAGTTCGTCACGATGGCGCGCACGCCGGGCTCGTGGAGCAGGTTGGTGCTGACGCCCTCGAACCAGCGGTAGCCGCCGTCCTTCGTGCGATAGCGGATGTGGGCGCGCTGGGGCGTGTTCGGCTCGGCGAGCACGCGCGCGAACAGCGCGTCGCCGACGGCGACGTCCTCGGGATGGATGAGGCTGCGGCCGGTGCGCCCGAGCAGGTCGTCGGAGTCGTAGCCGAGCATGCGACAGACGGCGGGGCTGGCGTACTCGACGCGGCCCAGGGCGTCGCGCAGCATGATGCCGTCCTCGCTGTTTTCGATGAGCGCGCGGAAGCGCCGGCCGACCGCCTCGGCCTCGGCCCGGCTGGCCCGCTCGGCGGCGAACAGCCGCGCGTTGTGGATCGCGATCGCCGCGTGCTCGGCGACGCGGCCGAGCGCACGCTGCTCGGCGTCGGTGAACCGGCGCGGGACGCGCATGGCGACCGCCAGCACGCCGACGACGGTGCCGCCGGTGCGGATCGGCACGCCCAGCATCCCCCGCAGCCCCTCGGCTCGCACCGCGTCGTCGACGGCGAAGCGCGGGTCATCGAGCCGATCGGCCGTTCGCACCGCCTCTCCGCTGGTCCACACGGCGCCGGCCACGCCGCGGCCCCGCTCGAGGCGCAGCGTGTCGTAGTCCTCGAAGCGGGCGCCGGCCCGATGGCGTAGGACGAGCGCGTCGCCGCCCGGGTCCGGCAGCCCGATGAACGCGAGATCGGCCCGGCACAGCTCGCGCGCGCGCTCGACGACCCGCGCCAGCACGGTGTCGAGATCGAGCGAGGTGGTCACCGACTTGGCGACGTCGGCCACGATCTCGGCCTCGAGCAGCCGTTCGCTCGTCTCCCGGACGAGCGCGCGGTTCTCCAGGGCGAGCCCTACCTGGGAGGCGACGCCGGCGACGAGTCCGAGCTCCTGCTCGGCGAATGCTCGCCCGGTCGTCCACCACACGAGGAACAGCCCGCCGACGACCTCCTGGCCGGCGACCGTCGGCGCGAACAGCGCGGAGTGCGGCGGCAGCGCCCGCACGGCCGGAATCCAGTCGGGATCGTCGGTCGCGCTCGAGGTCCATACGGGCGCGCTTCGGCGCCACGCCGTCTCGATCGCCGGACTGTCGGCGACCGAGAACGGCGTGCGGCGATACCAGTCACGCAGGCGCGCCGGCACGTGGTAGCCGGCGATCGGCAGCAGCGCGTCGACGGCGGCTGGATCGCGTGCGTAGGCGCCGACCATGTCGGCGCCGAAGGCGAGCGCGACCTCGCGGGCGACACGACGCATCGCCTCCGACGCTTCCAGGCGTAGCGAGAGCGCCTGGGCCACGGCCAGGAGCGTCTGTGTCTCCTTGAGCCGGCCGATGAACTGCACGAAATCTCGCTTGTCGCTCGATGTCGTCGCCATCGCCAACCACACGCCTAGCGCAAGGCCGGTGCCACGCCCCCGCCCAGACGGCCGCAATGTTGACGCGCACATATAGCCGGCCGCCGCCAGCCGGCCGAATGCTGTCCGGGAGTTTCTCCCCGGAAACGGGTGGGATCGAGGCGCGCCCCGGCGAGGCCGGGGCGCGCCGAGGTATGGGGGTGGGGGCCATTTCGGGGCCCCATGAAATCCCCCGCGCAGAACTAGGCCAGGCCGATCGCCCGGGCGACGGTTTCGAGATGCAGGGGCGTGTCGCCGAAATCGAGGCTGGCGGCGTGGATGCGCTTGTGCAGCAGGTGCAGAGGGTGCTCCTCGCAGTAGCCGATGGCGCCGAAGATCTGGTGCCCGCGCCGCGCGACCGCCAGGCACGCCTCTCCGGCATACGCCTTCGCCATCGCCACGTCGGCCTCGGCCGCGAGTCCCTCGGCGACGCGCCAGGCGGCGGCGTAGAGCAGCCCGCGCGCGGCGTCGACATCGCGCACCAGGTCGGCGCAGGCGTGCTGGATCGCCTGATGCCCACCGATCGGCCGGCCGCCCTGCACGCGCGTGCGCGCGTGCTCGACCGCCAGCTCCAGCACGCGCTGCGCGGCGCCGACCATCTCCGCCGTGCGCGCCAGGGCTCCGGCCGTCAATGCCGCCGCCAGCGGGCGGCGTCCCTCCCCCGCGCGCCCGAGCCGGTCGTCCGCGCTGACTGCCACCCCGTCGAGCGTCAGCTCGAAGAGCTTCTCGCCGCTCATCGTGTCGAGCGGCAGGCGCGCGAGGCCGGCGCGATCCAGTGGCAGCAGGAGCAGGCTCACGTCGCCCTGCTCGCGCACCGCCACGATCGCGTCGTGGGCGACATGCGCGTCGGGGACGAAAAGCTTGCTGCCGGTGAGCCGGCCGGGAACCGCGCCGGCCAGCGCGACGGCGTCGACGTCGAACGACGCCGACGACTCGAGCACCGCCAGCGTGACGAGCCGCTCGCCGGTCGCCAGCGCCGGCAGCAGCCGCCGTCGCGCGTCGGCCTCGGCCGCCGCCAGCACCGCAGTCGTGCCCGCGACGGCACTCGTCACGAACGGGCCCGGCAGACCGGCGCGTCCGATCTCCTCGACGAGCAGGATCACGTCCAGCAGCGATCCGCCGCTGCCGCCGTGCTCGGGCGGGATCAGCAGGCCGGGCCAGCCGAGCTCGGCGAGGCGACGCCAGAGCGTGTCGTCGAAGCCGCGCGGGTCGAGCGCCAGGCGCTGCACGAGCTCCGGCGGGCACTCCTTGCGCAGGACCTCGCGCGCGGTGGCGACGAGCATCTGCTGCGCCGACGACGGCCGGAAATCCATCTCAGCGCGCCTTCGGCTCGGCCGGCAGGCCGAGGCCGCGTACCGCGACCGTCGTGCGCAAGACCTCCGCGGTGCCGCCGGCGATCGTATGGCCGAGGCTCGTCAGGTAGGCGTGCGCGATGTCGCCGTCCAGACGCGCCGCCCGCGAGCCGCGGCGCAGCACGCCCCACGGCCCCAGCAGCTCCAGGCCGAGCCGGGCGAGCTTCTGCCCGGTCTCGTCGGCATAGACCTTGGCGACGGCGGTCTCGTAGGTGATCGGCGCGCCGTCGCGCAGCAGACAGGCGGCGCGATAGAAGAGCAGGCGGAGCGCGGCGATCTCGGCCGCCATCGCGGCCAGCCGCCGCCGGACGACGGGATCGCGCGCCAGCGGCGCGCCGGCGACCACCGTCGTGTTGGCGTAGTCGACCAGGCGGCGCAGCACGCGCAGGAGCGCCGGCGCCTTGTAGAAGCGACCCCAGAAGCGGTCGGAGTCGAGGCCGTTCAGCAGCGCGACGAAGCCCTCGCCCTCGGGACCCAGCATGAGGTCGGCCGGCACGCGCACCTCGTCGAGGAAGACCTCGTAGTGATAGATGTCGCCGGTCAGGCTGCGGATCGGCCGGATGTCCATGCCCGGGGTGGTGCTGGGCACGACGAACATGCTGAAGCCGCGGCTGCGGCGCGCTTCCCGGCTCGTGCGCGTGAAGACGAGGCCGTGGGTCGAGACGCCGGCGTGGCTCGACCAGATCTTGTGGCCCCGGATGATCCAGTGCTCGCCGTCGCGCTTCGCCTCGGTCGTGAGCGCGAGCAGGTCGGAGCCGGCGTCCGGCTCGCTGTACCCCTGCCAGAACGTCGCCTCGCCGCGCGCGATGGCCGGCAGCAGCTCGCGACGCAGGCGCTCGGTGCCGTAGGCGATGATCGCGTCGGCGGTTTGCCAGGAGCCCGCCAGCGGCCCGAACGGCGCCCCGGCCAGCGCCAGCTCCTCGAGCAGCACGAGCTTGAGGAACATGGGCCGCGCCTGGCCGCCGAACGCCTCGGGCCAGCACATGGCGAGCCAGCCGCGCTCGCCGAGGGCGCGCATGAACGCGTGCGAGTGGGCGCCGGAGCCGTAGCCCGCGTCGACGCCGTCCAGCGGAAAGCGCTCGGGCGGATGCTCGGCGAGGAACCGCCGGACCTCGTCGGCGAACGCCTCTTCGTCGGGGCTGCGCCCGAAATCCATGCTAGCGGCGGAGCTGCGTGACGCCGTCCTTCACGACGAGACGGATGCGCTCGGCCGACTGGAGGATCCCCATGTCCGCGAGCGGATCGCCGGCCACCACGACGAGGTCGGCGCGCTTGGCCTTCTCCAGCGTGCCGATCTCGCGCTCGAGTCCGACGCACTCCGCCGCCCACCCGGTGGCCGCGCGGATCGCCTGCAGCGGCGTGAGCCCGGCGGCGACGAGGTGCTGCAGCTCGGCGGCGTTGGGCGGGTGGCCGTGGCCGCCGGCGTCGGTGCCGGCGACGACCTTGACGCCGGCCGCCAGCGCGCGCTGGATGCTCGCGAGGTGATGCTCGCGCAGCGCCCGCGAGCGTTCGCGGACGTGGGCGGCCTTCGACTCGCTGTGGTACTCGTACACGGTCAACGTGGGGACGAAGAAGGTGCTGCGCTCGGCCATCATCGGGATGAGCTCGGGATCCTCGTCGAGGTAGCAGCCGTGCTCGATCGAGTCGACGCCGGCCTCGAGCGCCAGGCGCAGGCCGGGGCCGCCGAGCGCGTGGCACATCACCTTGCGGCCGAGCGCGTGCGCCTCGTCGACGAGCGCCCGCATCTCGTCGGGGTCGAAGGCGGGGTCCTTCGGGCCGTGCCCGGCCCGTGAGCTGGCGCCGCCGGTGGTCGCACACTTGATGACATCGGCGCCCGCCCGCACCATCGTGCGCACCACGCGCCGGACCTCGTCGACGCCGTTGGCGACGCCGCGCGGCAGCGCCGGGTCGGCCGGCACCATGCACTCGTGACCCGAGGGACTCACACGATCGCCGATGCCGCCGATCGGCGAGATGATGGCCACCGCGGTCAGCAGGCGGGGACCGGCGAGGAGCCCCTGCTCGATCGCCGCCCGGAAGCCGGCATCGAGCCCGCCGGCGTCGCGGATCGTCGTGTAGCCCATCGCCAGCGTGTGCTCGATGGCGCGCGCGGTGCGCAGGTGACGCGTGCTGCCGGCCTCGTTCAGCTCCCAGCGGCTGGCCAGCTCGTAGCCGTGCAGCGCCATGTGGTCGTGGCAATCGATGAGCCCGGGCAGCACGGTCATGCCGGCGACGTCGATCACCTCGGCGCTCGACGGCCAGGTGGCCGCCGCGCCGGTCGTGACCGCCTCGACGCGGCCGTCCTCGATCACGAGCGTGGCGTCGCGCAGCGGCGCCCGCCCGGTGCCGTCGATCAGCGTGCCGCCGCGCAGGACGAGCATCACGAGACTCCGAAGCCGTAGAGGCGGGCGGCGTTGTCGCGCACGATCTTCTGTCGCGTCTCGGCCGGCAGGTGGCCCAGCTCCTGCGCGATGTACTCGCGCGAGTCCGGCCACACGCCGTCGGGATGCGGGAAGTCCGAGCCCCACATGATCTTGTCGGCGCCGAGCTCGTCGAGCAGCTTGATGCCGATCGGATCGGTCTGGTAGGTCGCCCAGCATTGCCGCCGCCAGTAGTCGCTCGGCGGCATCGTGAGGGACAGGTCCTTGAACTGATCCTCCCACTCGGCGTCCATGCGCCACAGGATGTAGGGGATCCAGCCGATCCCCGACTCGCCCAGCACGAGCCGGATGCGGGGGAAGCGCTCCAGCACCCCGCTGAAGATGAACGACGTCAGCACGTTGGCCATGTTGATCTGGAAGGCGGTGATGTTGACGGCGAAGGCCGCGCGGGCCACCGGCAGGTCCACCTTGGGCGCGTCGGGCGCGCTGGCCCGCGTCGGATCGGAGCCGATCAGGACGATCTTGCGGATGTGATCGGGCACGTAGCCGCCGACGGTGTGGAAGTGCAGCGGCAGCCCCGAGGCGTTCACGACCTCCCACAACGGGTCCCAGTACGGATCCCACAGCGGCTTGAGGTCGGGGGAATTGGCGATGTCGAGGCCGCGGCAGGCGCCGCGCTTGGCCACCCGCTCGACCTCGGCGATCGCCGCGTCGATCGGATTGTTGGGGATCGAGGCCAGGCCGGCGAAGCGGTCGGGATGGCTCGAGCAGAAATCGGCGAGCCACTCGTTGTAGACGCGCATGACTTCCACGGCGGCCTCGGAATCGTTGAGGCGGCTGCTGGCGCCGAGCACGCCGTAGAGCACCTCGGCCTGCACGCCGTCGCGGTCCTGGTCCTTGATCCGGAGGTCGGGATCGGTCAGCCGCCGGATCCCGCGCTTCCCGTCCTCGTAGAGGCCGGTGGCCGCCATGCGGTCGGCGCGATGGATCTTGCCCGGGACGTACTGGCGCCCCGCCGAGCCCATCCCGCACGCGAGCCCGAGGTTGGCGCCGGCTTTCGTCGTCCAGGTCGGCCCCTTCGGGCCGTCGACGACGCGGGGCATCCGCTCGCGCATGTCCGGCGAGGCGTTCTGCACGAAGAGGTCGGGCGGAAGCCAGCAGAGGTCGACGTGGCAGTCGGCCGAGATCAACTCGTAGCGCATGGACCTGTCCTCCGGGTGGCGAGCAGAGTAGCGCGCCCGTCACCGCCGCGCAAACAGCGGGATCACTTCCTTGCCGAGCCAGGCCAGCTGCTCGAGCATGACGCTCTTCGGAGTGCCCATGCTGTTGCTGAGGTGCACGTACTCGAGGCCCGGGAAGCGCGCCTCGAGCGACTGCAGATAGGCGACCAGCTCCTCCGGCGGCCCCGCGAACCAGGCGCCGACCTTCATGTAGTCCTCGACCGTCGGCACGCCGGCCGCGCCCCAGCCGCCGCGCTTGGTGGAGGCCTCGAGCTGGGCCGGGGTGATGCCCGGCACGAAGCCGAGCGGGCCGAACATCTTCACGTGCTCCTCGTACCACGGCGTGATCTCGCGTACTGCCCGCTCGCGCGACTCGGCGAGGTGGAAGAAGATGCCGAGACTGAGCCCCTCGCCGAGCCGGTAGTCGAGGCCGGCGCGCTCCGAGGCCTCCTTGAAGCCGTAGATCGACTTCTCGGCCATGGTGGCCGCGCCGCCGCCGATGAGGCCCTTGATGTGGTGCTTCATCATGAAGTCGAGCCCGCGCGGACTGGCGCTCACCACCGGCTGCCAGCACTCGACCGGGCGATGCACCGGTCGGGGGACCAGCGTGATCTCCTTGAGCGGGTAACCGCGGTAGGGCACCTCGGGCGGCAGCGTGTAGTGCTTGCCGCGGTGGGCGAAGGACTCGGACTCGAACGCCCTCATGACGATGTCGACCTGTTCCTCGAAGAGATCGCGGTTGGCCCCGGCGTCGAGCATTGGCGCGCCGAACGTCTCGACCTCGCGGGTGTGGTAGCCGCGTCCCACCCCGAACACGGTGCGGCCGCCGGTGAGGATGTCGGCGACGGCGTAGTCCTCGGCCAGCCGCAGCGGGTGCCACATCGGGGCGATGTTGAAGCCGCAGCCGATGCGCAGCCGCGACGTCAGGTGGGCCAGGTGCACGGCGACCATGAGGATGTTGGGCAGGCACTCGTAGCCCTCGTGCTGGAAATGATGCTCGGCCAGCCACAGCGTGTGATACCCGTGCTCGTCCATGCAGCGGGCGACGGCCTCGGTCTTCTCGAAGACGGTGGCCAGGTGCTCGTTGCAGTAGCGCCGCTCGTTGGCGGGCGTGGCGTTCTGGCCCATGTCGGGCAGGTCGACGTGGCCGGCGTAGACGGTCGAGAACCTGGTGATCATCGTCGGAACCGGGCCTCCCTGGGCGCGCCGAGCGCCGCTGAAACTATACGCCCGGTCAGGGTGGTCAGGCGCCGCCGCGGAGTCGCGGGTCCAGCGCGTCGCGCAGGCCGTCGCCGACGAGATTGAAGGCGAGCACGGCCACCATGATCGCCAGGCCCGGCACCGTCGCGACGTGCGGCGCCACCAGCAGCACGTCGCGGCCGGTGGAGACCATGAGGCCCCACGATGCGGTGGGCGGCTGGACGCCGAGACCGAGGAACGACAGCGCGGCCTCGAGCAGGATCGCGTTGGCCATGAAGAGCGTGGCGTAGACGACGAGGCCGGGGACGATGTTGGGCAGGATGTGGCGGCGCAGCACGGCGAGGGCCGGCGCGCCGAGCGCGCGGGCGGCGCCGACGTACTCGGTCTCGCGCAGCGCGAGCACCGAGCCCCGCACGATCCGGGTCACCGCCGGCACGCCCCAGATGCCGACCGCGAGCGTCGTGTTCAGGGCGCCCGGGCCCAGCATGGCGACGATGGCGATCGCCAGCAGCAGGTAGGGAAACGCCAGGAGGATCTCGACGCCGCGCATGAGCCCGGCGTCGAGCCAGCCGCCGGTGAAGCCGGCCGCCGTTCCCAGCAGCACCCCGCCCACCACGGCGATCGTGACCGACAGCACCCCGACCAGCAGCGCCACCCGCGAGCCGTAGATCACGCGCGAGAGGATGTCGCGGCCGAACTCGTCGGCGCCGAGCAGATACTTGGCGCCCGGTCGCGCGCGCTTCTCGACCAGGCTCTGGCGCGCGGGGTCGTAGGGGGCCAGCCACGGCGCCAGCCCGGCGGTGAGCGCGAGCACGAGGACGAGCGCGAGCCCGACGACGGCCAGGCGGTTGCGCCGGAAGCGCGACCAGGCGTCGGTCACCGCTCAGCCCTGGCGCGCGACGCGCGGGTCGAGGACGCCGTACGAGAGATCGACCAGCAGGTTCACGACGACGAAGGCGAGCGCGAAGACGAGCACCGCGCCCTGCAGCAGGACGTAGTCGCGGGCGAAGATCGCCTTGACCATCAGGCGGCCGAGCCCCGGCCAGGCGAACACGGTCTCGGTCAGCACGGCGCCGCCCATGAGCTGGCCGGACTGCAGGCCCAGCAGCGTGATGATCGGGATGAACGCGTTGCGCAGCGCGTGCTTGAGCAGCACCCACCACTCGCCGACGCCCTTGGCCCGCGCCGTCCGCACGTAGTCCTCGCGCAGGACGTCGAGCACCGCCGAGCGCGTCATGCGCGCGATCATGGCGACCGACGGCAGCGCCAGCGTGACCGCCGGCAGGACGAGGTGCGCGGGCGAGCCGGCTCCCCCGACCGGCAGCCAGTTGAGCCAGAGCGAGAACACGACGATCAGCACGAGCCCGGTCCAGAAGATCGGCATCGAGAGCCCGAACAGCGAGGCCACCCGCGCGACGCCGTCGAACGCCGAGTTCGGGCGCACCGCCGAGACGACGCCGGCGCCGATGCCCGCCGCGGCGGCGAGCAGGAGCGCGGCGACGGTGAGCTCCAGCGTCGCCGGCCACGCGTCGGCCAGCTCGGCGGCCACCGGCCGGTTCTGCTGGATCGACCGGCCAAGGTCGCCGCGGGCCACGCGGCCGACGTAATCGACGTAGCGGACCAGGAACGGCTTGTCGAGCCCGAGGTGCGCGCGCAGCGCCGCCACGGCGTCCTTCGTCGCGTGCTCGCCGAGCATGAGCGTGACGGCGTCGCCGGGCAGCAGGTCGATCGTCAGCATCACGACGAACACGACGCCCAGCAGGACGGGAACGGCGAGCAGGAGGCGGCGGACGACGAACGTCAGCATGCGCCGCCGCCTGCCTCGAGCGCGGTTACTTCTCGACCCAGGTCTTCCAGAGGGCCAGGTTGTACTCGACGGGGTGGACCTGGAAGCCCTTCACGCTGGCGCGGGTGACCACGATCTCCTTGGTCGTGTAGACGGGAATCCACACCATCTCCTTGGCGAGGATGTCCTGCACCTCGCCGTAGAGCTTCTCGCGCTCGGTCTGGTTGAGGCTCCGGCGCGCCTGCTCGACGAGCGCGTCGACCCGCGGGTTGGCGTAGCGCGAGGTGTTCCAGCCGGTCGGCGGCACCTGCTTGCTGTGGAAGAGCGCGTAGAGCGAGTAGTCGGCGTCGGCGTTGGAGGTCACCCAGCCGAGCGTGAACAGGTGGTGGCTGAGCGGGTTGCTGCGCACCTGCTGGAACACCGCCGCCCACTCGAGCACCTGCACCCGGGCCTCGATGCCGACGTCCTTCAGCATCGCCTGGATGGCCTCGGTGATCTCGCCGTCCTTGGGATAACGGCCGCGGGCGGCCAGCCAGGAGAGCGAGAGCCGCTGTCCGCCCTTCTGCATGATGCCGTCGGGCCCCGGCGTCCAGCCGGCCTGGCCGAGCAGCGCCCTGGCCTTCGCGCGGTCGAACGGGTAGAGCCGGTCGAGCTGCATGTCCTTGTAGCCGAACACGCCCGGCGCCAGCACGCCGCGGGCAGGGCCCGCCGAGCCTTCCATGATGTTGTCGAGGATCGCCTTGCGGTCGACCGCATACAGCATCGCTTGTCGCACGTGCACGTCGTCCAGCGGCGGCAGCCCCGCGTGCATGCCGGCGAAGACCACGCGGATCCCGGTCGTCTCGTGCACGGTGTACTTCGAGTCCTTCCGCAGCGCCGGGAGCTGGGCCGGCGAGGGGAACAGCACCATGTCGGCGTCGCCGGTCTGCAGCGCGATCATCCGCGCGCCTTCCTCGGGCACGACCCTGAAGACGACGCGATCGAGCAGGGCCTTGTCGCCCCAGTAGTCGTTGTTCCGCTCGACGATCACGTGCGTGTTCGTCTTCCACTCGACGAACTTGAACGGCCCGGTGCCGACCGGCGCCCGGCTGAAGTCGGCGCCCTGCTTCTGCACCGCCGTCGGCGACACGATGCCCATGCAGTACATGGCCAGCGTGCGGAGGATCGGCCCGTACGGCTCCTTGGTCAGGACGTCGACCGTGAGGTCGTCGACCACCTCGGCGCCGCTCAGCGAGCCGGCCAGGCTGGCCCAGCGTGCCGGCGGGGTGCCGTGCAGCGCGCGATCGAACGTGAACTTCACCGCGGCGGCGTTGAACGGGGTGCCGTCGTGGAACTTGACGCCCGGCCGCAGCTTGAAGCGCACCCGGGTCGGCGACATGACCTCGTACGACGTCGCCAGCAGCGGCTTGACCTGCATCTTGTCGTCGAGCGTCAGCAGGCCTTCGAGCATGTTGAAGTAGACCCAGGCGCCCGGCGCCGTGGTCTCGAGGTTGGGGTCGAGCGAGACCGGATCGGTCGGCCGCACGATCGTCAGGGTCCCGCCGCGCTTCTGGGCGCCGGCGGACGGGACGAGCGCGACGGCGAGCGCGAGCACGAGCACGCCGGCGAGGAGGCGTGAGCCGAGAGTGCGCATTGGCTATCTCCTGGAGTCGAGCAGATCGTCGGCGACGCTGGTCGCCGAGTCGAGAGCGTGCACGGCCCGGTTGCGCTCGCGCACGAGCGCCGCCCGCGTGAACTTGAACGTATCGCCGTCGGGATCGAGCCCGGCCAGCTCGCGCGCGCGCTGCAGTCCGGCCAGCGGCGGCAAGGGCAGGGCAAGGTCGTGGGTGAAGCGGTCGCCGCTCGTGTAGGCGAGCGGCACGAGGACGCGCGAGAGTCGCATGAGGCCGCGGTTGATCGTCTCGAGCCGCGGCGACGCGGCGTCGATCCCGGCCAGCAGGGCGGGCAGGCGTTCCAGCCGCTCGACGAGGGTCCGCGCGGCGTCGAGCGCCGGCGCGAGATCGAAGTGCGGGCCGGCGGCGGCTTGCACCGCCTCGAGCTCGGCCACCAGGCTCCGGGCCGAGCGGCGATGGTCGAGCGGCAGCACGGGCGCGTTGAGCCAGCGGAGCGCGGAGGCGAGGTACACCTTCGTGTCCAGGGCCAGCACGTCGGCGTCGATCTTGTCGACGGTGTCGTCCTTCGTGTGCCACCACCACGGGAAGCCGGCGCTGCCGACCAGCCGCTGCATCGCCCGTGACAGCTCGGTGTCCTGCGTCGGCAGGCCGGAGAGCGACATGAACGCCGACGGCACGCCGACGCCCTGCAGGTGCCCGTAGTCGATGGCGCCGCGGGCGCCGGTGGAGTCGCAGTTGAGATGCAGGACGCAGCGGCGATGCAGCTCGTGCCACGCGTGATCGGCGTACCACGCGGAGCCCGCGTAGCGTCCGTGCGAGTGTCCCGACCAGAACGCGAAGCGGATGCCGCGCCGGAGCGCGTCGCGCCGCGCCGCCAGCAGGCGGGCCACCTCGAGCATCGTGGCGTTGGCGGTGCCGTTGTCCATCGCGCCGTAGTGCCAGGCGTCGACGTGTCCGGACAGCAGCAGGAACCGATTCTCGCCGCGCCCGGCCAGCTCGCCCACCAGGTGAGGAATCGGCATCCAGCCCGTGCGCACGCGCGTGGTCATCCGCACGCGCAGGGGCCCACGCTCGAGCAGGAGGCGCAGCCGGTCACCGTCGGCGCCGAGGATCGACACGCACGGCGTCGCCGGAATGCGCCAGGCGGTGTCCGGGGAGGGCGTGCCCCAGATCGTGGTCACGATCATGTTGTGCAGGTGGTCCATGACGACGAAGATCTGCCCGAGCGCGCCGGCCCGCTCGGCGGCCCACGCCTTGCCGGGCGTGGCGAGGCCGCGGATGAGCGCGATCTTGCCGGCCGCTCGCGGGAGGTCCTCCGGTTGCGCGTCGCCCACGTCCACCACCTCGCCCGCGAGCGCGTCGACCGACGCCGAGAACGAGTGCGTGAGCCCGGTGATGGCGGCGCCGTCGGCCAGCGCCAGGCGACCGTCCTGCGGCAGGCTGATGTACGCCTCGATCTCGCGCCGCTCGACCTCCACGCCGTAGGCCTTGAGCGTGCCCTCGATGTAGTCGAACGCCCGGGCCTCGCCGGCGCTGCCCGACTCGCGCTCCCAGGCCCCGATCGTGCGGACGTGCTCCATCAGCGTCGCCGCCGACACCTCGGCGGCCAGCAGGGGCTCCAGCGGATCGCGATATTCCCAGGGCGCCGTCACGAGATCACCTCGTCGTGGAGATGCCGAATCATAAGGGAGATTCTGCCTGCTGGCCAGGCATGTCGTGCCGGACTGCCCACGAAGTGACCGAAAATGACGGTCTAACCTCTGGCAACAACGCGCCAGAACAGCATTTTGAGATCGGCACGCACTTTGCCGCACAGAATGGCATGACCGACTATCTCGCGGACACTCCAGCAGTCGCTCGGCTGTACTGTCCTGGCTGCGAGCCCGACGCAGACCCGACCGGCGAGATCCTCGACGTGCACTGGTGCGAGTCCCACTCGCCTGTGCGCGGGGGGGCCGACGACGGCGTGGTCACGGCCGCTGCTTGCCTGTCGGGCAGCGCGGAGGCAGGCGGAGACGACAACCGGCGCTGGTGCGAGCTCTTCCACCGGCGCGTGCGCACCGCCTAACCCCCCGCAGTAACGAGGGGCGCCGCGGCTTCCGCCGAGGTGTCCCCACGCGTCCTTTCCTGATCGACTCCTGATCGACCGCCGAGCTTCCTGCGCCCCTTCACATCCGAGGTCGCGGACGCCACGCCGCAGAGGGATACTGCGGCCGGCCCCAGCCCACGCGACGCCAGGAGATCTGCGATGACGACGACCAGAGCGTGGTACTCGACGGCGACGGTGGTGATCGTGGTGGCGCTTTCGCTCACCGCCGGCCAGAGCCGGCCCAGCGCCCAGCCGAGCGCGGATCCCGCGATCCGTGTCGGCAACACCGATCTCGGCGGCGTGGTGAGGAGCGCCAACGGGCCGGAAGCCGGAGTCTGGGTGATCGCGGAGACGAACGAGCTGCCGACGAAGCTCGCAAAGATCGTCGTCACCGACGGCCGGGGCCGCTACGTGCTGCCGGATCTGCCGAGGGCCGAGTACAGCGTGTGGGTGCGTGGCTACGGCCTGGTCGACTCGCCGAAGGTCCGCGCCACGCCCGGCCGCCTCCTCGATCTGCACGCGGTGGTGGCGCCGAGCGCCGCCGCCGCCGCCGAATACTATCCGGCGATCTACTGGTACTCGATGCTCAAGGTGCCGGACAAGGGCGACTTCCCCGGCACCGGGCCCGACGGCAACGGCATCGCGCCCGCCGTCAAGAGCCAGGCCCAGTGGCTCGACGTGGTCAAGACCAACGGCTGCTACACGTGTCATCAGCTCGGCAACAAGGCGACGCGCACGATCCCCAAGGCGCTCGGCGAGTTCAAGTCGTCGGCGGACGCCTGGCAGCGGCGCATCCAGTCCGGCCAGGCGATGCTGCAGATGACGACGAACCTCGGCCGGCTCGGCGCGCCGCGCGCGCTGAAGCTGTTCGCCGACTGGACCGATCGCATCGCCGCCGGCGAGCTGCCGGCCGCACAGCCGGCCCGGCCGCACGGCGTCGAGCGCAACGTCGTCCTGACGCTCTGGGACTGGGCCGGGCCCAAGGACTACCTGCACGACGAGGTCTCGACCGACAAGCGCAATCCGCGCGTCAACGCCAACGGCCTGATCTTCGGGACGACCGAGGAGAGCACCGATCTCTTCCCGGTCCTCGATCCGGTGCACCACAAGGCGACGCAGGTGAAGATGCTGGTGCGCGACCCCGCCACGCCCTCGTCGAAGCAGAACACCATGCTGCCGTCGCCGCACTGGGGGCCGGAGCCGATCTGGGACAGCCAGACGAGCATGCACAACCCGATGTTCGACGAGAAAGGGCGCGTCTGGTTCACCTCGCGCGTCCGCCCGCCGGCCAATCCTGATTTCTGCCGGAAAGGCTCGACCCATCCCTCGGCGAAGCTCTTCCCGCTCGAGCAGGCGAACCGGCATCTCTCGATGTACGACCCCCGGACCGGCAAGATCACGCTGATCAGCACGTGCTTCCCGACCCATCATCTCGTCTTCGCCGAGGACGCCAGCAACACGCTGTGGGCGAGCGCCGGCGGCCCGCAGAGCGGCGTCCTCGGGTGGCTCGACCGCAAGACGTTCGAGCAGACGGGCGACGAGGTGAAGTCGCAGGGGTGGACCGCGCTCGTGCTGGACACCAACGGCAACGGCAAGCGCGACGAGTACGTCGAGCCCGACCAGCCGCTCGATCCCGCCCGGGACAAGCGGATCGTCGCGGCCTTCTACGGCATCGCCGTGAGCCCCGTCGACGGCACCGTCTGGGGCAGCGTGCTCGGCTTCCCGGGCTACGTCATTCGCGTGACTCCCGGACCGGATCCCGCCGCGACGGCGCTGGCCGAGGTCTTCGAGCCGCCGATGCCGGGCTACGGGCCGCGCGGCATGGACATCGATCGCCACGGCGTCGTGTGGACGTCGCTCTCGAGCGGTCACATGGGGAGCTTCGACCGCCGCAAGTGCCAGGGCCCGCTCAACGGACCGAATGCGACGGGCCGGCATTGCCCCGAGGGCTGGACGCTCTATCCCTTCCCCGGGCCCCAGCTCGCCAACGTGACCGAGTCGGGCAGCGCCGAGGCGAGCTACTACACCTGGGTCGATCAGTTCGACACGTTCGGCCTGGGCCGGAACGTGCCGATCGCCACCGGCAACGCCAACGAGTCGCTGCTGGCCCTCGTGAACGGGCAGTTCGTGAACCTGCGCGTCCCGTATCCGATGGGCTTCTACACCAAGTGGATGGACGGCCGTGTCGACGACCCCGGGGCCGGCTGGAAGGGCCGCGGTCTGTGGGCGACCTACAGCACCCGCACGCCGTTTCACGTCGAGGGCGGCAAGGGGACGACGAGCAAGGTCGTGAAGTTCCAGCTCCGGCCCGATCCGCTCGCGCGGTGAGGGGCAGGCCCGCCGCGTGAAGGTCGAGCTGCCGTACGCCGACGGCATGCTGACCGCGACGCTGCCGTCGGAAGCTCGGCGCCTGTCGAGCGAGGCGGAGCGCGGCCTGGAGCCGCTCGTCGATCTCCGCGGCGCGGTCGAGGCCGCGCTGGCGGCGCCGCTCGGACGGCCGCGCATTCGCGACCTCGTGACGCCGGGGGCGCGCGTCACCATCGCGTTCGACGACCACACCACGGGGTCGTTCGGTCCCATCCGTCCGGTCGCGATCCGGGCGGTGCTCGCCGAGCTGGCGGAGGCGGGCGTGTCGGCCGCCCAGGTGCGGCTGGTGTGCGCCAACGCGCTGCACCGCATGTGCCGGCCGGCCGAGCTGGGCCGGCTGCTCGACGCCGGGCTGGTCGAGGAGTTCGGCGCGCGCCTTTCGTGCCACGACGCGGAGGATCCCGAGCAGATCGTCGACCTCGGGACGACGGCGGACCACGGCTATCCCGTCGAGGTCAGCCGCCTGGTCGCCGACTCCGACCTCACCGTGTACGTCAACACCAACTACATCCGTGGCTTCACCGGCGGCTGGAAGTCGGTGTGCGTCGGGCTATCGACGTGGAAGTCGATCCGCGTGACGCACACGCCGGACGGCATGTCGATGTCACTCGACCGCAACCGCATGCACGCCATCCTCGACGAGATGGGCCACCACCTCGAGGCGCGGCTGGGGCGGCGCATCTTCAAGATCGACACGCTGCTGGCCGGCCCGCGCGAGGCGGCGCAGGTCCTGGCGGGCGGCGTCGACGAGACGCGCCGGGCCGCGCTGGCCGTGCAGGCGCAGCGCTTTCCGCCGCGGCGCGCGGCAGCGCCGGAGCCGTGCGACATCCTCGTCTACGGCGTGCCCGACTCGAGCCCCTACGCCATCTGGGCGTCGGTCAATCCGATCCTCACGCTGATCTCGATGGGCCTCGGGTACCTGGGCGGCATGATCGACGCGGCCGGCAAGCCCGGCTGCACGGTGGTGATGGCCGCCGCCGTTCGGGACGCGTGGGACCGCGTCCATCACCCGTCCTACCCGGAGGTCTGGGAGCGAGCGCTGACGCGGACGCGCGACCCGTACGAGATCACCGCCCGCTTCGAGGACGAGTTTGCGCGCCACGCCGGCCACATCGACGCGTACCGGCATCGATTCGCGTTCCACCCGATCCACGGCATTCTGGCCACGCACCCGCTCAGGCGCCTGCGCCGCGTCGGTCGCGTCATCGTGGCGGCGCCGCGCGACGCCCACGTGCCGCGCCACCTGGGCTTCGACGTGGCCGCCAGCGTGGAGGAGGCCGTGGACCGCGCGCGGAAGAGCCACGGGCCGGGCGCGACGATCGGCGTGGTCGAGCAACCGTCGATGCCGGGATCGTTGTGATTGGGGGATCGTTGTGATGGGGGGGCCTCGATGGGCCCCCCATGCCCCCGACGCTCGGAGCGCCCCGGCGAAGCCGGGGCGCTCCTCTTCCTCCCTGCTAGCTCGCGCGGACGAGGTCGTCGAGATTCGTCCACGACATCTGGCGGCGGCCGGTCTCCAGATCCTCGATCAGCGCGATGAGCCGTTCGGTCAGCGGCATCGCGAGGCCGTAGGTCCTGGCCTTGGCCACCGTGGCGCCGAGCAGCGCGCCGACCTCTGTCTTGCGCTTGCGGACGGCGAGATCCCGCCAGATGCCGGTCTTCGTCTTGGTGGCGGCGCGGTAGTGCCGGGCGATGCTGGCCATGGCCCGCTCGCGGGCGGCCTCGTCGCCGCGGGCGGCCGCCCGGTAGTCGGCCGGGTCGTACTCGTCGAACGCTTCCAGGCGGATGCCGGCGCGTTCGGCCACCCGCATGTTCTCGACCGTCAGCGCGACCAGCATCGTCTGGATCTCGGGCGACCGCTCGACCACCTCGTACACGTGCGCGTCGACGACGGCCGTGGCCACCAGCAGGGCGCCGTAGACGTGCTTGGCCCAGGTGTAGCCGAGGATGTTGTCGCTCACGCGCGTCGGCGCCACCACCTCGAGCAGCTTGGCCAGGCGCTGCACCCGCTCGCTCGATCGCCCGTCCAGCTCGCCGAGCACCAGCGCGCCGCCGCCCCCGTGCAGGATCCGGCCGGGCGCCTGCCAGTCCGCCGCCCAGTTCACGAGGCACCCGACCGTGCGCGACTCGCCCACCGCCGCCGCGATGAGCGCTTCGTTGAGCCCGTTCTGCAGCGAGACGATCGCGCCGTCGCGCGCGAGCCGCGGTGTCAAGACCTCCAGCGCCGCCGGCGTGTCCTGCGACTTCACCGCCAGCAGCACGAGGTCGACCTCGGGGCCGAGCCCGGCCGGGGTGATCGCGCGCACCGGAATGGTGACCACGCCGTCGCGCGACTCGATCGTGAGCCCGCGCGCGTTCATGGCGGTGACGTGATCCTCGGCCTTGTCGACGAGCAGGACGTCGTGGCCCGCCCGGGCGAGCCGCGCTCCGGTGATGCCACCGATCGCGCCGGCACCGTACACTGTGAGCGTCATGCGGATACGAATGATCCTGCGCGCGTGAACGGCTGTCAATCCCGGAGGCGGCCATGATCCTTCCGCTCGCGTTGCCGCTGCTGCTGTTCGGCTTCGTGCTCCTGCTGCTCGTCTTCGTCTTCATGGTGGAGATCCGCGTGCTGGCGTACGCCTACCGCAAGATCGGCGTGCGTCCCCGCTACATGTTCCTGGTGCTGCTGCTGTCGCTCGTGGGCAGCCATTTCAACATCCCGCTCTACTCGGTGACGGTGCCGCGGCTGGCGCCGCCGGAGGAGGTGACCGTGATGGGGCGGACCTACGTCGTCCCGCCGGCGGCCCAGCCCGGCGTCACCGTGGTCGCCATCAACGTCGGCGGGGCGCTGCTGCCGCTGCTCCTCTCGCTCTACCTCCTGGTTCACTTCCGGATGTACGTGCGGATGCTGGTCGGGGTCGCGATCGTCACGGCGATCGTCCACGGGCTCGCCCG
>VBPC01000083.1 GCA_005887895.1 Candidatus Rokuibacteriota bacterium
CGCGACGGAGGCGACGGCGAAGAACAGCGCGCCGGCCACCATCAACGGCCGGCGGCCGTAGCGATCGGCGGCCCAGCCGGTCGGCGGCCGCAGCAGCAACGACGTGATCGCGAACGACGCCATGATGACGCCGATGGCCGCATCGGAGGCGCCGAGCCTCCGCGCGAAGATCGGCAGGGCCGAGAGCAGCAGGAGGAACGAGAGAAAGAACGCGAAGGCCCCCAGCCAGAGGATCAGGAACGGGCGGCGGATCACCCGGTCCGGACGCGTGTCAGGCGGTCTGACGGCGGATCGTCCGCACCAGCCACAGGTGCACGACGCCGGCGCCGGCCAGCACGACGAGCCCGATCACGAGCCAGTGGATCTCGCCGCGCGGCTCCGTGTCGCGATAGTGCAGCAGCCCGACCAGGATCAGCGCGCAGCCGACGACCGCGGCGACGTTGCGCGCGCCGCGCACGAACCGCAGCCAGGCCGGCCGCGTCTGGCCGAGCGCCATGGCGACGACCAGCAGGATGATCGCCGCGCCCACCAGCGAGGCGGTCGCGAAGCCGAGCACCCAGAGAACGCCGACCTCGGTGGCGTCCTGCACGGGCCCGACGTAGAAGAGATGGGCGAGGAGCCACACCACCACGATTGCCAGCGCAATCGCGCCCAGGCCGCGCGTCATGGCATCAGGAACTCCCGCAGCAGCGCCTGGAACACCGCCGGCTGATCGCCGGGGACGGTGTGGCCCGCGTCGGGAACGACGGTGAGGCGCGCGGCCGGCAGCTCCTCCAGCATCCGCTTGGCGGTCTCGTCGGTGAGCACGTCGGATTGCGCGCCGCGGACGAGCAGCGTCGGGCACTGGATCGCGCACCACTGGGGCCAGAGGTCGGCCGGCGTGCGCAGGCGCCCCTCCCGGATGGCGTCGCGCAGCGCCCGATCGTACTTCCAGGTGAAGCCGCCGTTCGGCAGCGGCCGCACGGCGTGCCGGGCGCGGTGGCGCAGCATCGTCTCCGTGTAGAGCGGATTGTTGGCCCGCTGGTGGGTGACGACCTCCTCGAGCGTCTCGAAGCGCTCGGGCGCGGCGGCCATGAGGCTGCTGACGCGGGCCCGGCCCCCCGGCGCGATCTCCGGCCCGATGTCCACGACGACGAGGCGCTCGACCCGGTCGGGATGGCGACCGGCGTAGTTGATCGCCACGCGCCCGCCGAGCGAGAGCGCCACCAGGCCGAGGCGGCGAAAGCCGAGGGCGTCGACGAAGGCCTCGAGATCGCCGAGCAGCGCGGCGTCCGAGTAGTCGCCGTCGGGCGCCGGGTCGGAGTCGCCGTGGCCGCGCTGGTCGAGCACGATCACGTGACAACGCTCGGCCAGCAGACGGGCCTCGTCGTCCCATGTGCGGGCGTGGCCGGTGATGCCGTGGAGAAAGATCACGGGCGGCGCCGCCGGCGGGCCCCACTCGGTGTAGTGGAAGCGCTGGCCGTGCAGGACGATGGTGCGGTCGGTATGCATGCCCGGATTGTACTCTGATACGATCCGATCGATGACGACGCACGCCGGGCACCTCCACGCCCGCGCGACCGCCGGCGCTCAGTCCTGGCCGCTCCTCGCGCTGACGCTCGGGCTCACGTGCGCCGTGCTGCTGGTCGAGCTCGTCGCCTCGTTCTGGACGGGCAGTTTGGCGCTGCTGGCCGACGCGGCCCATCTCCTGACCGACGCCGGCGGCCTCGCCCTCGCGCTCTTCGCCATCTGGATCGCCCACCGCCCGCCGACGCCCGCCAAGACCTACGGCTACTACCGCGCCGAGATCCTCGCCGCCCTGGTCAACGCCCTCGTGCTGCTGATCGTCGCCGGCGGCATCCTCGCCGAGGCGTGGCAGCGGCTGCGCGCGCCAGTCCCGGTGCTGGCCGGGCCGATGGCGGTGGTGGCGGCGCTCGGCCTCGCCGTCAACCTCGTGTGCGCGTCGCTGCTGCATCGTGCCGCCGCGGCCAGCCTCAACGTGCGCGCCGCCTACCTCGAAGTGCTGAGCGACGCGCTCGGCTCGGTGGCCACGCTGATCGCGGCCGGCGTCGTGCTGGCGACGGGCTGGACCGGCGCCGACCCGATCGCCAGCGCCGCCATCGCCTTGCTGATCGTGCCGCGCACGTGGACGCTGCTGCGACAGGCGGTCAACGTGCTGCTCGAAGGCACGCCGCCTCACCTGGAGCTGACCGAGATCGAGGCCGCCATGTGCGCGGTGCCGGGCGTGCGCCGGGTGCACGACCTGCACGTGTGGACGCTGACGTCCGGCCGCGAGGCGATGAGCGCCCACGTCGTCGTCGCCGACGTGCGCGACAGCGAGCGCCTGCTCGCCGACCTGCACGCCCTGCTCCACGCCCGCTTCGGCATCGACCACACCACCGTCCAGCTCGAGAGCGAGCCGCCGGCCGTGCTGCAGATCAAGGCCCCGAGCGCGTAGCCCCTGGTCGGACTATAGGCGTAGCTGCTAGTCGGACCATAGAGGAGCGTCCCGGCTCCGCCGGGGCGTGACGAATGTTTGGGGGTTTGGGGGCCATGTCGGGGCCCCCATGTATATTGATGCTCTCAAGGAGGTCTCGCGTTCATGAGCACGATCCCGCTGACCGAGCGCGCCATTCTGCTGCGGGCCGAGGACGACGTCGCCATCGCCAAGAAGGAGCTGACCGCCGGCACCGTGCTGGAGGACGGCGCCGCGCGCATCGAGGTGCGCGCCGACATCAAGCCCGGCCACAAGGTGGCCCGGCACGCGGTGCGGCGCGGCGAGCCGGTCCGGCGCTACGGGCAGGTGATCGGCTTCGCGACCCAGGACATCGAGGTCGGCGACCACGTGCACAGCCACAACCTCGACATCGGCGAGCTGTCCGACGATCGCTACCAGGTCGGGGTCGACGTGACCCCGGTGGCGTTCTATCCGCCGGAGCAGATGCGGCATTTCGACGGCTACCGGCGCGAGGACGGCCGGGTCGGCACGCGCAACTACGTGGCGATCATCTCGGGCGTGAACTGCTCGGCCAGCGTGAGCCAGTTCGTCAAGGACAAGTTCCGGGACGTCACCCGCGATTTCCCGAACGTCGACGGCGTCATTGCGATCACGCACAAGTCGGGCTGCGGCACCAAGCTCTTCGGCGAGGACCACCTGGCGCTGCAGCGCGTGCTGGCCGGCTACGCCAAGCATCCCAACGTCGCCGCCTACATCCTGATCGGCCTGGGCTGCGAGGTGAACCAGGCCGCGGTGATGGTGGAGCGCCAGCGAATGGCCGCGCCGGGTCATCCCGAGCGCAAGCCGTTCCTGGTCAACATCCAGGAGGCCGGCGGCATTCGCAAGACGGTCGAGCGAGCGGCGGCCGAGGTGGCCAAGCTGTTGCCGATCGCCAGCGCCGCCCGGCGCACGAAGCAGCCGGTGTCGGAGATCACGCTGGCGACGAACTGCGGCGGCTCCGACGGCAACTCCGGCATCACCGCCAACCCGGCGCTGGGCTGGGCCGTCGACGAGCTGGTGCGCTACGGCGGTACCGGCGTGCTGGCCGAGACGCCCGAGATCTACGGCGCCGAGCACCTGCTGATCCGCCGCGCGATCAACGAGGGCGTCGCCAAGAAGCTCGTCGACCGCTACAAGTGGTGGGAGTGGTACTGCCGTGGCATCGAGGCCATGGACAACAATCCCGCCCCCGGCAACAAGGCCGGCGGGATCACGACGGTGTTCGAGAAATCCCTGGGGGGCGTCACCAAGGGCGGGACCACGCCGATGATGGACGTGTTCCAGTACGGCGAGCCGATCAGCACGCGCGGCTTCGTGTTCATGGATACGCCGGGTCACGATCCGGTGTCGATCACGGGCCTCGTGGCCGGTGGCTGCAATCTCATCTGCTTCACGACGGGACGGGGCTCGGTGTTCGGCTGCAAGCCGGTGCCCTCCATCAAGCTGGCGACCAACTCCCTCATGTACCGGCACATGGAGGAGGACATGGACATCAACTGTGGCGTGATTCTCGAAGGCGTGCCGCTGGCGACGGTGGGCCGTCAGATCTTCGAGGAGATCGTCGCGGTGGCTTCCGGCAAGCGCAGCAAGAGCGAGCTGTCCGGCGTCGGCGAGGAAGAGTTCGCACCGTGGATCATCGGTCCCGTGATGTGAGACGCCCGCTCAGCGCGTGACGGCCGTCACCATCCTGTCCTCGACGACCACGGCGGAACTCGCCGTCGACGCGAGGGCGTCGGCGAGATAGCGGCCGCCAACGGCACCGAGACCGCCCGCCACCGCCGCGATTGCCAGCGCGATGGCCGTGTCGACGGCCGTCGGCACCAGCGCCGCGAAGGCGGGGCTACGGCTCGTGGACCAGCCGTAGACCGCGACGAGGACGATCCCGTACGCGGCACATGCCAGCGTCGGCCGTCGCCGCACGTCCGCCGCGCTCATCACCGCGGCCGCCGTCAACGGAAACAGCAAGCGCAGCCAGAACGGAGTGACGACGCCGCGACTCTTCGCCCGGATGGCCGCCGCCTGGGCGATCGTCGATGTCGGATCGTTCTGGATCGCCTGGCCGATCACGGAGAGCGGCTGGATGACGGCGAAACCGACCTGCGCGATCTGCTCGCCGATCACCGAGATCGCCAGGGCGACGGCGACCACGACCAGCGGCGCCCAGCGCCGCTCCAGCAGCCGCCCGGCCGGCACGAGCGCCAGCGGCAGCAGCAGCGCGCCAAGCAGCGCGAACGCGTGGAAGAGTACGCCACCGTGCGTCCACGCGACCAGCCAGGCGGGTTCCAGCACCACCCGGACGCCGATGTACAGCAGCGCGCCGCCGAGCACGAGCCCAGCGAGTCGCGCGCGCCGGCGCCGCTCGTAGACCTCGGTCACGATCAGCAGCGTTCCGAGCGTGTTGACGCCGGAGCCGAGCAGGCCGAGCAGGTGGGGCGGGCTCCACAGCGTCACGTCGAGACCGAACAGCCGATGCCACAGATCGTCGATCGGCGCCGCCAGGATCACGAGCGCTACGCCCCAGGCGGCAAGGTGAAGGCCGCGGGTGCCGACGAGGCCCAGCACGCGGATCGTGTCCGGCCCCGGCGGCCGCCGCCGCGCGCGTGCCGTCTCGAGCGCGAGCAGGGCGAAGGTGACGATGAGTCCCGCCGTCACGCCGCCGTACATCATGAGGTGCGGCGGAATCCAGAAGGAGTCCCGGCCGATTTGCAGGTGCCACTGGATGTCCCAGGTGAGCCCCCAGGCGCCGAGCAGCTTGCCGCCGACCAGCACCCAGGCAGTGGCGCGATACAGCGGGCGGTCGCTCACGCTCATCGCCTCGACGACAGCTTTGCCGGCCGCGTCACGACTGCACGACCGTGACCACGAGCCCGATGGAGGCCAGGATGTTGCCGACGCGGACACACTCGGGCTCGGGGCCGATCCTGACGACGGCCTTGCCGGTGTTGTGGACCTGCCAGGCGATCTCCCAGCCCTCGGCTTCGCTGCAGGCGATGGCCTTCTGCAGCTGCTTCACGACCTGCTCGAACGTGTGACAGTCACAGTTGTGCAGGATGGTCATCCAGGGTGGAGCGACCTCCGTCCCGGTGCCGGTGACCTCCTCGACGTCGGGCGACGGCAGTACCCGTTCCGTCATGCCCTCGATTCTACCGCCGCGACCCGACCTCTTTCAGCAACTCGCGCGCGATGAGGAACTTCATGATCTCGTCGGAGCCGGCGCCGATGCGCATCAGCCGCGCGTTGCGGAAGATCTGCTGGACCGGGAAGTCGCTCGTGTAGCCGATGCCGCCCAGCACCTGCATGGCGTGGTCGACGATCTTCCACACGTTCTCGGCGACGACCAGCTTGGTCACCGCCGATTCGCGCTGGGCCGGCACGCCGGCCTCGATCATCTTGGCCGTGCGATAGGTCACCTGGCGGGCGGCGTCGAGCGCCGCGTACATCTCGGCCAGCTTGAACGACACGCCCTCGAACGTCGCGATCGGGCGCTTGAACTGCACCCGCTTGGTCGAGTACTCGGCGGCGACCTCCAGGCAGCGCCGGGCCGAGCCCAGCGCGGCCATGCAGTACGTCACACGCTCGGTGTCGAGCTCGTCCATCAGCACCTGGTAGCCGCCGTTGAGCGGGCCCAGCAGATTCTCGCGAGGAACGTCGACGTCCGCGAGCTCGATCCACACGTTGTCGATGAGGTCGCCCATCAGCGCCTCGTCGATCTGCCGGCGGATCGTCACGCCGGGGTGGTCCATCGGCACGATGAACGTCGACATGCCCTTGTGCGGATGTACGGCGCCGTCGGTGATGGCGAAGAGCGTGAGATGATCGGCGAGGCCGCCGCCGGTGATGAACCGCTTCTGGCCGTTGATCACCCAGCGGTCGCCGCGCAGCGTCGCGCGCGTTTCCATGCGCGAGGTGTCGCTGCCGATCTGCGGCTCGGTGATGGCGAGCGCCGCCAGCTCGTCCCCCCGCAGGCGCGGCGGGATGTGCCGCTTCTTCTGCGCCTCGGTGCCGTACCGGAGGATCGACACGGTGCCGAGCGTGAGCGAGACCGAGCGGATCGTGTCGGCGGGATGCCCGGCCGCCGCCAGCTCCTCGTCGACCAGACACTCGGCGACGACGCCGCGGCCGTTGCCGCCGTACGCCTCGGGGAAGAGCGCCCCGGTCATCCCGGCCTCGGCCAGCGTCTTCAGATACGCCATGGCCAGCGCGCGCAGCCGGTCGCGCCGCTCGCGGCCCTCCCACGTCACCTTCAGCTCCTTCACGCGGCGATGAGCCGCCGCCGCGGTCGGCGCGATCTCGCGCTGGGCGAACGTCCGGGCCTGCTGCACGAGCGTCTGCTCCTCCTTCGTGTAGAGGAAGGTCTGCCCCGACGACACCGACCACCCGGGCGGCATGGTCATGTCCTCGGCGGTGATGGCGCGGAACGCGTCCGACGGATCGCTCACGGCAGACCCTGGACGGGCGGAATGCGGGCCGGCATCCGGGAGACGGTGTGGCGCGTCACCTGCGCGGCCCACGGGCCGTCCACGGCCGGCTGGCCGATCGCGGCCTTCAGGTCGAGCGAGAGGTTGGTGACGTAGAGGAAGCCGTCGTGCAGGACGGGGCTGGCCGGGAAGAGCAATCCGCGGGGGGCGCCGTGCGCGTCGATGCCGTCGAAGTCGCCGAGCTTGGCGATGACGCGGCCCGAGGGATTCACCACCACGATCTCATCGGACTGTCGGCCGCCGAGATCTGCACGATCGAATCGTTGCCCGTATTGGCGACGAACAGCGTGTCGTGGGCGCGGTTGAAGGCCAGGCCGTTGGCCCCGAACGGCGGCACGCCGGTGGTCGTCAGCTTCGGGTCACTCGCCCACGCCGTCATGACGCCGCCGCCGGGACCGGTCCGCCAGATCTTGCCCTGGAACGAGTCGGAGACGTAGACGTTGCCCGCGGTGTCGAAGGTGAGCGCGTTGAGCCCGGCGTTGGCGGCGTCGGCGGGCGTCAGCGTGGCGAAGTCGGTCGCTGCGCCGGTGAGCGGATCCACCTGGATGACCTTCTTGTTGCCGAAGTCGATGACGAGGAAGGCCCCGGTGATCGGATGGAAGTCGAGCCCGAGCAGCAGGTTGCTCGAGCCCGTCGGCGTGAGATGGCGCAGCAGCTTGCCGTCCGGCCGAAAGGCGAGGACGTCGCCGGGGCCGGAGGACTTGGTGACGTCGAAGTCGGCCACCCAGACGTTGCCGCTCCGGTCCACGGCGATGCCCTCGGGGTGCGACGTCCCGGCCGGCAGCGTCGCAAAGCTCTGCAGGCTGCCTCGGTCCCAGGCGTGGGCGGTGAGGGGCGGCAGGGCCAGGAGCAGCACGACGACGACCAGAGCTCTCGAGTGCGTCATGGAGGACCTCCTAACGGTCGGCGAGAAATGCGCCGCCCAGCGCGCCCGATGCGCGCAGCGCGGCGATGCGGGCCGCATCATAGTGCAGGACCTCGCGCAGGATCGCCTCGTTGTGCTCGCCCAGGCGCGGCGCCGGGCGCGGCGTCGCGTCGGCGCCGGCGGTCTTCACCGGCGAGGCGACCTCGCGCAGCACGCCGAGCTGCGGATGCTTCACCTCGACGATCATCCCGCGCGCCCGGACCTGCTCGTCGGCCAGCGCCTCGGCGAGCGTGTTCACCGGCGCGCACGGAACGCGGCCGCGCAGCCGCGCGAGCCAGTCGGCGGTCGTCCGCTCCGCGAAGCGTGACTGCAAGAGGGGTAGCAGCGCGTCCTTGTGGGCCAGCCGATCGGCGAAGGAGGCGAAGCGTGGGTCGGCGGCGACGGCCGGCAGGTCCATGGCCTCCAGCAGCGCGAGCCAGAATTTCTCCTTGTTGCAGAAGACGACGAGCCAGCCGTCCCCGGTGCGGAAGTTCTGGGCGGGCACCAGCGACTGGTGGCCGGAGTCGGCGACGCGGTCTGCCTGCCAGTCGCGGTTGAGCGTCCAGATCGCGAAGTACGACAGCATGCTCACCGCGGTGTCGAGCAGGGCGATGTCGATGTCGCGTCCCACGCCGCTGCGCTGCGCGTCCCACAGCCCGGCCATGAGGGCGGCGATCGAGGCGTAGCCGCCGGCGAAGTCCACGACCGAGACGCCGCACTTGCCGGGCGGCCCGTCGGGCTCGCCGGTGATCGACATCCAGCCGGCGTAGCCCTGGATGAGGTAGTCGAACGCCGGCTCGGCCGCGCGGGGTCCGGTGGCGCCGAAGCCCGACAGCGAGCAGCAGACGATCGCCGGGTTCGCGTCCTTCAGCGCGGCGTACGTCAGGCCGAGGCGGGCCGGAAGATCGCCGCGCAGGTTGTTGTAGACGGCGTGGGAGACGCGGGCGAGATCGCGCAGGACGGCCTGGCCCTCGGCGTGGGTGAGGTCGAGGGTGAGCGACTGCTTGCCGCGGTTGAACGACTGGAAGTAGAGCGAATCGCCGTCGGCGGCGTAGGGGCCGACCTGGCGGGAGACGTCGCCGCCGACGGCCGGATCCTCGATCTTGATGACCTCGGCGCCGAGGTCGGCCAGGACCTGCGTGCCGAACGGCCCGGCGCCGAACTGCGACACGGCCAGCACGCGCAGCCCCTCCAGCATCGCCCGGGTCATGCCGGGTACTTTCCCTCGCCCAGCGTCGCGTGGTTCTTCTTGGGCAGGAGCGCGGTGCGACGGAAGGTCATCACGCGCTCGCCGCGCTGGTTGATCACCCGCGTCTCGACGCTCACGACGCCCCGATCGCCCTGTCTCGACTCGCGGGTGGCCAGCACGGTCGACTCCGCATAGATCGTGTCCCCGATGAAGGTCGGCGCCTCGTGGGTGATCTTCTCGATCTCGAGGTTGGCGATCGCCTTGCCGGAGACGTCGGCCACCGTCATGCCGATGCCGATCGAGAAGACGAGCGGGCCCAGCACCAGGCGCTGGCCGTGCTGGGTGAAGCGCTCGGCGTAGTGAGCGTCGCTGTGCACCGGGTGCTGATTCATCGTCAACAGGGCAAACCACGTGCAGTCCGCCTCGCCGATCGTGCGTCCCGGCCAGTGCTTCATGACCTCGCCCACGGTGAACTCCTCGAACCAGCGTCCGTACGCCATCAGCGCGCCCGCAGGGCGAGCAGGAACGCCAGGACGCCGACACCGCCGAGCGCGGCGCGCACGGCGTGCAGCCGACCCCAGGCGCGCAGCAGGCCGAGGACCTCGTCGTCGCCGAGCGCGTCGGCGCCGAGCAGGCGCCGGTTGAGCGGCTGGATCAGCGCCAGCGTGAGCGGGACCACCGAGCCGAGAGCGAGCGCGCCGAGCAGCCACTCCCAGCGCGCCGTGAGGGCTGCCGCCAGCAGACCGGCCACGAACGCGAGCACCGCGAACGAGGCCTGCCATGGCGCGGCCCGCCGGTAGCTCGGCCGGAACTGCGCGCGGCCGGCGGCGGCCCCGCTGTCGAGCCGGGCCGGATGCTCGACCAGCGTGATGTAGAGCGCCCACGCCGTGAAGGTGCTGGCCGTGATCATCGCCACCGCCGTCGCGAGTCCACGGATCGTCACGCGCGCGCCGCCAGCCGGGCCGCCAGCTCGCGGCGCAGCGTGTCGTCGTCGAGGGGCACGAACATGAGGCGGGCGGCGTCCCGGTAGTAGCGCTCGACCGGGAACTCGCTGACATAGCCGTAGCCGCCGTGGATGCGCATCGACTCCAGGGTGACGTGCATCACCACCGCGGTCGCCTGCAGGCGCGCCATCGCCGCCCGGGCGGGATCGGGGCCGTCGCCCTCGACGGCGCGATAGGTCAGCAGGCGCGCGGCGGTGATGCCGGTCGCCATGTCGGCCAGCTTGAGCTGCACCGCCTGGTGCTGCCAGAGCGGCTTGCCGAACGTCGTGCGCTGCTGGGCGTAGCGCAGCGCGGCCTCGAACGCGGCCTGCGCGAGACCGACCGCGACGGCGGCGGCGGCGACGCTGGCGAACGCCACGACCGGCTCGGCGTCGCCCAGCACCAGCGCCGGGCGCACGCCGTCCAGCGCGAGCGCGGCCGAGCCGAGGCCACGGGTGCCCAGCGTCGCCTCCGGCTCGCCGATGTCGAGTCCCGGCGCGCCGCGCTCGACGAGCGCGGCGACCGCGCGGCCGTCCTCGTCGACGGCGCGCACCAGGAAGCACTCGGCGCGCGGCGCGTTGTCGGCCAGCGCGGTGGCGCCGTAGAGCAGCAGGCCGGGCGTTCGTCGGGCCGCCACGTCGCCGCCGACGACCGCGGTGGCGAGTCGCTCGCCGCGCGTCAGGGCCGGCAGCCGCGCCTCGCGCTCGGCCGGCGGCGCCGCGCGATCGAGCGCGCGCGCGCAGCCCAGATGGCCGGCGACGACGGCGGCGACGGTCGTCCAGCCGCGCGCCAGCTCCTCGAGCACCATGACCGTGCCGGCGTCGTCGAGGCCGAGGCCGCCGACGCGCGGCTCGACGGTCGCGCCCAGCAGGCCGAGCTCGGCCAGCTCGCGGATGATGGCGTCCGGATAACGAGCGGCCGGCTCGTGATCGGCGACCGCCGGGATCAGCGACTTCTCGACGAACTGCCGCACGGCCAGGACGATCTGCCGCCGCTCGTCCGGCTCGCCCTCGCGCGAGGTGAGCGCGCCGAGCCGCTCGCCATGACGCTCGACGAGCTGGCGGGCGATGAGCGTGCGCTGGATCTCGTTGGTGCCCTCGCCGATGATCATCAGCGGCGTGTCACGGTAGTGGCGCTCGACGTCGAGCCGGGCGAGCACCCCGGCCTCGCCGTGGGCGCGCAGCGCGATCACCGCCGCCTCGTGGGCCGCCTCCGAGGCGAACAGCTTGGCCATGCCCGCCTCGAGATCGCAGCGCTCGCGACGGTCCTTCAGGCCGGCCGCCCAGTAGGTGACGACCCGCGCCGCCTCGACGCGGGTGGCGAGATCGGCCAGGACCGGTGGCGCCTCGCCGGCGGCGCGCGCGTGCGCCAGCGCGCTGTCGGACGCCGCCTGGGCGACACCGACGCAGCGGGCGGCGATGTTGATGCGCCCGGTCTCGAGGCCGCTCATGACCTGCCCGAAGCCGCGTCCCTCGACGCCGCCCACGAGATTGGCGGCCGGCACCCGGCAGTCCTCGAACAGCAGCTCCACCGTGTCGACGCCCTTGTAGCCGAGCTTGGCGAGCGATTTCACGACGCGGAAGCCGGGATGGGTCTTCTCGACGATGAAGCACGACATGCCGCGATGACGCGGCTGGGCGCGCGGGGTCGCCGGCGCGTCGCGCCGTCGTGCGGATCGCCTGCACGTCGGAGCCGGCGTGCGGCTCGGTCAGGCAGAGCCCGCCACGGGCCTCGCCGGACGCGAAGGGCGGCAGGAAGCGGCGCCGCTGCTCGTCGGTGCCGTGGTGCAGGACGATGAGCGCCGCCATCGTGTGGCTGTTGAGCACGCCGGCCAGCGACATCCAGCCCCGGCACAGCTCCTCGATGACCCGCGCGTAGGTCGTGACGTCGAGCCCGAGGCCGCCGTACTCGGCCGGCACCAGGGCGCCGAAGAGACCGAGCGCCCGCAAGCGGGCGACGAGGGCGTGAGGATAGGCGTCGGCGTGCTCCAGCGCGGCGGCGACCGGCCGCACCTCCTCGTCCACGAAGCGCCGCACGGCGGCAACGATCGAGGAGGCCATCGCGAGGGATAGTACAATGATTTTCGCGGATGTCCCTCGACGACCTCGCCCTGTGGCTTCAGCACTGGCTCGACCGGCTCGTGCGACGTCTCCGTCTGGGACGCGCGCCGTCGCCGGGTCGCCGCCGGCTGCTCATCGTGCAGATCGACGGGCTGTCGCGCGCCGTGCTCCAGGACGCGCTCGACGAGGGCCGCATGCCGTTCCTCAAGCGCCTGCGGGAGCGGCGCGGCCATCGGCTGGTCCCGATGTCGGTCGGACTGCCGACGTCGACGCCCTCGTTTCAGATGGCGGCGATGTACGGCGTGCCGCCCGACATTCCCGGCTTCCACTATCACGACAAGCGCCGCCACGCCGACGTGTACTTTCCGCGGGCCGGGGACGCCGCCACGGTGGAAGCGGCCCACACCGCCGGCCGGCGCGGCATCGTGGCGGGCGGCAGCACCTACGGCTGCGTCTTCACCGGCGGCGCCGTGAACACGCTCTTCACGCTGGCGATGATCAAGCGGCCGTCGGGCGCGGGCCTGGTGCGCGCGCTGTCGGCCGCCGTCGTGCTGGCGTGGGTCGTCGTGAAGAGCGCGATCGTGTCGGGCGTGCGGATCGGCCGCGCCCTGCTCGGCTTCCTGGCCGACCCCGTGAACGCGCCGCGCGGCTGGAAGCTCCTGGCGCTCAAGATCGGCGTCTCGGTGTGGGTGCGCGAGCTGTTCACGCTGTCGGCCTCGCGCGACGTGTACGCCGGCGTCCCCGCCGTGTACGTGAACTATCTCGACTACGACGTGCTGTCGCACGCCTACGGTCCACGCGATCGCCGCGCGGTGAGCGCGCTGCGGGCGGTGGACCGCTCGATCCACCGGCTGTGGCGCACGGCGCGGCGGGTGCGCGAGCACGGCTGGGACCTCTACGTGCTGTCCGACCACGGCCAGGCCCACTGCATCCCGTTCGATCGGCTGACCGGCGGCCGCCGCCTCGAGCGCGTCCTCTTCGAGGACTTCCTGGGCCCCTCCGGCGCCCACGAGGTCGCCCCCGGCCACGCGGAGGGCCGGCGGCTGACCAGCGGCATCAAGGCGATCCGCAGTGGGCGGGAGCGGGGCGTCGTCCAGCGCTTCTTCAATTACCTGGGCCACGACTTCCCCAGGCTGCTCGGCGAGCTGAAGGAGGCGCGGGAGAGCGGCGGCGTGCGGGTCATCGCGGCCGGGCCCAACGCGTTCGTCTACTTCCTCGACGATCCGCAGCCGCTCACCCTCGAGGCCATCGAGCAGCGGTTCCCGTCGCTGCCCGACGAGCTCTCGCGGGCCCTCGGCATCGGCTTCGTGCTCGTGCGCTCGGCCGGCGGCCCCCTCTGCATCTGGCGGGGCAAGCGCTATCGCCTCGACGATCTGGGCGAGGGGCCGTTCGCCGGCCGCGCCGATCTCGCCCTCGTCGCCGCCGGCATCCGCGATCTCATGGCCATGCCGAGCGCGGGCGATCTCGTCCTCTACGGGCTGGAGGCACCGCCCGGCCACGTCTCCTATGTCGCGGAGATCGGCGCCCACGCCGGCCCCACCACCGACGAGATGCAGACGTTCGTCGTGGTGCCGCCCGACGCGACGCTGTCGGCGCCGATCACGCATCCCTTGCAGCTGTACAGGTACTTCATGCACTACCAGGAGGCGGCGTGACACCGCTGGTCGTCGGCAGCTACAACATCCACCGGGGGGTCGGGCTCGACCGCCGGCGCGATCTCGACCGCATCGCGCGCGTCATCGGCGAGATCGCGCCCGACGTCATCGGCCTGCAGGAGGTCGTGCGCGAGAACGGCGTGGCGGCGGCCGACCAGGCGATGTACCTGGCCGCGCGTCTGGACATGACGCTCGTGATGGGCGAGACGCGGGCCTTCGGCAGTGCCGGCACCTACGGCAACGCCGTGCTGACGCGGCTGCCGGTGCTGAGCTCGCTGCGCTGCGACCTGTCGTGCGACGGGCGCGAGCCGCGCGGGTGCCTGCGCGTCGACCTCGGCGTCAACGACACCGCGCTGCACATCTTCAACTGCCACTTCGGTCTCGGGTTTCGCGAGCGTCGCTCGCAGGTCGACCTGCTGGCGGGCTTCCTCAAGGCGGCCGACTGCGAGGGACCGCGGCTGGTGGTCGGCGACTTCAACGAGTGGCATCGCGGTCCGGTGACGCGCGGATTGCGTCGCGAGTTCTCGTCGCCGATGCGGCGCATGCGCCGCACGCATCCGGCGTGGTTCCCGCTGTTCCGGCTCGATCGGATCTACTGGGACGTCGAGCTGGAGGGCGAGGAGTTCCACGTCCACCGCAGCCGGCTCGCCCGCGTCGCCTCCGACCACCTGCCGGTCGTCGCCCGCCTGCGTGTGCGACCCCGCGCGCGCACCGTTCCCTACGTCACCGGCGACGCGCTGCCGCCCGCCGAATAACGACCGCCACGGACCTTCCACCGTCCGATCCCGGGCTGTTGACCGATCCCGTCGCCGTCGCCCCCGCGCCGGCGGCGCCGGCGCGCGCGCGTCGCTCGCGCGCGATCACCATCCTGTCGGCGGCGCTGCTGCTGGCCTTCGCGGGCTTCCTCGTGCGCCTGCACACGGCCGAGCCGCGCCTGGCCGGCGTCGCCGAGCCCGAGCGCGCGCTGGCGCTGCTGGTCGGTCGCACGATGGACGTCGAGACGGCGCTGACGGCGGCGCCGGGCTGGGAGCGGCGGCTCTACGCGCTCACGCTCGGCGACTCCGGGCGCGAGATCGACCAGGCGATCGCCTGGTACGAGGAGCTGGCCGACTACTCGCTGGCGCCCGAGGTCGACCTGCGGCTGGCGGTGCTGCGGGGCGAGGCCGGCCAGCTCGACGCACTCCGGCGCACGGTCGGCCAGTGGGAGACGCGCGGCGAGCCGCTCTCGAGCTACGCCGCCGTGCTCGCGGCGGTCTATCTCGACGCCGACGAGGTCGACCCGGAGGACGTCGGGGCGGCGCTCGAGACGCTCGGGCCCGGCTGGTTCGCCGACGCGCTCGCGCTCCGGCTCTCCGTGCGTTTCGACGAGCCGGGGCTGGGCGAGGCGGCGCGGCGCTCGATCGCGTCGCGCGCCGGACCCCTGCTGTGGAAGCTGCGCGCGCTGACGGCGTTCGACGTCGCCCTCGTCGTCGCCGGCCTGATCGCGCTGGGCGCGCTGCGCCGCCGTCCGCCCGAGGCGCACGCGGTCGCCGAGGCGCCGCTGCCGCCGCCGTGGCCGTTCGGCGCCGGGCTCGCCACGCTCGTCCGTGGCGGCGCCATCTCCGCGCTCGCGCTGATCGCGCTGCTGGCCGGCGACCAGTGGCTGGCCCAGCGACCGCTGCTGGCCGAGGCGCTCGACGCGCCGATCCTGTACGTGCCGGTGGTGCTGCTCGCCTGGCGCGCGCTGGTGGTGCCGAGCGGCACCCGATTCGTCGCCGCGTTCGGCCTTCGCCCGCGTCCGGGTGGCTGGCGGCCGCTGCTGCTGGCGACGGCGGCGCTGATCGCGGCCGGCGCCGTGCTCGACGTGGTGGTCGGCCTGGCCAGCAGCTGGCTCGGGCTCGAGTCGCACTGGGCCGAGTGGTTCGACGCCGACCTCGCCTGGGGCCCGCCGGCGGCCGTCGCGCTGACGCTGCTCGGCACGGTCGTGCTGGCGCCGGTGTGCGAGGAGCTGATCTTCCGCGGCCTGCTGTACGGCACGCTGCGGGTGCGGCTCGGGCGCTGGCTGGCCGCGCTGGTGAGCGCGACGATCTTTGCCATCGCCCACGGCTACGGCGCCGTCGGCTTCGTCAGCGTCTTCGCCTCGGCCGTGCTGTGGGCCTGGGCCTACGAGCGGACCGGCAGCCTGTTGCCCTCGATGGCCGCCCACGTCGCCAACAACGCCGCCGTCGGCCTCACGTTCCTCTGGCTATTACGGTAGTGGGGGCCCCGACGTGGCCCGTCGCGCTCCTCTACGACGCTTCGGCTAGGACGTTTCGGCGAGCTCCAGCGCGGCGGCGAGCAGCGTGTTGGCGCCGTGCTCGATGTCGTCCATCGGCGTGAACTCCTCCTCGCAGTGGCTCCGGCCGTCGCGGGAGGGGACGAAGATCATGCCGGTGGGGGCGATCGCCGCCATGTACTGGGCGTCGTGGCCGGCGCCGGAGAGGATGCGGCGGTAGCCGGCGCCGGTGGCCCGCGCCGCCTTCTCGATCGTCTCGACGACCTCGCGGTGGAAAGGCGTGTACGGCACGTGCCAGTAGTGCTCGAGCGCGCAGGTGACGCCCTCGCGCTCGCATGCCTCGCCCACGATGCGGTCGAGCATTGGCAGCGCGCGGTCGAGCGTGGCGTCGCGCGGATCGCGCATGTCGATCGACGGCGGCGACCAGGGCGTCGTGCCGGACCCGCAGCGGGGTCGGTCCCGCGTGGTCCTGCACGCCGTGGATCGTCAGCCGCGACCACGAGATCGCCACGATGCCCTCGACGACGCCGACCGCGAGCTTCTCCTCCTCGAGGAATGGCCCCTGCTCGATGTGCAGCTCGAGGTAGGCGCGCAGCGGCCGCGGCACGCACGGCTCGGCCCCGAGATAGCCGATGCGCTCCAGCTCGTCGATCATGGCCGGCTGAAACCGCGCGCCCTCCTCGTTGGTGAAGACGACGAGGGTGACCGGATGGCGCGTCCGCGCCCGCTGGTCGT
>VBPC01000350.1 GCA_005887895.1 Candidatus Rokuibacteriota bacterium
GACCGTCTCACCCGGATGCGCCGCCGCGTCGAGGTGATCGCGAGCAATGGTCAATCGCTCGGCGCGCCGACGGCGCGCTCTGGGTGGGCCGTGATGGACCAGCTCGCGACGATCCAGCCCGGAGGTGAGGACCGGCTGGCCGGCTTCCTCACATCGCTGCGCGCCCACCGGAGCGCCGCGCTGGTCGTGGCGGTCGTCGGCTCCCTCGGCGCCGTCGAGCTCGACGCCCTCGGCGCGCTCACGACCCACGGCACCGTCGTGATGGTCGCCACCCGCCCCGAGACGCAGCCGCCGCCCGCGCTCGTCACCTGGTCCGGGCTCGTCGCCGTCGACGCGTCCCGGACACCGTTCCCGACCGCCTGGAACCAGGCAATGACCCGATGGCATCTCGCACCTCCACCGCGCTCGCCACGCTCGCGCTCGCCGCGCTGAGCACCGCGGCCGTCCTGACCCTCGGACGCGTCTTCCAGTCCGGGCGGTTCGTGCTCCCCGTGGTCGGCGCGGTGCTGTTGGCGCACCTCCTCGGCTTCGTGGCACGCACGCGCGGCTGGTCCCTCGTCGACGCTCTGTCGCTGTCGATGACCGGACTGGCCATGTACCTGATCTGGGTGCTGGCGCCCCACACCACGCTCTTCGGCATCCCGACCCCCGACACGTTCCGTGTTCTCGCCGACCGGCTGGGCGACGGTGTGCACGAGCTGCGCACCGCGGTCGTGCCTGCACCGGCGACGGACGGCGCGATCGTGCTCTCGGTCCTCGTCGGGTGGTTCATGGCCGCGACCGCTGACGCGCTCGCGTTCTGGCGACGCGCCACGATCGGCGCCGTCGCCCCCGCGCTGGCGCTGTTCGTCTGGGCGTCGACGCTGGGGACGGACGCGCTGGCGACCCGGACCACCGCCGGCTTCTTCGTCGCCGCCCTGTTGTTCCTGCTGGTGCAGCAGCAGTCGCTCGTCGGACGTGGCCGGGCCGCGTTCTCGGGCCGGCGCGTGCGGGCGGGCACTGCGGTCATGACCCTCGGCGCGCTCGCCGGCGCCATCGCCGTGGTGGGCGGGCTCGTGCTCGGCCCGGCGCTCCCCGGGGCCGACGCCGCGCCGCTCATCGACGTGCGCGGCCTCGGGCCGAAGGACCGCAGCTACCGGGTCGAGCCGCCGCTGGCGCGCATCGGCGAGGACTTCGTCGGGCGCGGGCGCGTCGAGGTGTTCACGGTGCGCTCACCGCGCGAGGACTACTGGCGTGTTGCCGCGCTCGACCGGTACGAGAGCACGAACGGCGGGCAGTGGACGCTCGCCGCACAGGGCTCGGACGAGGTGCAGGACGGGCTCCACGCACCGGTCGACAGCACCATGCTGCGGCAGGAGTTCCACATCACCGGCCTTGCCGACCGATGGCTGCCGGCGGCGTACGAGCCGGTGCACCTCGAAGGGGGCGACAATCCCCTCGTCGTCAAGGCGTCGAGCACGCTGGTCTCGAACCGGTCGGACGTCTCCGACCTGACCTACAACGTGAGCTCGCGACAGCCGCCGGAGTCGCTCACCGGCGCGCAGATCGACGGCACCAACGCACCGCTCCCGGCGGAGATGCGCGGCTACACGCGCCTCCCGTCCGACTTCCCCTCGGGCGTGCGCGACGCCGCGGTGAGGATCACGGCCGGCGCCGCCAACCCGTACGACCGCGCCCGCGCTCTGGAGAGCTTCTTCCTCGATCCGTCTGCGTGCAGTTCGCGAGCAGCTTCACCGCGATGGCCCGCGCCGTCGGCCTTCCGGCGCGCGTCGCGGTCGGCTACACACCGGGCCGCTACGACAGCATCTCCGGCGTCTACCGCGTGACGTCGGAGGACGCGCACGCCTGGGGTGAGGTCTGGCTCGCCGGTGTCGGGTGGACGCGCTTCGAGCCCACGCCCAACTCCGACCTTCCGGGCGGCACCCGAGGAGTCGCGCGCCTGACGGCCCCGTCGTCGCCCGCCACGGCCGCGC
>VBPC01000084.1 GCA_005887895.1 Candidatus Rokuibacteriota bacterium
GTGGAGTAGCCGGCCGAGCTCGCCGTCGATTGCATGCAGTTGTTCTCGAGGATCGTCATCGGCGTGCGGGCGATACCGGCCCGGTAGAGCGCCGTCCAGATCGCGTAGGACAGGATGCAGGCGGTGATCGCCACGCCGAAGCCCCAGCCGGCCTTGAGACCGATGTAGAGGTTGGTGAGGGACAGCAGGCCGCCGAGCAGCGAGCCCATGAGCACCGCCCGCCACGTGAGCTGGCGCATGGAATCGCCGCGCCCGCGATAGACCTGCTCCAGCCACTGCCGGTCGATCTCCTCGGGAGTGCCCTGGAAGCCCTGCACGGGCAGCGCGTCGTGCGGCGGGGCCGCCGTCGCCGGGGTCATGCGCGGCGCAGCAGGCGCTGCACGAGCCGCCGCACGCCGGCGGCGTCGAATGGCTTCTCGAGGATCGGAACGCCGCTGCGCTCGATGAAGCGACGCGTCTCGGCGCTCAGCGTATCGCCGCTGAGGAAGATGAACCGCTCGCGCAGGCGCGGCTCGCGCATCGCGAGCTGGCTGTAGAGCCCGGCGCCGTCGAGCAGCGGCATCTTGAAGTCGCTGATGACCAGATCGAACGGCGCCTCGGCCAGCCGGTCGAGCGCGGCCTTGCCGTGGGCGGCGACCTCGACGCGCTGGCCGTCGGCCTCCAGCATCTCGCGCAGCAGGTCGCCGGCGGTCGGCTCGTCGTCCACGACGAGGATCCGCTGGCCCCGGATGAGCTCGGCCTCGACGACCGGCCCGGTGGCCGCCGCCGACGTCGGGGGCTCGCCGACCGGCAACTCGACCCTGACGACGGCGCCGCCGCCGGGCCGGTCACCGATCTCGATGACGCCCTCGTGCGCCTCGACGATGCCCCGACACGCCGAGAGCCCCAGGCCGCTGCCGATGCCGACCGGCTTGGTCGTGAAGAACGGCTCGAAGACGCGCGAGCGGAGGGCGATCGGAATGCCGGGCCCGGTATCGGCGACGCTGAAGGTGACCCGTCCGCGGCCGGCGTCGAGTCGCGATGTCACCAGGAGCTGGCGGGAACCCTCGTGCTCGCCCATCGCCTGCTGGGCGTTGGCGACGAGGTTCATGACCACCTGCTGGAGCTGGTGGCCATCGGCGCGGATGAGCGGCAGGTCGGCGCCCAGGTCGAACAGCACGGTGACGTTGTCGAGCTCGAGTTGATAGGCGAGCAGCGCGACCGCCTCGCGCAGCACCCGGTTGACGTCGGTCGAGGCGCGCTCCGGCGCGCGCCGGCGGGCGACCGACAGGAAATTCGTCACGATGCGCGCGCAGCGCTCGGCGGCCGCCGCGATGCGCTCCACGCGGGCGGCGCCGGGCGCGTTGCCGAGCTCGCGCCGCAGGAGCGTGGCGTGCCCGATCACGACGGACAGCGGATTGTTCAGCTCGTGGGCCACGCCGGCCAGCAGCTGCGCGAGGCTCGCCAGCTTCTCGCTCTGGCGCAGCGCGTCCTCGGTGCGCCGCCGCTCCGTCACGTCGCCGAGGACCAGCAGCCGCCCGCGCGAGCGGCCGCCGGCGTCGCGCAGCGGCATGATCCGGGCGTGCAGCTCGCGGGGACCGGTCGGGGTCTCGCCTTGCGCATCGGTCTCCGTCGCCTCGCCGCCGACGGCCAGCGCGACGACGGCAGGCCAGGCGGCCAGCACGACCTCCGCGCGCGCGCCGATCGGGGCGCTCGAGAGCCCCAGCAGGGCGCGCGCGCTGGGATTGATGTCGAGCACGCGATGCTCGGCGTCGAGCACGAGGACGCCGTCGGCCATGCTCTCGATCAACGCGTGCCGCGCCACCGGCACCAGGTCGAACAGGCGCCGGCGAAAGAGCCCGGCGGCGAACACGACGCCGGTGAGCGCGAAGGCCAGCGGTGTGGGATCGGCGCCGCCGAGGACGCCGACGCCACTCAGATAGAGGGCGGTCCCGAGCCACGGCGGCGCCACGGCCATGATGCCCGGATACTCGAGCGCGGCGAAGACGACCTTGGTCCCTGGTGCCAGCGCGGCGTGCTCGAGCAGGGCGAGCCCCGCCCACTCGCCGGCGGCCAGCATCAGCAGCGCAAACGGCGCGGCGCCCGGCTGGCCGCGCCGCCGCCACACCACGGCGGCGACCGTGACGGACAGCACGACGGCGAGGCCCCGGAGGCCCGGAGCCGCAGGAAGCGTCACATGCCGCCGGAGCCGCCGCCACCGCCGGGCGAGTGAGTCACGGCGATTCGGCGGGCGCCTCGCGGGCGATCAGCTCGAACGACTCGACCGTCACGGCGAGCACCTCGACGGCCTGCGGCATTCGCACGCGGAAGTACCAACGGCCGCGAGCGGGCACGTTGCCGTAGACCCAGGCCAGCGTCTGCGTGGGCGTCTGGCCCGGCGGGCGCGAGCTCACGCGGAGGCGCACCAGGCCGATCCGGTAGTCGGAGTCGTTGTAGACGTAGCCTTCGATGGCGGGCCGGTCGGTCACGCGCTCCCACTCGACCCGGACGGCATTGCCGACGCGCGGGTCCGGTGTTTGGGCCGACGCGAGGCCGACGACGACCAGCAGGATCAGGAGGGCCGCACCGGCGATCCGCGTCACGGCCCAAGACTCGCCCAAGCCGTGCGCGGGTGTCAACCGTGCCGTGGCGAGTTGCTACGCAAGGCGGCGGCGGCCGGGCCGGCTGGATGCCGCGCGCACGACCGCGTCCAGGTCGACCGGCCGCGCCCGGCGCAGCGCCGCCCAGCGATCGCCGACGCGTGCCAGCCGCGCGTCGATCGTGCGCAGCGTGAAGTCGCGCGGATCGAGCGCGCGATCGACCTCGTCCCAGCCGAGCGGCGTCGACACGCCGGCCCAGGCGGTGGCGCGGGCGCTGTAGGCGGCGGCCAGCGTCTTGCCGCGGGAGTTCTGCAAGTAGTCGACGTACACGCGTTGGCCGCGGCGGTCGACGGCGCGCTCGACCGTGGCGACGTCGGGATGGCGCTGCGCGATCACGGTTGCGATCAGCTCGCAGAAGATCCGTGCGCTCGCGGACGACGTGCCCGGCGCCAGCGGCACGTAGACGTGCAGCCCGGTGGCGCCCGACGTCTTCACCATTCCGGGCGCGCCCAGCGCCGTCAGCTCGTCGCCGATCCAGCGCGCCACGTCGACGACGCGCGCGAAGCGGACGCCGGGCATCGGGTCGAGATCGAGCACGGCATGATCGGGCGTGTCGGGCGTGGCGACGCGCGAGAACCACGGGTCCTGCGAGATCGCGCCGATCTGCGCCAGGTAGAGGAGCGTCCCCAGCGAGCCGCCGACGAGCCGGCTGGGAACCACGCGATCGCTCGGCAACGTCTGCACGCGCACCCAGGGCGGCGCCGCCGGCGGCGCGTGCTGCTGGAAGAAGGCTGGGCGCCCGACGCCCTGCGGGAAGCGCTGCATGACGAGCGGTCGGTCGTCGAGCACCGGCAGCAGGAACGGCGACACGCGCACGTAATAGCGCAGCAGCTCGCCCTTGGTGACGCCCGTCGCCGGCCAGAACACGCGGGCCAGGTGCGTCACGTCGAGGACACGGCCGTGGCCGAGATCGAGCGAGCCGTGGCCCCCGGCGGCCTCGATGGCGGCGAGCCGTTCGACGAGGCGCCGCAGCTCGGGATCGCGCGGCAGCCGCCCGGCATCGGCCGGATCCCGACGCCGTCCGCGGGCCGGCACGCGTCGCGACCGCGCGCGGCGGCGCTCGACAGGGATGATCCGCCAGTCGCCGACGGCGCCCGCGCGGTACGGCGCGGCGGCGCGCTTGGCCAGGACGGCGCGCTGGCCACGCTCGGCCGCCCGACGGTAGAGCTCGCGCCCGTCGCCGGGAACGGCCTCGGCCAGGCGCAGCGCCGGCGCCAGGACGTTGCCCAGAATGCGCTCGAGCCGCGCGCGACGGGCGGTGAGCGGCAGGGGCCGGGTGTCCAGCGCGCCGTCGCGGAGCACGTCGAAGGCGACCAGGGCTTCGTCGACGATCTCACCGTCGAGCAGCACGGGAGCCTTGAGACGCCGCGCGAGGTTGGCGAGCGCGGCGACGATGCGGGGGAACCGCGACGTGACGTCGCGCCCGTCGATCGATCGGATGAGGACGTGGCCCGGCCCGGTGCCCGGGGTGACGCTCACCATGATGCGGGCGCCGCCGTAGGCCGGCTCGTACAGCCACTCGTCACCGACCAGCGGCGCCGCCCGCCTGACCGCCTGCATGGGTGGCGGCAACGCCGGCTCAGGCGTGGTCGGTGCCGGAGCCCTCGCTTTCACCCTCTCCCTCGGCCGGCTCGGTGAGCACGATCCAATCGTCAGGCAGCTCGGCGGGACGCTGCCGGGCCTGGGTCGTCACCACCCGGCCGCGGCTCGGCGAGAACCACTCCCACTGGCCGGGCGGCGGGCCGGTGCTCTCGGCGGTGCCCATCTCCGGCCCCGACTCGCCCTGCTCGTCGCGCTCAGTCTTGCGCTCGCGCTTGGCCTGCTGGCGCGACTTGCGCGCGGTTTCCTTCTGCCTGCGCTCGAACCCGTAGTTCTTCCGCCGGGCCATCAGGAGGCGTGCGGACCGCCGGCCGCGGGCCTAACGCCAGCCACCACGACCACCACCGCCGCCACCGCGGGAACCGCCGCCCGGGCGCGCGTCGCGACGGCCACCGCCGTCGGTCTTGGGGCGCGCGATCTCGACCTTCACCCGCCGGCCGTCGAGCTCCCGACCGTCGAGGTGGGAGACGGCCTTCTGCGCCTCCTCGTTGGTCGACATCTCGACGAAGCCGAAGCCCTTGGAGCGGCCGCTGAACTGATCGGTGATGACGCTGGCGGACACGACCGTGCCCGCCTCCGCGAAGAAGCGGTGGAGACTCTCGTTCGTGGTGTCGTAGCTGAGCCCGCCGACGAAGAGCTTTTGCGCCATGGGGTTCCCATCGTCTTTCCGTATCGGGTGTGCGCGTCCCGGGGCCGGAAATCACCGGGAGCGGCGCCTGATGGGGGGCTCGAAGGTGAGCCAGTGTCCGGATCAGACCTCCACAGTGTAGGGGCTGGCCCGGCGGCGCGCAAGACGGGCGGCGTGTTCGGGCATACGCAACGGCCCAAAACCTGCTAGGGTAAACGTCCATGACAAAACTGCGGCGCGCCGTGTGCTCCGGGTGCGGCAGCGAGGTCAGCGTCACCTACTGGCCCTACAACATCGCCCTCTACACCGTTCACAACGTGCCCGACTCCAATCGGGAGTGCCGTCAATCGCTGCGCCCGGTCGCCGATCGTTCCGAGCCGGACCGCACGCGCCCGGCGCGATGAACCCGACCAGCTACCGCGTCGTACGCCACGACGGCAGCGGGGAGATCTGGGTCCTCCGGGTCGAGGCCGACACGCTCACCGGCGCCTTCGGCCCCGTGCCCACGCGCGAGATGCCGCCGGAGCCCGGTGATCTGCTCTACGAGGATCACCCCGACGACCTCGAGTGGATCCTCCGCGCGTGGGAGCACTTCGAGGTGCTGGCCTCGCGCTGAGCCGCGGCCGGCGCCCGACCGGCGTCGCGTCGTGATCGGCCGTTCTCCTCGGCGCCGCTCCCCGGGCCCACGCCGCCCGCTCGCTAGATTTTATACTTCTGATATATGATATATATGTCTAGGAGGCCGTACCGGCCATGTTCGAGAGGGAAACGCGGGTGCTCATCGTGCTGCCTCAGGATCTCGTCGACCGCGCCCGCGGCTTCGCCGGCCGGGCGACAGTCTCCCTGAAGCTGCCGGTGAGTCTGCAGATCGTGCTGCGCGCCCTGATCGAGGAAGGGCTGAAGCGGCCGGCGGACCAGGCGCTGCTGGCGAACGTCGGCCGCCAGGCGGCGACCGTGCGTCGCATCCGCAGCGAAGCGCGCCGCCGGCCGGCGGTCGTGATCGGTCAGGACCACCGCGGGGGACGCCCGCGGCCACGCGTCGGTGGCCGACGCCCATCGAGGAGAGTCGAGAAATGAGCGGAGCCTGGCTCGTGCCGGTGGTCACTATCGTGTTGACGCAGGTGGCGGTCATCGCCACCTCCATCTATCTGCATCGGGCGCTGGCCCACCGATCGCTGCACTTGCGCCCGGCGACCGACATCGCCTTCCGGGCCGCGCTGTGGCTGACCACGGGCCAGAGCCGCCAGGAGTGGGTCGCGGTTCATCGCAAGCACCACACCTTCACCGACCGCGAGGGCGATCCCCACAGCCCACGCCTGCTCGGCTTCTGGCGGGTCCAGTTCTTCAACGTCGTGTACTACATGCGCGAGGCCCGGAGAGCGGAGACGCTGGAGACGTTCGCGCCCGACCTGCGGCCCGACCGGCTCGATCGAATCCTGTTCTCGCACGGTGTGCTGGGGCTGGTGGTCGGCCTGACCTTGCTCTGTGCCCTCATCGGCTTCTGGCCCGGCCTCATCGCCGGTCTCCTGCACGCGGTCCTCTACGTCTTCGTGATGGCCCCGCTCATCAACGCGCTCGGCCACTGGCGCGGCGGCAAGAACTTCGAGAACACGGCGTACAACTCGCGCCTGCTGGCCTGGATCACCGGCGGCGAGAGCCTGCACAACAACCATCACGCCCACCCGCGCTCGGCGAAGTTCAGCGTCCGCCGCTCGGAGTTCGATCCCTCGTGGCCGATCATCTGGTCGCTGGCGGCGGTGCGCCTGCTCGCCATTCAGGGATCTCCGGCGACGTGGGCGAGCGCCACGGCGCCCCGGAGCGGCGCATGAACGTCCTCGCGTTCTCGAGCCCGCGCCACCCGGACTGGCGCTGGCGCATCGTCGACTACGGCGGCACCACCGTCGAGGAATCGTCGCTGAGCTACCCGACGATCGCCGAGGCCGTGGCCGCCGGATCGGCGCAGCTGCAGATGCGCATCGACCGTGATCGTCCGGACCACGGGCGGCCGTGGCACACTCACCGGTGATCGACCGCGAGGCGTTCGGCCCGCGCGTCGATGCCGCGAGGCTCGCCATCGCCGGCACGCGTGGGCTCTCGTCTCGCGAGCAGGAGGCCGTCGTGGGAATCTGCGTGACCTCGGAGTTCTCCTGGCCGGACTTCGATCGCTGGCAGGCCTTCTTCGCCGCCCGGCGCACCTTTCCGGCCCGCTGGGAAGGTCTGCAGGTCGTCCCCCCGGCCGCGACGCCGGAGGCCAGCGTCTACCAGCACCGCAAGCTGGACCTGCTTCTCGAGTGGCTCGACATGCTGGCCCACCGCTCCACCGTGCTCGCCCACTACGCCCGCCACGGCATGCGGGCGCGCATCGTGCGCCAGCTGAGCGGAGCCGGCTGCTCGGTGTGCGATCCCTTCCACGCGCGCGAGGTCGGCCCCCACGACGACACCATGC
>VBPC01000178.1 GCA_005887895.1 Candidatus Rokuibacteriota bacterium
GAGGTCGAGGAGCGCCCCGGGTCCCCCGGGGCACGACGAGCGTTGGGGGGGGTGGGGGGCCATGTCGGGGCCCGGATGAGCAGGCGCGAGGTCGAGGAGCGCCCCGGGTCCCCCGGGGCACGACGAGCGTTGGGGGGTGTGGGGGGCCATGTCGGGGCCCCCCACGTGAAATGACCATGGAGCCGTTCCGCTTCATCGGCTGCGTCGAGCTGCGGCAGGCCCTCGACCACCGCGCCACCGACGAGCGCGAGCTGCTCGACCGGCTGGAGGACGTGCCGGCCGGCTCGATCTTCTATCACACGCACGGCTACTTCCTCCGTCACCGGCCGATCACCACCGCCTACGGCAACGACTTCGCTTCCTGGGTGGCCAGCCAGGTGCGCGACCAGGTGCTCGCCGAACGGCTGGCGGTCATCAACCCGTTCGAGTTCGCCACGCTGGAGGACCTGCGCGAGGAGCTGATGTCGTCCGTCCACGATCACCTGATCCGCCTCTCGACGGTGCCGCGCGTCGAGTTCGGGGAGGCCTTCTACTTCCAGCAGTCGCACATCGTCGAGGTGCCGCTCGGGCCGGCCGCCACCACCCTGGCCGAGTTCCGCGACGCGCTGGCCGCGGTGGACACCAGCGCCATCTACTTCCACATGGTGGAGGCCCGCGCGCGCCTGGGCCGGCGCTCGGGCGACTTCGCCGAGTGGATCCGCAACTCGCTCGGGCTGCCGGCGCTGGCCGAGCGCATCGAGCGCATCGACGCCTACATGACGAGCCTCGAGCGCGTGCGCGCCCGTGTGCTGGCGCTGGTCGACAGCGCGCTGGAAGGCGCGGCGGCGTGATCACCATCGAGGACTACCGGCGGGTGGCGCCGCCCGGCGCCGTCGACATCGTCCTGCGCCTGGCCGAGCGCATGCGGGGCCGGCGCTTCCTGCACCTGAGCGGCGGGCGGTTCGGCGGCGGCGCCGCCGAGATCCTCCAGCCGCTGGTGCCGATGCTGACCGACCTCGGCGTCGACGCCGCCTGGGAGATCACCGGCGGCGATCCCGGCTTCTACGCGACCACGACGGCGCTGCGGGCGGCGCTGGGCGGCGCCGAGCGCCTGCTGACCGACGAGGCGCTCGACCACTACGTCGAGATGAACCGCCTGAACGCCAAGAAGCTGGCCCTGGAGGCCGACCTCGTGCTCGTGCACGACGTGCAGCCGGCCACGCTCGTCGGGCACCGCCCGGCCCAGGGGCGCTGGGTGTGGCGCTGCCACTTCGACTGCTCGCGCCCGTCGCGCCGCGCCTGGACGTTCCTGCGACCCTACGTCAACCAGTTCGACGCGGCCATCTTCTCCTTGCCGAAGTTCGCCCGGCGCCTCGGCATCCCGAAGTACGTCATCGCGCCGTCGATCGATCCGCTGTCGGAGAAGAACCGGGAGCTGTCGTCGCGCGAGGTCACGCAGATCCTGAGGGCCCTCGGCGTCGCCCAGGACAAGCCGTTCCTGCTGCAGGTGGGGCCGTTCACGCCGGCCGAGGACCCGCTCGGCGTGGTCAACGCCTACCGGCTCGTCCGCAAGTACTACAACGTGCGGCTGGTGCTGGCCGGCACCGTGGACAGCGAGCGCGAGAGCGTGGAGACGCTGGCCGAGCTGCGCGAGGCGGCCCAGCACGATCCCGACATCGTCCTGCTCGAGCTGCCGCCCGACGCCCATCTGCAGATCAACGCCCTGCAGCGCGCCGCGACGATCGTGGTGCAGAAGTCCGTGGACGAGGGGTTCGGGCTCGGCGCGGCCGAGGCGATGTGGAAGGGCAAGCCGGTCGTGGGTGGCTCCGCCGGCGGCCTGCCGCAGCAGATCATCTACGACGTCACCGGCTACACCGTGCACTCGGTCGAGGGCGCGGCGTTCCGCCTGCGCCATCTGCTGAACAATCCCGAGCTGATCGCTCGCATGGGCGCCGCCGGCCGCGAGCACGTCCGCCGTTCGTTCCTGATCACGCGCCACCTGACCGACTACATGGCGCTGCTGATCCACCTCACGCGCTGAGGCATGGCGCGTCCCGAGCCGGCCGAGGCGGTGCGGGCCGAGATCGACCGGCTGGCGCCCGTCGATCTCGCCATCGGCCTGCTCACCTACAATCACGCCGAGACCGTCGGCACCGTCCTCGACGCCGTCAGCGCCGGCCTCGCGCAGTACTTTCCCGCCGCGCGCAGCGTCGTCATCGCCGCTGACGCCGGCTCGTCCGACGCCACGCTCGAGCGCGTCGCCGGCGCGGCCCTGCCGACGATCGTGACCAAGCACGAGGCGCCGGCCGGCGAGCGCGTGGCGGTGCCGTTTCACGGCGTGCCCGGCCGCGGCGCCGCGCTCCGCACCACGTTCGACGTCGCCCAGCGGCTCGGCGCCCGGGCGCTCGTCGTCCTCGAGGCCGACGTCGTGTCCATCATCCCGGAGTGGCTCGAGCGGCTGGCCGGACCCGTGCTCGACGGCAAGGCCGACTTCGTCGCGCCCGCCTACGCGCGTCACCGCTGGGAAGGTACGATCTCCCGGCTCCTGCTGAGCCCGCTGGTGCGCGCGCTCTACGGCCGGCGCCTGCAGCAGCCCTTCGGCGGCCAGCAGGCGCTGTCGGCCCGCCTCGTCGAGCACCTGCTGATCCATCCCAAGTGGTCGTGGCAGGGTACTGACGTCAGCGATCTGTGGATCACCGGCACCGCCATCGCCGACGGGTTCGCGGTGTGGGAGGCGTGGCTCGGTCGCCACCTCGTGCGCTCGCGGACGCGGACCAGCGACCTGCCGGCGATGATCGCCCAGACGCTGGGCGCGACGTTCACGGTGATGGAGCGCCACGGCGACCTCTGGCTCGAGGTGCTCGGCAGCGAGCCCCTCCCCATGATGGGCGAGCCAGCGCCGCTCGACTCGGAGTCGATGACGGTGGACGTCGCCGGCATGCTGGAGGCGTTTCGCCTGGGCGTGCGCGACCTGACGTCGATCTGGGAGCTGATCCTCGCCCCCGAGACGCTGGCCGACGTGCTCACGCTCGGCGACGGCGACCGCATTCGCTTTCCCGACGACCTGTGGGCCCGCGTCGTCTACGACTTCGCGCTCGGCCACCACTACTCCGTGGTGCATCGCGACCATCTGCTGCGCTCGCTCACGCCGCTCTACCTCGGCCGCACCGCGGCGTTCGTGCTGGCGACCCGCGGCGTGGACGCCGCGGTGAGCGAGGGCCGTCTCGACATGGTCGGCGCCGCCTTCGAGCGACAGAAGCCCTATCTCGTGGAACACTGGCGGTAGTCATGGCCAAACCCCGCCGCGCAGCCAGGGACGTCGCGCGGCCGCCGAGGACGACCGGCGGTCGCCGCGAGACGGGTCGCCCCGACGCCGGCCTGACCGCCGCGCTCGATTCCAAGCAGCTGCGCCGCACGGTCATCATCGAGAACGTCACGCCCACCGTGGATGCCGGACGCTACCCGATCAAGCGCGAGGTCGGCGACTCGCTGGAGGTTGGCGCCGACATCTTCAAGGAAGGTCACGAGACGCTCGTCGCGTTCCTGAAGTACCGCCGCGTCGACCAGACGGCCTGGCGAGAGGCGCCGATGCGGTTCGTCGACAACGATCGCTGGGCGGGCGCGTTCGTCTTCGAGGACAACGCGCGCTACGTCTACACGATCGAGGCGCTGGCCGACGCGTTCCGCTCCTGGCTGGCCGACCTCGACAAGCGGGTGGCGGCGGGCCAGGACGTGGCCAGCGAGCTGCGCGAGGGCGCGGCGCTGGTCGAGGCGGCCGCCGGGCGCGCACCCGGCGACGACGCCCGGATGCTGGCCGGCTGGGCCAAGGCCCTCGCCGACAGCGACCGGGCCGCCGCCACGGCGGCCGCGCACGACGCCGCGCTCGGCCGCCTCATGGACGCCCACCTCGACCGCGCCGACGCGACCTGGGCCGAGCGCGAATACGAGGTCGTCGTCGATCGCGAGCGGGCGCGCTTCGCCGCCTGGTACGAGTTCTTTCCCCGCTCCAACGTCGCCGGCCGCCACGGGACGTTTCGCGACGCCGAGAGCCAGCTCGAGCGGGCGGCCGCGATGGGCTTCGACGTCGTCTACCTGCCGCCGATCCACCCGATCGGCCGCACCCACCGCAAGGGGCGCAACAACGCGCTGGCTGCCCAGCCCGGCGAGCCCGGCAGCCCGTGGGCCATCGGCGGGCCCGAGGGCGGGCACGACGCGGTGCATCCCGACCTGGGCACGCTGGCCGATTTCGACCGCTTCGTCGCGCGCGCGCGCGACCTCGGCCTGGAGGTCGCGCTCGACTTCACGATCCAGTGCTCGCCCGATCATCCGTGGGTCCGCGAGCACCCCGAGTGGTTCTTCCATCGACCCGACGGGACGATCAAGTACGCCGAGAACCCGCCCAAGAAGTACCAGGACGTCTATCCGCTGAACTTCTGGGGCGACGATCCCCTGCCCCTCTGGCAGGAGATGAAGCGCGTCGTCGAGTTCTGGATCGGCCACGGCGTGACGACGTTTCGCGTCGACAATCCGCACACCAAGCCGGTCCGGTTCTGGGAGTGGCTGATCCGCGAGGTGCAGACGGCCCATCCCGAGACGGTCTTCCTCGCCGAGGCGTTCACGCGGCCGAAGATGATGAAGGTGCTGGCCAAGGCCGGCTTCACGCAGTCCTACACCTACTTCACGTGGCGCAACGAGAAGCAGGAGCTGGCCGACTACCTGACCGAGATCACGACGCCGCCGGTGGCCGAGTACTTCCGCGGCAACCTGTGGCCGAACACGCCCGACATCCTGCACGAGACGCTGCAGCGGGGCGGGCGGCCGGCGTTCCGGATCCGGCTCATGCTGGCCGCCACCCTGTCCTCGCTCTACGGCATCTATTCGGGCTACGAGCTCTGCGAGGACACGCCCTTCGCCCCGGGCTCCGAGGAGTACCTGAACTCCGAGAAGTACGAGCTGAAAGTCCGCGACTGGAGCGCGCCCGGCAACCTGGTCGGCGACGTCACCCGGATCAACCGGATCCGCCGCGAGCACCGCGCGCTGCAGCTCTATCGCAACCTGCGCTTCCACCCCAGCAGCGATCCCCACGTCCTCTGGTACAGCAAGATGACGCCCCGACGTGACGACGTCGTGTTCGTCGCCGTCAACCTCGATCCCGACGGCACCCACGCCGCCGTCGTGGAGATGCCGATCGACGAGCTCGGGCTGGCCCCCGACCAGCCGTATCGCATGCAGGAGCTCCTCAGCGAGGTCAGCTACCAGTGGCACGGCCCCCGGGGCTTCGTCGACCTGAATCCCGTCGACGCCCCCGCCCAGATCTTCGCGCTCCGGCGATGAGAACGCCCCATCGGCTTCGTTGGCTCCCTCGCCGCTCGCCGCCGCCCGAGACCCCGTGAACGACTGGTACAAGGACGCGGTGTTCTACGAAGTTCACGTCAAGGCGTTCTACGACGCCGACGGCAACGGTGTCGGTGACTTCGCGGGGCTGACGACGAAGCTCGACTACATCCGTGAGCTCGGCGTCGATTGTCTGTGGATCCTGCCGATGTACCCCTCGCCGCTGAAGGACGACGGCTACGACATCGCCGACTTCTACGGGATCCATCCCTCGTACGGCACGGTGGAGGACTTCCAGAAGTTCATGGACGCCGCCCACGATCGCGGCCTGCGGGTCATCGCCGACCTGGTCATGAATCACACCTCCGACCAGCATCCGTGGTTCCAGGCCGCCCGCGCCGACCGCGGCTCGCCCTATCGCGACTACTACGTCTGGAGCGACACCGATCAGCGCTACCGGGACGCCCGCATCATCTTCACCGACACCGAGAAGTCCAACTGGGCGTGGGATCCGGTCGCCAAGCAGTACTACTGGCACCGCTTCTTCGGCCACCAGCCGGACCTCAACTACGACAACCCGGCCGTGAAGCGGGCGATGCTCGACGTGATGCGCTTCTGGCTCGACCGCGGGCTCGACGGCTTCCGCTGCGACGCGGTGCCGTACCTCATCGAGCGCGAGGGCACCACCGGCGAGAACCTGCCGGAGACGCACGCCATCCTCAAGGAGTTCCGGCAGGTCATCGACCGCGAGTATGGCGGCGACCGCGTGCTGCTGGCCGAGGCCAACCAGTGGCCGGAGGACGTGCGCCCATACTTCGGCGACGGCGACGAGTTCCACATGTCGTTTCACTTCCCGCTGATGCCGCGGCTCTACATGGGTATCCGGCGGGAGGACCGCCTGCCGATCACCGACATCTTCACGCACACGCCGCCGATCCCGCCGGGCTGCCAGTGGTGCCTGTTCCTCCGCAACCACGACGAGCTCACGCTCGAGATGGTGACGAACGAGGAACGGGACTACATGTACTACGCCTACGCCAGCGATCCCCAGATGAAGCTCAATCTCGGGATCCGGCGGCGCCTGGCGCCGCTGCTCGACAACGACCGCCGGCGGATCGAGCTGCTGACGTGCCTGCTGCTGACGCTGCCCGGCAGCCCCGTCCTCTACTACGGCGACGAGATCGGCATGGGTGACAACGTCCACCTCGGCGACCGCAACGGCGTCCGCACCCCGATGCAGTGGTCGGGCGACCGCAACGCCGGCTTCTCGACCGCCGAGCCGACCCAGCTCTACCTGCCCGTCATCACCGATCCGGTCTACAACTACCAGGGCATCAACGTCGACGCCCAGGAGAAGCTGCCGACGTCGTTGCTCAACACGACCAAGCGCCTGATCGCCGCGCGCAAGCGCTCGCCCGCCTTCGGCCGCGGCACGATCGAGTTCCTGCGCCCGCGCAACCAGACGGTGCTTGCCTACCTGCGCCGCTGGCAGGACGACACCGTCCTGGTCGTCGCCAACCTGTCGAGCCGGTCGCAGCCGGTCGAGCTGGACCTCGCCGCGCTCGAGGGCGGAGTCCCGCTGGAGATGCTCGGCGACACGCGCTTTCCGCCGATCCGCCGCGAGCCGTATTTCCTCTCGCTCGCGCCGCATGGCTTCTACTGGTTCAAGATCCCGGCTCGCCAGCGGCGTCCGGCGCGCTATGGCATCGAAGAGTCCGCGATCTGACTACATGGGGGGCCTCGAACGGGCCCCCCAAGCCCCCCGGCGCTCGGGGGGGCCCGGGGAACCCGGGTCCCCCCTCGATGACGCGCTCGCTCTTCCGCGCGAGGCTCGCGCCCCCCACGCCCCCCGGCGCTCGGGGCGATCCGGGGAACCCGGGTCGCCCCTCGACGATGCGCGCGCGCACTCGTATGTCACGCCGAGCTGACGTCGGTCCTTCGCCGGAGGCGCTGGCGGTGTGGATTGCCGGGCAGCGGTGGTTTGCGAGCAAGACGCGGCGGATCGTGAGGGTCGCGCTGGAGGACGGCGCCGCGATCGGTGGGGGAACGCTGTGGATCGCGCGGGTCGGGCTCGACGACGGCACCGACGCGCGCTACGCGATGCCGTTGCTCGATGCGCCGGCGCCGAGCGACGCGCTCGACGATCCGGCGTTCTGTCGCGCGCTGCTGCACCTGATCGCCGACGGCGGTCGGGTGGCGGGCGCGCGCGGCGAGGTCGTCGGCGCGCCGACGCGCGCGTGGCCGGCCACCGACGTCGCCGACCTTCCGCCGCGACGGCTCGCCGGCGAGCAGAGCAACACCTCCGTCGTGTTCGGCGAGGCGCTGATCCTCAAGCACTTCCGCCGGCTGGGGGTCGGCGTGCATCCCGACGTGGAGATCACGCGCTTTCTCACCGAGCGGACGGAGTTCCGCCACACGCCGCGGCTGGCCGGCAGCCTCGACTACCGCGACGGCGAGGGCGTGTGGGCGCTGGCAATGCTCCAGGAGATGGTCACCGGCGCCCGCGACGGCTGGCGCTGGCTGCTCGACCGGCTGGCGGGCGGCGACGGCGCGCTGTCCGCGCTCGAGCGTCTCGGCCGCCGCACGGGCGAGCTGCACGTGGCGCTGGCGTCCGACGCGCGCGATCCCGCGTTCGCACCCGAGCGCATCACGCCCGGCGACGTGCTGGCCTGGACGGACGACGTCCAGCGCCAGCTCGACCTCGCGCGGGCGGCGCTGGGCGATCGGCCCTCGGACGGCGTGCCCACCCGCATCGACGCCGGCGGGCTCGGCGGGCTCGTCGGTGCCACCAAGCTCCGCCACCATGGCGACTTCCACCTGGGCCAGACGCTGGCCGTCCGCGACGGCGAGGACTGGGCGCTCATCGACTTCGAGGGCGAGCCGCTGCGCCCGCTGGCCGAGCGACGGCGCAAACACACGCCGCTGCGTGACGTGGCCGGGCTGCTCCGCTCGCTCGGTTACGCGGCGGCCAGCGCGCGCCGGGCCCCGACGGGGTGGGAGGACGCCGCCCGCCGCGCGTACCTCGCCGGCTATCGCGACGCGGCCGGCCCGGCGTCGTTTCTGCCCGGCGGCGAGGCCGCGCTCACGCGCGCGCTGGCGGTGCTGGAAGTGGAGAAGGCCGCCTACGAGATCGTCTACGAGGCCAACAACCGGCCCGACTGGTTGCCGATCCCCGTCCGGGGACTCGTCAGCGCTGCGGCTTCTCTTCGGTCGGATCGCGCGGCTGGGGCAGCGTGAAGATCATCAGGCGCACGTTCCAGCCGTTCTCGGCGAAGTAGACGAGCAGCCCCTCCTTGTAGAGGAAGACCTCCTCGTTGCCTTGCTGCCCGATCCGGTCGGGCAGCCCCCAGCCGCTGCTCACGATGCCGCGATTGAACGTGCCGCCGTGTGGCTCCAGCTCGAAGACGCGCACGACCTCCGGCTGGTACTTGCCGTCACGGAGGAGGCCGAACTCGACGGTGAGCCGCACGATGCCCGTCGGCGCCCGGTCGTCCTGGTAGATCCACTTCTCGATGTCGTAGTTGTCGATCTTCTGGCGGTCCATCCGGGACGGTGTGCCGTACTGCGCGCGGACGGACTGCGTCGTGCTCACGCCGGGCTGGATGAGCCCCCACTCGGCGGCGTCGACGAGCCCGGCGGCGGCGACCACCACCGTCACGGCGGCGACGAGGACGAGCGGCGCGCGCATCAGAACCCCAGGGCGACGCCGTCGCCGCGGGGATCGGCGCCGCCGATCAGCACTCCGTCGCCGACCACGACCCCGTGGGCGTGGCCGACGCGGTAGAACAGGTCGGGCACCGCCTTGATGGCGTGACCCCGGCGCTTCAGCGCCGCCAGCACGCGGGCGGGCACGCGGCTCTCGACGTGGATCGCGTCGGCGGGATCGTCGGGCAGGAACGCCCCGATGAGGAATCGCGGGCGCTCGATCGCCTCCTGGATGTCGAGGCCGTAGTCGAAGACGTTGGTCAGAACCTGGACGTGGAACATCGCCTGCCCGTTGCCTCCCATGGTCGCGAAGCCCATCACCGGCCGGTCGTCCCGCGTGGCGATCGAGGCCATCAGCGTGTGGAACGGGCGCTTGCGCGGAGCCAGCACGCTCGGGTGCCCGGGGTCGAGCGTGAAGTGACGCCCACGATTCTGCAGCACGATCCCCGTCCCCGGCGGCACCACGCCGGAGCCGAACGCGTTGAAGAGGCTCTGGATGACGGCGACGACGTTGCCGTGGCCGTCGGCGATGACGAAGCCCGTGGTGTCGCCGTCGGGCTCGCCGGCCACGAAGGTCCCGGCCTTGCCGGGATCGACCTTCCGGCGCCGCTCGGCCGCGTACGTCTTGTCGAGCAGCGCGCTGACCGGCACCCGCGCCTGCTCGGGATCGCCGATCCAGCGGTCGCGATCGGCGTAAGCCAGCTTGACGACCTCGATGAGCAGGTGCAGGTGCTCGACGGAATGCAGCGCGCGCGTGGCCAGGCGATCGGTCTCCAGCATGTTGAGCGCCATGAGCGCGGTCAGGCCCTGGGTCGGCGGCGGCGTCTCGTACACGGTGACCCCGCGGTACGTCGTCGCGATCGGCTCGCCCCACTCGCCGCTGTGCGCGGCGAGGTCGTCGGCGGTGACGAAGCCGTCGCGCTCCATCCGCTCGGCGATCGCGCGCGCCACCCGGCCGCGGTAGAAGAGCTCGGGCCCCTCGGCGGCGAGCTCGCGCAGCGTGCGCGCCAGATCGGCCTGCACAAAGATCTCCCCGAGCCGCGGGGGCCGGCCGCCCGGCAGGAACACGCGACGCCATTCGGGATCGGGGGTCAGCGGCGCGAACTCCGCGATGGCCTGGCTGACGATGGACGTCGTCGGAAAGCCGCGCTCCGCGCACGCGATGGCCGGCGCCAGCAGCCGGTCGAGCCGGCAGGTCCCGAAGCGCTCCAGCAACATCGCCCACGCCCGCGCGCACCCCGGCACGCTGACCGTCGGCGCGCCGACGATGGGCAGCCGCTCGAGGCCGCGCCGGTGCAGCTCGTCCGGCGACGCGCGCGAGCCCGAGCGGCCGGCCCCGTTGAGAAAGTGCACGCGCCGCGCCGCCGCCTCGTAGTAGAGGCAGAAGAGGTCACCGCCCACGCCGCAGTTGTTCGGCTGGGTCACCGCCAGCACGGCATTGGTGGCGACGGCGGCGTCGATGGCGTTGCCGCCGGCCTTCAGCGTCTCGACGCCGGCCAGCGTGGCCAGCGGATGGCAGGAGGCGACGAGGCCGTCGCGGCCGAGCGCGACCGGGCGGCGCGAGTAGCCCAGCTGCGGCACGCTCAGCCCTCGCCGAACAGCCGGGCGATCTCGTCGCGGGCGAAGGTGGGCAGCGGCCACTGCCGCGTGCCCTGGACCAGCGTGACGCCCTGCTCGGCGGGAACGACCTGTCCGATGAAGTGGCAGTCGATGGACTCGCGCGCCAGCGCGTGCAGGACCCGCCCGGCCTCGGCCGGCGCCAGCGTCAGCAGCAGCGCGCCGGAGGCGATCGTGCCGAGCGGGTCGAGGCCGAACGCGTCGCAGAGCGCGCGGCCTTCCGGCAGCACCATGATGCGGTCGTGGTCGATGCGCAGCCCGACGCCGGCGGCCGCGGCCAGCTCGTGCAGCGCGGTGGCGATGCCCCCCTCGGTCGGATCGTGCATGGCGTGCACGGTCGCCACCTCGCCGGCGATCTCCGCCTCCGGCCGCACGCTGATGCCGGGCGTGCGCAGGAAGCCCCGGGCCGTGCGCACGACCGAGGCGCGCACGCCCCGGGCGAGCAGCTCCGCCTCCTTCTCCCGCGCGATGATCGCGGCGCCCTCGAGCGGCACGCCCTTGGTCATCACGATCGCGTCGCCGACCCGCGCGCCCGACGTGGTGACGAGCTTGTCCCTGGCCACCTCGCCCAGCATCGTGCCGGCCACGATCGGCCGATCGAGGCCGCGCGTCACCTCGGTGTGGCCGCCGACCAGCGCGACGTCGAGGGCCTCGCACGCCTCGGCGAGCTGCGCGAAGAGCCGTCGCACCGTCTCGTCGTCGGTCGCGCCGGCCGGCAGCAGCAGCGTGGCGAGGAACCAGCGCGGCGTGGCGCCTCGCACCACGATGTCGTTGGCGTTGACGTGCAGCGCGTACCAGCCGAGCTCCTCGGTGGCGAAGGTGATCGGATCGGCGGTGGCGACGAGGTAGCGATCGCCGAGGTCGATGACCGCGGCGTCCTCGCCGACTCGCGGGCCGACCACCACGCGCGGATCGTGGGCGACGTGCTTGTCGAGAACGGCCTGCAGCAGGTCGGCCGGCAACTTGCCCGTTGGCAGGAACGGCATCGCGTCCCGTAGTATACCGCCGTGACCACGACCGGGCCGATCGTGGAGTGCGTGCCGAACGTCAGCGAGGGCCGGGATCCGGGACGGTTGCGCCGGCTGCGCGCGGTCGTGGCCGCGGTGCCCGGCGTCACGCTGGCCAACGTGCACGCCGATCCCGATCACCATCGCTCGGTCTTCACCTTCCTCGGCCGGCCGGACGCGGTCGCGGCCGGAGCGCTCGCGCTGGCCGACGCCGTCCTCGCCGAGATCGACATGCGCGCGCACCGCGGGATCCATCCGCGCCTGGGCGCGCTCGACGTCGTGCCGTTCGTGCCGCTGGCCGGCGTCACCATGGCCGAGGCGGTCACGCTCGCGCGGCAGGTCGGCCACGAGCTGGCTAAGCGCCACGCACTGCCCGTTTATTACTACGGCCAGGCCGCCCGCGGGCCCGGGCGACGGACGCTGCGCGAGCTGCGTCACGGCGAGTACGAGGGGCTGGCCGAGCGGCTCGCCGCGCCCGACGGCGCGCCCGATGACGGCCCCGCGCGATTCGACCCGCGGGCGGGCGCGATCCTGGTCGGCGCCCGCGACGTGCTGGTCGCCTACAACGTCTGGCTGGCGAGCCACGACCTCGCGGCCGCGCGCGCGATCGCGCGGGCGGTGCGCGAGAGCAGCGGCGGGCTGCCGGCGGTGCAGGCGCTCGGCCTGCCGCTGGCCAGTCGCGACCGCGTCCAGGTCTCGATGAATGTGCTCGACTACCGCGTGACGCCGCTGCCGGCCGTCTTCGATCGCGTGAGCGCCGAGGCCGCGCGCCGCGGGATCGCGATCGAGCGCGCCGAGCTGGTCGGCCTGGCCCCGCGCGCGGCGTTCGCCGGCCGCGAGCCGGCCGCCGTCGGCCTCGATCCCTTCCGCCCCGACCTCTACCTCGACGTCTGGGTGTAGGAAGAACCGCCTGTCGCGGGACAGAGGAGCACCCCGGCATCGCCGGGGCGCGACGAACATCCGTGCGCCTTGGGGGGCCGGGTTCGAGGCCCCCCAGCTAACGAATCACCCCAGCAGCTTCAGGAGGTCGGCGGTGAGGTCATAGAGCTGCGCGCAGCCGGACTGGCCGCCGAGTGTCGTCTGGATGCGCTTGCGGAGGCCGGCGTCGGCGGTCTCGCCGACGAGCGCGGCGAGCTTGCGCTGGGGCTCGGAGCACACGCCCATGTACGGCAGCCGGGGCGTCACGTGCTCCGCGCGCACGACCGTCCCGCTGGCCTCGTCGATCTCCAGGCGCAGCTCGAAGCCGTGCACGTTGTCGTGCATCGAGTGGAACAGGCGCAGGCGGCTCCCCACGCGCTCGAGCCGCGCCACCTTGCGGCGCTCGAAGACCTTCCGCTGCCCCGGCCGCGGGCTGTAGAGGTCGGGCACCATCGGCGTGGCGATCGTCCGGGTGCCGAAGAGCGCGCGGCCGGCCGCGCTGTACGTGAAACACGATTCCGGCAGATCGACCCAGCCCGTCGTGTCGAGATGCCAGCAGTCGAGCGGGTCGCCGGACGTCGCGCGCTCGGCGAGCGCCCGCGGCATCCTGGCGACCTGGCGTGCCAGGCGCGCGATCTCGATCGTCGCGTCCACCGCCAGCGCGCCGCCGTCGGCGTCGCCGAGGAGCCCGGCCGTCCGCCGGGTGAGGCCGCCCACCATCTCGGCGCCGGCCAGTCGCGCGAAGCCGTCGGCGATCGAGGGCGCCACGCGGCCGGCCAGCGACGTGAGCCGCGCCTGGCGCACCGCGTAGGTCGGCGACGGCAGGGCCACGACGACCGCTTCGAGCGCGCGATCGTCGTCGGAGAGGCGCACGGTGTGGGTGAATGCGTCGTCGGCGGCGCTGTCCACCCAGCCGTGCATCACGCGCTCGTAGCGGTCGCGCCCGCTCAGGAGCCCGCCCCCGCGCATCAGCGGTTCATCTCGCTCGTGCCGCCGGCCAGGTACTTCTCCGGCTCCCGGTCGAACTTCTGCTTGCAGCCGGCCGCGCAGAAGTAGTAGCGCTCGCCCTTGTACGTGGACTGCGCCGCCGCCCGGGCGGGCTCCACCGTCATCTTGCAGACCGGATCAACGGCCATCGCGGGGTCTCCATCGCCTGAGTCTCAAGCTGTTCGTGACGACCGACACCGACGAGAACGCCATCGCCGCGCCGGCGAGGATCGGGGACAGCAGCACGCCCCACAACGGATAGAGCAGGCCGGCGGCCACCGGGATCAGGATCACGTTGTAGCCGAACGCCCACACGAGGTTCTGCCTCACCACGTGGATCGTGCGGCGCGAGAGCTCGACCGCCGCGACCACGCCGGCGAGGTCGCCCCGCAGCAGCGTGACGTCGGCGGCCTCGATGGCGACGTCGGTGCCGGAGCCCATGGCGATGCCGACGTCGGCCTGGGCGAGCGCCGGCGCGTCGTTGATGCCGTCGCCCACCATCGCGACCCGGCGGCCCTCGGCCTGCAACGCCTTCACCTCGGCCGCCTTGCCCTCGGGCGGCACCTCGGCCAGCACGCGGTCGATGCCGGCCGCGCGCGCGATGGCGGCCGCCGTCGCGCGATGGTCGCCGGTCAGCATCGCGACGCTCAGGCCGAGCTCGCGGAGCGCGCGCACGGTGCGCGCCGCCTCGGGCTTCAGCGCGTCGGCGACGGCGAGGAGGCCGAGCGCGCGGCCGGCGAAGGCCAGATAGACGACCGTCTTGCCGTCGGCGGCCAGCGCCGCCGCGCGCGGAGCCAGCGCGTCGACCTCCACCCCACGCGCGTCCATCAGGGCGCGATTGCCGAGGAGCACGCGACCATCCGCTGCCATGGCGTCGACGCCCTGCCCGGGCACCGTGATGAACTCGGCGACCGGCGGCAGCGCGAGCCCGAGCTCCTTCGCCCGCGCCACGATCGCCTCGCCGATGGGGTGCTCGGAGCCCTGCTCGGCGGCGGCCGCCAGGGCGAGAACCTCGCTCTCGGCGGCGCCGGCGACGGGCACGACGTCGACGACGCTCGGACGGCCCACCGTCAGGGTGCCGGTCTTGTCGAAGACCATCGTGTCGACGCGGTGGAGCGTCTCCAGCGCCGCCGCGCTGCGGACGAGCACGCCCACCTCGGCGCCCCGGCCGGTGGCCACCATGATCGCCGTCGGCGTGGCCAGGCCCATCGCGCACGGGCACGCGATGACGAGCACGGCGACGGCGTTGGTCAGGGCGTACAGGACCGACGGCGCCGGGCCGAGCAGCCACCAGCCGACGAACGTCGCGGCCGCGATCGCCAGCACCACCGGCACGAAGATCGCGGCCACGCGATCGGCCAGGCGCTGGATGGGCGCGCGCGAGCCCTGGGCCTCCTCGACGAGGCTGACGATGCGGGCCAGCGTCGTCTCGCTGCCGACGCGCGTGGCGCGGAACACGAAGCTGCCGGTGCGGTTCACGGTGCCGCCGAACACGGTGGCGCCGGCCGTCTTGTCCACCGGCAGGCTCTCGCCGGTCAGCATCGACTCGTCGACCGTCGAGGCGCCGTCGACGACGGCGCCGTCGACCGGCACGCGCTCGCCCGGGCGGATGCGAATCAGGTCGCCCACGAGGACGTCGCCGGTCGGGACGTCGACCTCGGCGCCGTCGCGGAGCACCCGTGCCGTGCGCGGCGCCAGGCTCACCAGCCGGCGGATCGCCTCCGACGTCCGCCCGCGCGCGCGGGCCTCGAGCCAGCGACCCAGCGCCACCAGCGTGATGACCACGGCCGCGGTCTCGTAGTAGGTCATGCCACCGGCGGCATGGAAGACGTGCGGCCACAGCGTGACCGCCAGGCTGAAGAGATAGGCGGCGCTGGTGCCGAGCGACACGAGGGTGGACATGCTCGCGCTGCGATGGCGCAGATCGCGCAGGAACGCCCGATGGAAGTCGGCGCCGACCCAGAACTGCACGGGCGTCGCCAGCACGAGTTGAAGCCAGGGATCGCGCAGCCAGGCCGGCACCCACGGGAACAGCGCGGGCATGCCGCCGACGAGGAGCGGCGCCGAGAGCAGCGCGCCGATCACCACCTTGCGGCGCAGGCGTCGCTGCTCGACCTCGCGCGCCCGGCGCTCGCGATCCTCGGCCTCACCGCCGCGCGCCACCGGCGCCGCCGCCAGGTCGTAGCCGGCCGCCGCCACCGCCCGTCGCAGCGCCGGAACGCTCGTCTGCGCTGGATCGAAGGCGACGGTGGCCTGCTCGGTGGCCAGGTTCACGGCGGCCGTCTCGACGCCGGGCACGCCGGTCAGCGCGCCCTCGACCTTCCCCACACAGGCGGCGCAGTGCATTCCGCGCACGGGGAGCGTGAGCCGCTCGGCCGCCATCACCTGGCCCCGAAGCGCGCGAACACCTCGAGCAGCTCCTCGATCTTCTGCTGGCGCTCGGACTTCGAGCCCGAGCGCAGGGCATCGGTCACGCACGACTCGATGTGGCGACCGAGCAGGAGCTTCTGCACCTGCTCGAGCGCGCCCTGGACGGCCGAGACCTGCAGGAGGATGTCGACGCAGTAGGCGTCGTTGTCGATCATGCGCTGCAGGCCCTGCACCTGCCCCTCGATCCGGCGCAGGCGGCCGCGCGCCTTGGCCCGCGTGTCCTCGCTCAGCACGCTCGATACCCCCAGGGGGTAATATCCCCCCAGGGCCCGCGCGTGTCAATGGCCGGCGGGAGGCCGGCGCGCCGATGCGCCGCCGGGGTCACTCGAACAGGGACGGCTGCGTGGCGCTCGGCGAGGCCGGCGCGGCGCGCCGACGCCGCGCGGTTCTCGTGGAGCCGCGCCGCGGCTTGCCATCGGCCGGCGGCGCGGGGCGGGACAGCTTCCAGCCCTTCTGGTGGGCGATGCGCTCGCCCTGCTTGATCACGAGCAGATCGACGAGGCGCGCGAGTGGATTGCGCAGCAGGCCCAGATAGCGCTCCCAGTACCGGGGCGAGTGAGCGAGCGTGCGCATCTGGTCCAGCGCGAGGGAGAGCGCGGCGCGGTCACCCTTGCGCGAGGCCAGCCGCAGATCGAGGAGGACCTTGCGGGCGCTGACGCGCGAGGGCGGCGTGCGGGCCATGGTGGCGGGATGCTAGCACGGCGCCGCGAAGACGAACACGTCGAGCGGATGGAAGAACACGTGCTCGGGCGCCAGCGTCCGGCACCAGGCCTCCAGCGCCGTGAGGCCGCGCTCGAACGCCTCGTCGGAGAGCTGCTGCAGCGTCGAGATGCCGCGCCGGCGGATCCGGGCGACGTACGCGATCGGCCCGCGCGCCACCCGCTGATGGACCAGCTCCTGCGCGCCGGCCACGAAGCCGCCCGCCTCGAACGTCGCCCGCAACGCGGCCCGTGTCGGCATGCGCCGCTCGTCGAGCGCGAGCCCTTCCGGAAAGAATCGCAGATAGGCAAAGCCGTCGAGGATCTCGCGGGTGGTCGTGCGAACGATGACGCGGCCGCCCGGGCGCAGCGACCGCCGCAGCTCGCGGACCACCTGGTCGGGATCGGTGAAGTGATGGTAGACGAGCGACAGGAAGGCCACGTCGAGCGCGCCGCCGCGGACCGGCAACGCCTCGCCGGCGGCATTCACGTAGCGGACGCGGGGCGCCGCCGGCGCGGCCGCCAGCATCCGGCGTGACGGCTCGACGCCGAGGACGGCGGCATCGAAGACCTCGGCGAGCCACGCGGTGAACCGGCCGGTGCCGCAACCGACATCGGCGACGCGCACGATGCCGGCCGGCGGCACCAGCGCGCGCAGGACGTCGCGCCAGAGATCGAGCGCCTCGTCGGGCAGGGCCCGGGCCCGGGCGTACGTCTCGGCGACGCCCGGACGCTCGTAGTCCATGCGCTCCATGCGCGACCCCAGGGCGCGCGTCCTCAGCGCACCCGCACCTCGTAGTCCTCGCGCTGGCTCTGGCTCGCCGCCGGCTGCACCGTGACCTTCACCTCGAGTCCGGCCTCCAGGCGCTGGAGCGCCTCGCGCCCCTCACGCTCGAGGTAGGCGGCGACATCGGGATGCACGCGGGCGACGATCTCGCGCCCCTCGCCGGCCGGCGCCTCGGCGGCGGCCTTGGCCTGGATGGCTCGAAAGATCTCGGCCGCCAGCGTCTCGTCGGACTTGACGACGCCGCTGCCGCGGCAGGTGGCGCAGTGCTGGGTGAGCAGCGCCCGGAGATCCTGGCGCACGCGCTTGCGCGTCATCTCGACCAACCCCAGCTCGGAGATCTGGAGCACGTTGGTGCGGGCCTTGTCGTCGCCCAGCGCGCGCTTGACGGCCTTTTCGACCTGCTCGCGGTGCTCGGGGGCCTCCATGTCGATGAAGTCGATGATGATGATCCCGCCGAGGTCGCGCAGGCGGATCTGGCGCACGACCTCGTTCGCCGCCTCCAGGTTGATCTTGAGCACCGTCTGCTCGAAGTCGCGCTTGCCGACGTACTTGCCGGTGTTGACGTCGATCGAGACCAGCGCCTCGGTGTGGTCGATGACGATGTAGCCGCCGGACTTCAGCCACACGCGCCGCCGCAGCGCTTTTTCGATGTCCTTCTCGATGCCGAACGCGTCGAAGATCGGCGCGCGGTCGGTGTAGAGCCGCACGCGGTCGGCCAGCGCCGGCACCAGCGCCTGCACGTAGCCCCGGCACTTGTCGTAGGCGGCCCGGTCGTCCACCACGAACTCGTCGACCTCCGGCGAGAAGAGGTCGCGCACGACCCGGAACGTCAGGTCCATCTCCTCGTGCAGGACGGCCGGCGCCGCCGCCTGCTCGTACCGGGTCTGGATCTGCTTCCACAGCCGGCCGAGGAACTCCACGTCCTGGGCGAACTCGGCCTCGCCCTTGCCCTCGGCGTTCGTTCGCAGGATGAAGCCGCCCGGCGGCAGGTCCAGACCGCGCAGGACCGCCCGCAGCCGCTCCCGCTCCCGCTCGTCGTCGTCGCGGATGCGCCGCGAGACGCCGACGTGGCGGGCCTGCGGCATGTACACGACGTAGCGGCCGGGCAGCGAGATGAACGACGTGATGCGCGCGCCCTTGGTGCCGAGCGACTCCTTGGAGACCTGGACCAGCACCGTCTGGTTGCGGCTCAGCATCTCCTCGATGGGGCCGGTGGCCTCGCGGCGCGGCTCCTCGTCGGGATCGAGGTCGTCGGCGTCCTCATCGCCGGTCTCGGCGGCCAGCATGGAGCGGACCTCGGCGAGATTGGCGGTGTAGTCGCCGGCGTAGAGGAACGCGTCCTTCACGAGCCCGATGTCGACGAAGGCCGCCTGCATGCCCGGCAGCACGTTCGTCACCGTGCCCTTGTAGACGCTGCCCACGATGGAGCGGTGGCGGTGACGCTCGAGGTACAGCTCGGTGAGGAGGTTACCCTCCTGGACGGCGACGCGCGTTTCGAGCAGGCCGACGTTGACGACGATCCGTTTGCTCACGGCAGCACCTCATTGGAACTGCCGCATCCTTACCGAGAGCAGGAGGCCCAGGGCCATCATGGAGACGACCATCGACGAGCCGCCGTAGCTCATGAATGGCAGCGGGATCCCGACGACCGGGATCAACCCCGTCACCATGCCCACGTTCACGAGCACCTGCGTCGCCACCAGCGCGGTGACGCCCAGGGCGACCAGCCGGCCCACCGGCTCGCGCGTCGAGGCCGCGATGTCGAACCCGCGGAGCAGGAGCAGCGCGTAGCAGGTGAGCAGCACGAGGCAACCGACGAAGCCCCACGTCTCGGCGAATACGGCGAAAATGAAATCCGTGTGACGCTCCGGAAGGAAGGAGAGCCGGCTCTGTGTGGCGCCGGCCACGCCCTTGCCCAGGAGCTGTCCCGAGCCGATCGCGATCTTGGCCTGGATCACGTTGTACGCTCTCCCGAGGGGATCGCGGAACGGGTCCAGGAACACGAGGATCCGGTCCCGTTGATAGTCCTTCAACGCGAGCCACACCGGGGGGGCTGCGGCGAGCCCGGCGAGGACGAGTCCTCCCAGGATCCGCAGCCGCATCCCGGCCGCGATGAGCAGGGCGATCAGGACGGGGAACAGCAGGAGCGCGGTGCCGAGGTCGGGCTGCTTGACGATGAGCGCCGCCGGCACGATGGCCAGCGGCGCCGCCACGACGAGCACGGTCTTGTTCACCGGCTGCGCCCAGCGCGTCGACAGCAGCCACACGACCATCAGGACGAAGCAGAGCTTGAAGAGCTCGGAGGGCTGCACCGAGAGCGGGCCCACCATGAGCCAGCGCCGGGCGCCCGACACCGTGCGGCCGAGCGCGAACACCGTGACCAGGACGCCGAGGCCGGCCAGGTAGAGCATCGGCGCCGCCCGCACCAGACGGCGATAGTCGATGCTGGCGACGATCGTCAGCGCGACGATGCCGAGGCCGAACCAGGCGATCTGCCGGAGGGCGATGCCGCCGCCCGCCCGGCCGACGTTGAGCGTGGCCAGCGTGGTGGCGCTGAGCGTGACCAGACTGACGGTGGCGCCGAGCAGGGGCCAGTCGACGTTCTGCAGGAGCCGGCGATCGATGCCGAAGGTCATCCGCGAATCTCGACCGCCGCGACCTTCTCCAGGAAGATGGTGTTGAAGATCTGCCGCGCGATCGGGGCCGCCGCCTCGCCGCCGTGACCGCCACGCTCGACGAGCACGACCACCACGACCTCGGGATCCTTCACCGGCGCGAACGCCGCGAACCAGGCGTGGTCCTGGCCCTTCGAGGACTTCGAGTTCGCGATCGTCTGGGCGGTGCCGGTCTTGCCGGCGATGTCGAGGCCGGCGATCCGGGCCGCGGCGCCGGTGCCGCCGTCGTTGACGACGGCCCACAGCGCCTGCCGCAGGAACGCCCACACCATCGGCGACAGCTCGACGTGGCCGTTGACGCTGCCGGCGTCGCCCCACACCACGCCCTTCTCGGGGCGCTCGATGCGCTGCACGAGCCGCGGCTTCCACAGCACGCCGCCGTTGGCGATGGCCGACATGAAGCGCGCGACCTGCATCGGCGTCACCAGCACGGCGCCCTGGCCGATCGACATGTTGACGGTCTCGCCGGCGTGCCAGGAGGCCGGCCGGCCCCGCCGCGAGAATCGCGGCTGCGGGATCAGGCCGGGCTTCTCGCCGCCGAGCTCGATGCCGGTGAGGGTCGAGAAGCCGAACGCGGTGGCGTACTTCGCGATCGCCGGCGCGCCCACCTTGAGGCCGGCGTTGTAGAAGAAGATGTCGCACGAGTCGCGGATCCCCCGCATGAGGTCCACGCTGCCGTGCCCTTCCTTCTTCCAGTCCTTGAACGTCCAGTTGCCGAGGTGGAACTCGCCCGTGCAGTTCACGCGATCGCTGGGCACGAGCGTGCCCTCTTGCAGCCCGGCCGCCGTCACCACCATCTTGAAGACGGAGCCGGGCGGATACTGCGACTGGATCGTGCGGTTGAGCAGCGGGTGATTCGGGTCCTGCATCACCCGCAGCCAGGCGTTGCGGTCGATCGAGCCGGTGAAGCGATCGATCTCGAAGGCCGGCGTCGACACCATGGCCAGCACGTCGCCGTTGCGGGGGTCCATCACGACCACCGCTCCGGCCTTGCCCTCCATCGCGCGTTCGGCGGCCTCCTGCACGCGGCGATCGATGGTGGTGACGACCTGGGCGCCCGGGTGGGGCTCGGTGGACTGGATCAGGCGGATCTGGCGGCCCATCGCGTCGACCTCGATGCGCTCGCCGCCGTCCTTGCCCCGCAGGAACTCGTCGAGGAGCCGCTCGAGGCCGGTCTGCCCGACCATGTCGCCGCGGCGGTAGCGGCCCTGCTTGAGCTGGTCGTCGCTGGCCTCGCGGACGTAGCCGAGGAGATGGGCGGCGAAGCGGCTCGTCGGGTACGCGCGCTGCGGCTCGACCTCCACGATCACACCCGGCAGCTCGAGCTTCCACTCCTCCACGCGGGCCACCTCGTCGATGCTGAGGCCACGGCGCACGCGCACCGGCAGGATGGAATCGGGCGACACCCGGGCGACGGCGTCCTGCAGCTCGGCGAACGGGATCTGCAGCAGCGAGGCGAGCCGGCCCAGGGTGACGTCGCGCTGCACCGGGTCGCGATCGAGCTCGCGCGGGATCAGCGACAGCGTGAAGGCCGGACGGTTGTCGACCAGCGGCAGCCCATTGCGATCGAAGAGGATGCCGCGCGGGGCCGCGATGGGCCGCACCCGGATGCGATTCTTCTCCGACGCCTCCTGGAAGCGGCCGCCCTCGAGGACTTGCAGGTACCAGAGCTGGCAGACGACGACCAGCAGCGCGGTGGTGACGAGACCGGCCATCGCGACGATGCGGCGTCGTCCGGGATCCGGCCGCCCGGGCATCCGGCCGCCGAGGTAGCCGAGCCGACCGACCGCGCTCACAGGCTGGCCTCGCCGCCGGCTCGCAGCGCGGGACTCACGAGACGCGCTCGGTGGTCGTCTCCGCCCACGTCAGCGCGAGGACGAGGGCGGCGCCCAGGAAGCCGTTGTAGAGGGCCTGCGGCAGGATGACGTAGGCCATCAGCTCGCCGAACGGCGCCGGGAAGTGGAAGAGCTTGAGCAGCGCAAAGCGCGCCAGGCCCTCGGTGATCGTCAGCAGCACCAGGCCCGGGACCTGCACGAGCGGCTGACCGACGCGAAGCCGGCCGCCGAGCCCGCCGATCAGGAACCCGATCAGCGCCTTCGTCAGCGCTTGCACGCCGAGCAGCCCGCCGGAGGCGGCGTCCTGCAGCAGCCCGGCCACGAAGCCGGCACCGCAGCCGAACTCGGGGCCCCGCCGCAGCGCCAGCAGCACCACCACGATCAGCGGGATGTCGGGCGCGACGTCGGCGATGCGCAGCGCCGGCCCCAGCGTGGCGTGGGCGAAGCCGCCTCCGAAGATGGCGACGACGACGAAGGCGCGCATCAGCCGCCCGCCGGCGGGAAGAGCGCCGCCACGTCGTGGGCACCCTCACCGACGATGAGGAGCACCTCGTCGATGCGGGCGAAGTCGACGGCGGGCGCCAGCTGCGCGTAGTGGAAGAGCGCCGACCCGCGATCGTCGACATGTACTTGAAGCGCAGCGTGCCGCGGGGCTCGCCCTCCACGATGCCCTGGGTGCGCGCGCGGACCGCGTGGGCGCCGACCGTCGAGGTCGGATCGATGAGCACCTGCACGATCGAGGCGCCCGGCCGCACGTCCACCACGCGGCCGATCAGCCCGTCGGGCGCGATCACGGCCGTGAGCCGCGTCACCCGGTCGGCCCGGCCGCGGTTGACGGTGAGCGAGCGCACCCAGCCGCCCCACTCGCGCGCGATGACCTCTCCCGACAACGTCGCCAGCGGCATCGACTCCTTCAGCGCGAGCAGCCGGCGCAGCCGGCGGTTCTCCTCGGTCGTCTCGGTGACGCGGAGCGCGTTCACCCGCAACGTCTGCGTTTCCTCCCGCAGCCGGCGGTTCTGGGCGCGGACGTTCTTCCAGTCGCGGTACGTCGACCACAGGCCGAACGCGGTGCGATTCACGCGGGTCAGCACGCTCTGGATGGGCGTGGTGACGACGGCGAGCGCGTCGGAGGCGCCGGCGATGTGACCGCGCATCTGCAGGGTCAGCAGGAGCAGGCACACCGCCGCCACGGTACCCAGCAGCGCGAATGCGCGAATCTTCACCGTCGACCCCCGGACGAACAGATCAGGCCGGGATGGCCACCTTCTTGAGCAGATCGAGCTCGTCGAGCACCTTGCCGGTTCCGAGCGCGACGCAGGAGAGCGGGTCCTCGCCCTGGGTCACCGGCAGGTTGGTTTCCTGGCGCAGCAGGTGGTCAAGGCCGCGCAGCAGCGCCCCGCCGCCGGTCAGCACGATGCCCTTGTCCACGATGTCGGCGGCCAGCTCGGGCGGCGTCCGCTCCAGGCAGGTACGCACCGTCTCCACGATCGTCATGACCGGCTCCCGGAGCGCCTCGCGGATCTCCTCGTCGGTGATCACGATCGTCTTCGGGATACCGTCGATGAGATCGCGGCCCTTGACCTCCATGGTGCGGCGCTCGCCGCCCATGGGGTAGGCCGAGCCGAGCGCCATCTTGATCTCCTCGGCGCGCCGCTCGCCGACCAGCAGATTGTAGTGCTTCTTGATGTACTGCACGATCGCCTCGTCCATCTCGTCGCCGGCGATCCGCACCGACTTCGCGTAGACGATGCCGGAGAGCGAGATGACCGCGACCTCGGTGGTGCCGCCGCCGATGTCGACGATCATGTTGCCGCCCGGCTCCTGGATCGGCAGCCCGGCGCCGATGGCGGCCGCCATCGGCTCTTCGATGAGGTACACCTCGCGCGCGCCCGCCTGCATCGCGGAGTCGCGCACGGCGCGCTTCTCGACCTGGGTGATGCCGGACGGCACGCCGACGACGATGCGGGGCCGTACGAGCGTGCGGCGGCGGTGCACCTTGGAGATGAAGTAGTGGAGCATCTTCTCGGTGACGTCGAAGTCGGCGATGACGCCGTCCTTCAGGGGACGGATGGCCACGATGTTGCCCGGCGTGCGGCCGAGCATCGCCTTGGCCTCGTGGCCGACGGCCAGCACGGAGTGATCCGCCTGGTGGATCGCGACGATGGAGGGCTCGTTCAGCACGATCCCCTCCCCGCGCACGTACACGAGCGTGTTGGCGGTCCCCAGGTCCACGGCAAGGTCGTTCGAGAACATTCCGGCCAGCAGGTTGTAGAACATCAGTATCCCTAATTTTACGGACGTTTAGGCGACTTCCCCGCGGGGCGGAACCCCGCGGCGGGCGCGGTCCCTTCCTCGAAAAGGAAAAGATTTTCAGAGGCTTGGCCAAAGCCGCGGGCGGCGGGCGGCGGCCCCCGGTCGGCCGGCCGGGGCGGCTGCCACGGAGCCCCTTCAACGCTCCCGACCTCGGCGCCGGCGGCGAAGGAGCTCCCCGGAATACGTCCAGGGTGGCACTGCATGTGACGACGAGTGTCAGCGCGCCCCCACCCGCCCCAGCGTCGGCACGATCCGCTCGCGGTAGAGGCGGACGGCGGCGCGGACCACGTCCTCGGCCTCGCGGCGCCCGCGAAAGTCCTCGACGTTGACGATCTTGTTCTCGAGCGCCTTGTAGTCGAGGAAGAACCGCTCGAGCTCCCGCAGCCGGTGCGGCGGCAGCTCGGCGATGTCGCGGTAGTGCGCGTACTCCGGATCGTCGACGTGGATCGCGACGATCTTGTCGTCCGCGCCCTTCTCGTCGCTCATCGTCAGCACGCCGATGGCCCGCGCCCGCAGGATGCACAGCGGCACGACCGGCTCCTGGCCGAGGACGAGCACGTCGAGCGGATCGCCGTCGTCGCAGAACGTCCGCGGCAGGAATCCATAGTTGGCGGGGTAGTGGACGGCGCTGTGCAGGACGCGGTCGACACCGAGCAGGCCGGTCGCCTTGTCGAGCTCGTACTTGATCTTGGAGCCCTTGGGGATCTCGATGACGGCGCGGAAGTGACCCGCGATGTCGTCGCCGAGCTCGACGTCGTGCCACGCGTGCATAGCACCGCGATGATACCCTGCGACGGTGATCGAGGCGCGCCACGGCTCCGCCGCGGCGCGACGAGCGTCGGGGGTTTGGGGGCCATCTCGGGGCCCCCATGACGACGGACATCGAGGCGGGCCATTGCGGGGCCCCCAACACGACGGACCATGGACATTTTCGAGGAGTGGTTCGAGCGCGGCGTCACCGACGGGCTGCCGGTGGTGCCACCCACGCGCGAGCGCGTCGAGCGGATGCTGGCGGCGACGCGACGCGGCGCCGGCGAGCTCGTGGGCGAGATGCCGCCCAACTACGGCCGCGTCACCGTCGAGAAGGCGGCCGTCAACGCGGTCATGGCGGGCTGCCGTCCCGAGTATCTGCCCGTCGTGCTCGCCGCCGTGGAGTGTGCGTGCGATCCGGCCTTCAACCTGCACGGCGTGGCGACGTCCACGCATTTCTCGGCGCCGCTGATCGTCGTCAACGGCCCGATCCGGGGACGCCTCGCGCTCAACGCGTCCTTCGGGGTGTTCGGCCCCGGCTACCGGGCCAACGCGACGATCGGCCGCGCGCTGCGCTTGCTGATGATCAACATCGGCGGCGTGCGCCCGGGCGAGATCTCGATGTCGACGTTCGGCCATCCCGGCCGGTACACCTACTGCATCGCCGAGCACGAGGAGGCGAGCCCGTGGCCGCCCTATCACGTGGCGCGCGGGCTGGCGGCCGGACAGAGCGCGGTCACCCTGTTCGCCGGCGAGGGGCCCCACGGAATCTCCGATCACGCCAGCCGCACCGCGCGCAGCCTCGCCGGCTCGCTCGGCTGGTCGATGGCCGGTCTCTGGAACAGCAAGCATTTTCCACTCTACTCGCACACCATGCTCGTCGTGGGACCCGAGCATGCGCGGACATTCGCCGACGACGGCTGGACGCGCGAGGACCTGGCGCGGGCGCTCTTCGAGCGGATCCGCGTTCCGTACCGGACGCTGCTGCCCGATGAAGATCACGGCGAGAGCACGAACCTCCGCTTCGGCAGGCAGCCCCCGTCCCCCGAGGACCTCATTGCCAAGTTTCCCTCGCCGGAAGAGATTCACATCCTGGTCGCCGGCGGCACGGCCGGGCGCTTCTCGGTGGCGATCCCCGGCTGGCTCGGCACCAAGAACGGCTCGCGCCCAATCACGCGCGCTGTAGAAATGGGTTGACTTGCCCGGGGCCATCATGTAATTCTTGCGTCCGGTTTTTGGTATCCACGGAGTCGGGACGAGTGAAGAGATCGAGACACACGCCGCGCGGCCACTATCGCGCGGCGCTTTTTTTTACCCAGCAGGGCCGGTTTGCCTGCCAATTCAGGCAGGTAACCCCGCCATTACGGCGGGAGCACACAGGGGCTGAAGACCCCCGAAGAGAGAGGTCGCAGGATGGCACAGGGACAGGTGAAGTGGTTCAACGACGCGAAGGGGTACGGGTTCATCACTCAGGAAGGCGGAGAGGACGTCTTCGTCCACTACAGCGCCATCCAGGCTCAGGGTTTCAAGTCCCTGGCCGAAGGTGACAAGGTCGAGTTCGAGGTAACCCGCGGCCCGAAGGGTCTTCAGGCAGCGAACGTCCGGAAGATCAGCTAACCCCTGTCGCTTCCGCCCGGGCCCGCGTGCTGCGGGCCCGGGCCCGGGCTCCCGCATTGTAAAAACGTATAAAAAAGGCCCCGACGATGGCTGCGGCGCGTGATGCTTGTCACTCGCGCGTCGCGCCGCCCCGCTGGTGAGGCGGGATCGTCGGGGCCGGTGGTGCCTGGACTCCCAGGCGCGCCACCCGGAGCTAGCGTGGACCCTGCCTAGGAGGCAACCACCTCACAGATCACCGTAGAGGAACACATCGGCTGGATCACCTCCTATTCTCGGCAAGGGCGCCACGCAGGCCCAGGTTCCGCTGACCCCCAACCGGATGCCGACTCCCGGCCCGGGGCTCGGTCACGTCAGCCGCCGACGGAATTGTTGGCGGGGACGCCAAAGGAGCGCTGTTATCGCTCCGACCGACTTGTAAAGCCATCCTACATCAGCGATTCGGCGCGGCCAAGAAAAAGTGACGCGGAACGTCACTTCACGACGATGCGCTCGCGATTCTTCTCCCACAACCCACCGCCGACACCGTCGACCTTGCGCAGGTCCTCGGCCTTCTTGAAGAGGCCGTGCTCGTCCCGGTACTTCACGATCTTCTCGGCGAGGTGGTGATGGACTCCGTGCAGCTTCATGAGGTCCGTCACGTCGGCGGTGTTGATGTTGATCTTGTCGTCACCGACGTGTGTCGACGCGCTGATCGCCTCGCTGGCGGCGACGACTGGCGCGCCGACGAGCGCAACCACGCTGAACAGGACGGCGAACGCAACGAGCCTGGACATGAAACGCCTCCTCGGGTGAGCGGTGCACAGCACGCTCGAGATCGAGCGCCGCCATTCAACGAGCACTCGTGGAATGCGTCAACGTCCAACGTTTCGGTCACGCGAACTGGATACATCACTGATCCTCGCCGAGCGAATCGACGTACTCCTGCCACTCGATCGGAAGCAGGCCCTTCTTGCGCGTGTTGCAGTCCTTGCAGGCGGGGACGACGTTGCCGCGGATGGAGGTGCCGCCGCGCCCGAGCGGGACGATGTGATCCATGGTGAGCGCGCGGACGCCGACCTGACGGCGGCAGTAGTAGCAGACGCCGCTCGAGATCCGGCGCTTCCACCACTGGCTGTCGCGCAGCGCGCGAGCCTTCGCGCGCTGGCGCTTCAGCTCGTCGGGATCGATGGGGACCCAGAACTCGTTCGCGCCCGGAGTCACTCGTGCGCCGCCAGCGCCGTCGACACTTCCTCCCACTCGCGCAGGAGTCCGGTCATCTGCTCCTCCGCCGCCTTGCGCTCGCGCGACACGGCGCGGACGCGGTCGCCGTCGAGGTAGAGCTTCGGGTCCGTCAGGGTCGCGCCGATCTGGGCGATGCGCTGCTCGAGCGCGTGAATCTGATGCTCGAGCTCCTCGACACGCCGGCGGAGCTCGCGCACCTCGGGCGCCGGCTTCTTCTTGATGATCCGCGCCACCGGCGCGGCCGGCGCGGGCGTGGGCGCGGCCGCCGGGCGCGCCGCCGCCCGTCGCTCGCCGTCGGCGCCGGCCCGCGCCTTCGAGGCGCGGGCCAGCCGCGGCGGGCGTGTCGTCGGCTCGGGCGCCGGCCGCGCCGCCGGCCGCGCGTGGCCGGCGCCAGCGGCGGCCCCCGCGGTCGGATCGGCCGCGCGCGCCTTGGCGTCGAGATAGTCGTCGTAGGAGCCGGGATAGGAGGTCAGCCGCCCGGCGGCGACCTCGACGACCGCCGTCGCGATCCGGTTGATGAAGTAGCGGTCGTGCGAGATGAAGACGATCGTGCCCGGGAACGCGGCCAGCGCCGACTCCAGCACCTCGCGCGAGGCCAGGTCCAGATGGTTCGTGGGCTCGTCGAGGCACAGCAGGGCGGCCGGCCGCACCAGCATGCGCGCCAGCGCCAGGCGGGCCTTCTCGCCGCCCGACAGCACCGCGACCTTCTTGTCGACCGTGTCCCCGGAAAACAGGAATGCGCCGAGGATCGTGCGCAGGCGCGTGTGGGTCGACTCGGGCGCCACCGCCTCCAGCTCTTCCAGCACCGTCCGCGTCGGTGCGAGCGCGTCCAGCTGGTGCTGGGCGTAGTAGTGGACGGCCACGTGCGCGCCCAGCGTCCGCTCGCCCCGCTCGAACGGCAGGACGCCGGCCAGGATCTTCAGCAGCGTCGACTTGCCGGCGCCGTTCTCGCCGACGAGCGCCACCCGCTCGCCGCGCTCCACCGCGACGTCGATGCCCGCGTAGACGACGTTGTCGCCGTAGGCCTTGTGGAGGCCGGCCAGCGTGGCCACGCGGCGGCCGGTGCGCGGCGGCTCCGGAAACGTGAAGTGCACCTGGCGGCGCGCGCCGGGCAGCTCGATGCGCTCGACGCGCGCCAGCATCTTGATGCGGCTCTGCACCTGGCGGGCCTTGGTCGCCTGGTAACGGAAGCGCTCGATGAAGCGCTCGACCTCGGCGATGCGCTTGGCCTGGTTGCGCGCGCGCGCCTCGAGCAGCTCGCGCCGGGCCTCGCGCTCGACCAGGAAGTCGTCGTAGTCGCCCGGGTACACCGTGAGGCCGTCGGGGCCGAGGTCGGCGATCGACGTGACCATCCGGTTCAGGAAATAGCGGTCGTGCGAGACCACGACCACGGTCCCGTCGTAGCCGGTCAGGAAGTCCTCCAGCCAGGCGAGGGAGGCGAGATCCAGGTGGTTGGTCGGCTCGTCCAGCAGCAGGAGCGACGGCGCCAGCAGGAGCAGCCGCGCCAGCGCCGCCCGCATGCGCCAGCCGCCGGAAAACTCCGCCAGCGGCCGATGCAGCTCGTCGGCCCGGAAGCCGAGCCCGCTCAGGATGCTGCGCGCGGCCGTCTCGAGCCGATAGCCGCCGAGCGCCTCGAAGCGGTGCTGGAGATCGCCGTAGCGCGCGGTGAGCGCGTCACCGGGCGCCGTCTCGAGGGCGCGGGCGACGTCCTCCATCTCGCGCTCGAGCGCCCACACCTCGTCGAACCCGCTCAGCGCTTCCACCAGCACGGAGCCGGCGGTGCTGGCGGCGACCTCCTGGGCCAGATAGCCGACGGTCGTCGTGCGCGGGCGGCTCACCTGCCCGGTGTCCGGCTCCTCGAGACCGGCCAGGATCCGGCAGAGCGTGGTCTTGCCGGCGCCGTTGGGGCCGACGAGCCCGATGCGCTCGCGATCCGCGATGCGCCAGGTGACGTCGCGGAAGACGAGCTGGCCGCCGAACCCCTTCGAGACGTCGTCGAGCTGGATCACCGCCCTCCCATCACCCCATCGTCTGGATTTTCTCGGGCGCGATCTTCACCGTCACCCGCACCTCGCCGGGCCGGCGGTTGGGATACTTGTCCTTCCCGAGGTACTTCTTGGCCAAGGCATCGATGTGCTCGTCGGCGCCCTTCTCGGTGATCTCGACCACCCGGCCGCGCACCTGCACGTAGCGATACGGGTTGTCGGGATCCTGGATCGCCAGGGCGACCTTCGGGTTGCGCTCGAGGTTCTTCGCCTTCACGCGGCCGCGGGCGGTGTTGATGCGGAGGTACTGACCATCGGAGTCGACCCACACCGGGGTGACCTGCGGCGCGCCGTCGGCGCCGACGGTCGCGATGTGGGCGAACGCCTTCTTCTCGAACAGGTCTCGAACGTTCTGAGGAATCGCCGCCATGAGCGTCATCCTTTCGGCTTCGACCGTGGTTACGAGGGCGTGATGAGCTCGCCGCCGCGCGTCTCGGCCATCGCGCGCAGGGCGAACAGCAGGCGGACGACGCACTGCTGCACGAGCAGCGCGTCCTGGGTGAACGGGTCGGCCAGCCACTCGCGCGCCGTCTCCCCGGTGCCGGAGGCGAAGCCCAGCGTCGGCGAGAGCTTTTGCAGCCGCAGCAGCAGGTCGTCGGGCGGCAGACCGCTGGCCCGCAGCCGCGCGACCACCGCCGCCCGCACCGCCGCGTTCCAGATTCCGGTGAGGCCTTCGAGCAGCGCGGTGTAGCAGGTCGCGTCCTGCTTCTGCTGCATGTGCTCGAGCACGACGGGGACCAGCGGGTTGACGACGATGTTGCCCTCGTCGTCGTTGCCGAACAGCGGCCCGATCACGGGATCGGCGCCGGGCTCGGCCAGGGTGTCGACGAGCCCGATCGCCTCGTCCACCGGCACCGCCGGCAGCTGGGCCAGACGCTCCAGCAGGGGTATGTCACCCGCCATGGCTCTATCCTCCCACGCGCGTCGGCTCGCTGCGAAGCTCGGCTCGAGCAAGATCCTGCGCGCGACCGGCCGGGACCAGGAACGCCGACAGCACGGCCCCCAGGCAGATCACCAGCCCGGTGAGGAACACGTCGTGGAGCGCCTCGGCCTGGCTCACACCGAGGCCGAGGCGCCAGGCCATCACCGCACCCATCACCGCCAGCCCGATGGCGCCGCCCACCGTGCGGAAGAACTGGATCATCGAGGTGGCGGAGCCCAGGTCGGTACGCGGCACCGCGCTCTGGACGGCGATCAGCATCGGCACCATCGTCAGCCCCATGCCGACGCCGCCGATCAGCGCGTCGCGCATCGCGGCGCCCTGCGTCAGCGCCGCCGACCAGCGACTCAGCAGGAGGAACGCCATCGTCAGGCACACCATGCCCGCGACCACGACGATGCGGTAGCCGATGCGCAGCACCAGGCGGGCGCTCGTGATCGACATCGCGACCCAGCCGAGCACGAAGGGAATGAGCACGATGCCGGCGCCCGTCGCCGACATGCCGCTCACCGCCTGGAGAAAGAGCGGTACGAACGAGATCGCGCCGAACATGGCCATGCCGGCCAGGAACCCGGTTGCCGCCGCCGCCAGCACCACCCGGTTGGCAAAGAGACGCAGCGGCACGATCGGCTCCGGCACCCGCCGCTCGACGACGACGAACGCCGGCAGCGTGACCAGGGCGACGGCCAGCGGGCCGACGACATCGCCGCCGGTCCACGAGCCGACCCGGCCCGCCTCCAGCACGCCGAGCAGCAGGGACGAGACGCCGGCGGCGAACAGACAGAGCCCGGCATAGTCGATCACCGGTCGCCGCGGGCTGGGCGCCGCCCCGGCCAGGGCACTGGTCAGCAGCACCATGGCCACGACGCCGAACGGCAGGTTGATGTAGAACACCCAGCGCCAGGAGACGTGATCGGTCAGCAGACCGCCGATCAGCGGACCGAGCAGCGAGGCGATGCCCCACACGCCGGAGATGTAGCCCTGCATCTTCGCGCGCCGCTCCAGGCCGAACAGCTCGCCGACGACCGTCATGCCGATGGGCATCAGCGAGCCGGCGCCAAAGCCCTGCAGCATGCGGAAGAGGATGAGCTCGGTCATGTTCTGGGCGGCGCCGGAGAGCGCCGAGCCGGCCAGGAAGATCACCAGCCCGCCCAGGAAGATCGGCCGGCGACCGTAGAGGTCCGACAGCCGGCCCCACAGCGGCATCGTGACGGTGGACGTCAGCAGGAATCCCGAGAACACCCAGGAGTAGATCTCGATTCCACCGAGGCTGGCCACCACCCGAGGCATCGCAGTGGCGACCACGGTCGACTCCATCGCGGCGAGAAAGATCGACAGCATCACGCCCGCCAGGGCGAGACGCTTGCGGCGGTCCTCCATCAGTGGCCGCCGGTGCAACTCGCGCACCGGCAGGCCGCGCGCAAATCCACCCAGGGCAGGAGGGTTTCGTGGGCGTCGGTCCACACGATGCGCAGCGCGTCGTCGAGCTTCTTCAGCTCGCGCGGCCACGTCGCCTCGGCCGCCGGCGCGGCCAGGTCGGCGCAGGCGCCGCACGGGCAGGACCGGCGCAAGTGTTCGAAGGGATAGATCGAGCCGTGGCCGTCGAACCAGTCGACGCCGAGCGCGTAGCGACCGACCAGGTGGACGTCCTTGGGACGATTGGGGTCGCCCTGTCCCAGGATCGGAATCGACAGCTTGCGGCTCACGCGCCACCTCCGCCGGCCCGCTTGACGCCGAGCCGCATGCCGACCAGCAGATAGTGCACCGCGAGGTTCTGGTACGAGCCCCAGGCGCCGGCACGCCGGCGGATGGCCTCCTCGCTGAGCGCCCGGCCGCGGCCGTAGTGGTGGTCGAACGCCTTGCGCACGGCGAGATCGCCGGCGGGGCAGACGTCGCCGCGCCCGCAACAGCGGGCCAGGAACCAGTCGGCGGTCCAGCGGCCGAGACCGCGCAGCGCGGTGAGGCGGGCGATCACGTCGATGTTGCTCGCCGCGGCCAGCGCGTCGAGGTCGAGCGCGCCGGCGATCACCGCCCGGGCGAGGTCGCGGATGTACTCCGCCTTGCGCCTGGAGTACTTGAGCGAACGCATCTGGCGGACCGTCGCCGCGGCCAGCGCGGCCGCGTCGGGGAACGCCCACACCGTGGCCCGCCCGAGGGTCACCGGCCGGCCGTAGCGCCGCACGAGGCGCGCCCGGCACGCGTAGGCGAACGAGAGGTTCACCTGCTGGGCGGTGATCGAGCCGACCAGCATCTCGAGCGGCGTCGGGGCCAGCGTCGGCCGCATCCCGTACAGCCGCTCCACCAGCGGCGCCAGCGCCGGATCGGCCTTGGCCATGCGATAGAACCCCGGGAGGTCGAAGTCGAGACCGAACAGGCGTCGAACCTCGCCCGTGATCGCCTCGCCGAGGGCGCCCCGGCGGGCGCCGGGAGCGTTCACGGTCAGCCGAACGTCCTCGACGGGGCCGCTCCAGCGCACCTCGTATGGCACCAGCGTCTCGCCCGCCCGCAGCACGCGGCGAAACACGTCGCCGTCGAGCAGGTTCGCCGGATCCTCACCCCACAGCCGATACCGCCCGAGCGTGCTGGTGACGTCGAGCGGGCCATCGGAATTCAGAACGATCTTCATCGGGCCGTCACGCGAAACGTAATAGTACCAGAGTCTCGCGCCGACTCCGCCCCCGGCGAGCGGCCGGGGCGGGGGTCGCCGTCCCCGCCACCGCGAGGCGCGAGGATCAGCGCTTCAGGTGATAGGGGACGTCGGTGACGACGACGTTCTTGCGGAACAGGAGCTGGCCCTTGATGAGGAGCGCGGTCTGGTTGTGGAGGAGCTGCTGCCACCACCGGGCGGGAAGGAATTCGGGGAGCACGATCGTGACCACGTGGTGCTCGCCGCGCTGGCGCCGGAGCTGATCGATGTACTCCATCAGCGGCCCCAGCAGCGAGCGGTACGGCGAGTTCAGGACGATCAGGGGCACCCCCATCCCCCACTTGCCCCAGCGCTCCTCCAGCCGCCGCGTGCGCTCGGGATCGGTCTCGACGTAGACCGCCTTGGCGTTCGGCGACAACGTCTGCGCGTATTGCAGCGCGCGCACGACGCCGCGGTGCAGGTCGCCGACGAGCACCAGCACCGTGTTCTCGAGCGGGGGCGGCGTCGGGGACTGGTCCTCGAGCGAGAGCTGGGCCGCCACCGTGTCGTAGTGGCGGTGCACCGTGAGGAAGGCCACCACCAGGGTCGGGATCAGCAGCACGACGATCCAGGCGCCGTGCGAGAACTTCGTCGTCGCGATCGTGAGCATGACGACGCCGGTCACGAGAGCGCCCAGCCCGTTGAGCCACACCCGCCACCACCAGCCCTCGGCCCGCAGCCGCAGCCAGCGACGAACCATGCTGGCCTGCGAGAGCGTGAACGAGATGAACACGCCGACCGCATAGAGCGGGATCAGCGCGTGCGTCTGGCCGCCGAAGATGATCAGCAGCACGATGGCCAGCCCGCCCAGGATGACGATGCCGTTGGAGAACACCAGCCGGTCGCCCTGCGTCGCGAACTGCCGGGGGATGAAGCGGTCGCGGGCCAGGAAGAACGCCAGCCGCGGGAAATCGGCGAACGACGTGTTGGCGGCGAGCAACAGGATCAGCATGGTGACGAGCTGGATCTCGTAGTACGCGAGTCCGGTGCCGAAGACGTGCCGGGCGATCTGGGAGACGACCGTCTCGTGCTCGCGCGGCACGATGCCGAGGTCATAGGCGAGGTAGGTGACGCCGAGGAAGAGCGTGATGAGGATGATGCCGAGCCAGGTCAGCACGACCCGCGCGTTGTGGCCTTCCGGCGGTTTGAAGGCCGGCACGCCGTCGGAGACCGCCTCCACGCCGGTCAGCGCGGCGCACCCCGAGGCGAAGGCGCGCAGGATCAGGAACAGGCCGACGCCCTCCAGCCCGGGCGGATGCGCCTGGTACGGCGCCTTCGGCAGCAGGTTGAAGACGGCGCCGAACACGCCCCAGGCGACGACGGCGCCCAGGCTGGCGATGAAGAGGTACGTCGGCGCCGCGAAGAGCTTGCCCGACTCGCGGATGCCGCGCAGGTTCGCGACGGCCACCGCCGCCACCGCGGCCACGCAGAGCCACACCCGCAGCGGGAACAGCGACGGCACCGCGGAGGTCACCGCCGCGACGCCGGCCGCGACGCTGACCGCCACCGTCAGCACGTAGTCGATGAGCAGCGCGGCCGCCGCCACCAGCCCGGGCAGGACGCCGAGGTTGTCCTTGCTGACGATGTAGGCGCCGCCGCCCTGCGGGTAGGCGAGGATCGTCTGCCGGTACGAGCTGATCACGATCGCGATCAGCACCGCGATCGCGACGGCGATCGGCATCGAGTAGCTGAGGGCAGCGGTGCCCGCCACGATCAGAACGAGCAGGATCTCCTCCGTCGCATAGGCGACCGAGGAGAGCGCGTCGGAGGCGAACGTCGCCAGTGCGGTGGCCTTGTCGAGGCGCTCGTGCCGTGACTGCGCCGTCGGCAGCGGCGTGCCGACGAAGAGGCGTTTCAGGTCGTGCAGGCGCACGGGGGCAATGATACGCCGGGCGGCGTCAGAACGGCTCGAACTGCCGGTCGCCCGCCGCCAGGTTCTCGAAGCGGGCGTACTGCGCCAGGAACGCGACCTCGATCTTCCCGGTGGGGCCGTTGCGCTGCTTGCCGACGTGCACCTCGGCCGTCTTGCGCGCCTCCTCCTCCATCGGGTCCTTGCTGTAGAACGCCGGCCGGTGCAGGAACATGATCACGTCCGCGTCCTGTTCGAGGGCACCGCTGTTGTGGCTCACCAGGCCATCCGCGAGCCACGACGCCGGTCCAGGCACGGTCAGATCGAAGACGTCCTCCTCGCCGCCCGGTTCAATCCCGACGATGCGGTCCCAGAATATGTCGCTCCCGACCGTCGTGCGAAGCTCGGCGCCGTCCAAAAGTTCCGCATAGGACTGCCCGACCGCGCGCGACGGCGCGAACCTGAAATGGGCCGTCCCCCCGTACGCGGTACCACGCAGGGTCGCCATCCGCCGCTGCGAGATGCCGCGTGTCCGCATCGCACGCTTCACGCGATCGAAGACCTCGATCGGGAGCGTATCGACGTTGGTGTTGCCCTCGCGTCCGGCCAGGCGGCTCTCGAGGCGTCGCGCCTGCGGCTCCCGAGGCCCAAACGCACCAACACGCTCGAGGAAGCGCCGCTGGTCCGGCGCACCAGATACCTGAACGAAGAACGACGGGCGGTAGCCCTTCTTTGTGGCCGTCAGGATGCGGGCGGCGATGCCGAGCCGGAGAAGAAGCGCTGCGACGTCAGCTGCCAGGCCGGGACTCGTCGTCGCATAGGCGACATTGTCGCTTCCGCGTCCCCGCGCTCGCACAGCGATGGTGCCGTCCGTTGCCCAGAGATGCCTCAGCAGTGATGCAATCTGCCGATCCGCCAGCTGGAACGCGGCCTCGGGAATCCGTTTCTCGTACGAGCGCTGACCGAAGATCCCTAGCCGGCGAAGCCACGCTCCGACACCCTTGGGATGCCAGCGATCGCCGTTGCCGCTGATCAGCAGTTGATGCCAGGTCCGCCGCCCTGCGTGACGCTTCACCTCGCACTCGAACTCCTCACGGGCGGCCTCGGCGACAATCGCACTGTTCGCCTCCGAGCTCGTCGTGTACCGCAGCGGCTGGTGAACGAGATAGCTGCCATCGCCGATGAGGTGCCCGAGCAGCGCGACCTGGCGTTCCGGCCAGGCCTCGACGAACGGCGGCTCCGGGAGCTTCCGGGCGAGCGCGAGACGATCTCCGACCGCCAGCCGGCTCACCGTCGACCAACCACGGCCTGAGAAAAGTCGGTGCTCCGCCGTCGCACGTATCGTGCGTCCGCTCGCCGTGCGGATCGCCAGGACGGGTCGGCGGCCCACGCGCCAGACGGCTTCGCTCTTGGCGGCGACGATCTTCCCCTCGGGGGACATCGCCAAGACCTCCGGAGCGGTGTCGACCAGGGCGGTGATCGGAATCCGGCGCCCATCGGTCAGGCACACGAGCGTGTCGCCGGTCACGCATTCACGAAGATCGCTGAGCCGCGGCGTGCTGTCGCCGCGCGTCTCGATCGCGCGCGAGAGCTGGGAGAGCGCGACGACCGGCACGTTCAGCTCCTTGGCGAGCGCCTTGAGCGAGCGCGAGATCTCCGAGATCTCCTGCTGGCGATTGTCGAGGTTGGCACGGCCGCGCATGAGCTGCAGGTAATCGATCACGATGAGGTCGAGGCCATGCTCGGACTTCATGCGCCGGGCCTTGGCTCGCACCTCCAGCACGGTCAGCCCGGGGCTGTCGTCGATGAAGATGGGCGCCTCGCTGAGACGCCCGGCCGCCGACGTGAGTCGATGCCAGTCCTGGGCCTGCAGCCGGCCGGTGCGCACGGACAGCGAGTCGACCCGCCCCTCCGACGACAACATGCGCTGCACGAGCTGCTGGGAGGACATCTCCAGGCTGAGCACCAGGATCTTCATGTGCAGCTTGATGCCGACGTGCTGGGCGATCGAGAGAGCGAATGCCGTCTTGCCCATGCTCGGTCGACCGGCGATGAGGATCAGGTCCGACGGCTGCAGGCCGGCGGTCATCTCGTCCAGTTTCGCGAGACCGGTCGGGACGCCGGTGACGTGCTCCTGCCGCTCGTACAGACGCTCGATGTACTTGAAGGTGTCGTTGAGGATGCTCTTGACCGGGATCGCGCTGCCCTCGAGCCGGCGCTCGGCCAGGCCGAAGATGCGTCGCTCGGCGTCGTCGACGAGCGCTTGCACGTCTTCCTTCGCGTCGAAGGCCTGCGTGATGATGTGCGTCGCGGCCTGGATCAGCTCGCGGAGGACGGCCATGTCGCGGACGATCGCCGTGTACGACGTGAGGTACGCGGCGACCGAGCCCTGCTCGACGAGCAGCGCGAGGGCGGCCGGGCCGCCGACCAGCGGCAGCTGGTCGGTGCGGCGCAGCTCCTCCTGCAGCGTCAGCAGGTCGACCGGCTCGCCGCGGTCGAACAGGGTCAGCATCGCGCGGTAGATCGCGCGGTGCGCCTCGGTGTAGAAGTCCGAGTCCCGCAGCACCTCGACCACGCGCGGCAGCGCCTCGCGCCCCTCGAGCAGGATGGCGCCGAGGACCGCGCGCTCGGCGTCGAGGTTGTGGGGCGGGATCCGCGCCGGCAGTTCCAACGCGCTCATGGAGCCGGCCGCGCGCACGTGAGGAGCATGCGGCCCGATCTTCGGCGGCAGGCCGGGCGGCGGTCAAGGAAATCCTGTCGCAACCGTCTCCCTGTGGATACGTCGGTGGACGCGCCCGGGATAGCGGTAGACAAGTCGAGCCGCGCGGTGGATAGCGAGTGGACAAAACACCCGCGGCCCCCGGGGACGATGTCCCCGGGGGCCGCCGACACGTGCCCGCGAGCGGGCTATTCGCGGACGATGCTGACTTTGAGCTGGGCGGTGACGTCGGCGTGAACGCGGATCGGCACCGCGCTCTCGCCGAGGGTCTTGATCGGCTCGTCGAGCTGGATGCGGCGCCGCTCGATACTGACGCCGTGACGGCCGAGGAAATCTGCGATGTCCTGCGAGGTGACCGAGCCGAAGAGCTTGCCCTCCTCGGAGGCCTGGCGGCGCTCCTCGTAGCTGAGCGCCTCGATGCGGGCTCGCAGCGCCTCGGCGTCGCTCTTCACGCGGTCGGCCTTGGCGTTCGCCTGCACCTTGATGTGCTCGAGGTTCTTGAGATTCCCGGCGCTGGCGCTCAGCGCGAGCTTCTTGGGTATGAGGAAGTTGCGGGCGTAGCCGTCGGACACGTCGCGGACCTCGCCACGACGCCCGAGCTTCTGCACGTCGTCGAGCAGGATCACCTTCACGACGCTATTCCGTGGCCACGTACGGCAACAGGGCCACCGTGCGAGCGCGCTTGATGGCGTGGGTGAGCTGGCGCTGATGTCGCGCGCAGCTGCCGGAGATGCGGCGGGGAATGATCTTGCCCCGCTCGGTGACCAGGCTGCGCAGACGACGCACGTCCTTGTAGTCGACCAGGTCGACCTTGTCCGCGCAGAACTTGCAGACCTTGCGCCGCCCGAAGCGGCGCCGTTTCACGGGCTTCTGAACCGTCGGAATCGCTCAGCCCTCCTGTGTCAGAACGGAACGTCATCCTCGCCGCCGGCGGTCTCCTCGGCGAACGCGGGGGCGGCGGCCGCGACCGCCGCCGGCGCGCCGGCGCCGGCGCCCTTGGTGCGGCTCATGAACTGAACGCGCTCGGCCACCACCTCGGTGGCGGTGCGCTTCTGGCCGTCCTTGCTCTCCCAGTCGCGTGTCTGCAGGCGGCCCTCGACGAAGACTTGACTGCCCTTGTCGAGGTATTCGCCGCACGACTCGGCCTGCTTGCCCCACACCACGACGGTGAGAAAGCAGGTCTCCTCGCGCTTCTCCCCGCTCTGGGTCGAGTAGTTGCGGTTCACTGCCAGCCTCAGGTCCGCCACGGCGGTGCCGCTCGGGGTGTAGCGCAGCTCCGGCGGGCGGGTGAGATTGCCGATCAGCAGCACTTTGTTCAGGCTCGCCATCAACCGACCTCCTCAAGGACCTCTTGAGTTTTCGCCGGCCGAGCCTTCTTGCGAATCGGGACCTGGGTCGAGAGGAAGCGGAGCACGTTCTCGTTGAGGCGGAGCTGCCGCTCGAACTCCTTCACCATGGCGGGCTCGGCAGAGACCTCGAAGACCGCGTACGTTCCCTCGCGCTGCTTGCGGATGTCGTACGCCAGCCGGCGCTTCCCCCAGTTCTCCATCTTCACGACCTCGGCGCCCAGCGTCTTCACCTGCTCGCCCAGCTGCGTCAGCAGGGCCGCCACCTCTTCGTCGGCGGGACGCGGATCGACGATGACCAGGACTTCATAGGGCCGCAGTGCACTCACCTCCCCAGGACCGATCGCGACGCGTTTGGGTGCGAAGCGCTACCGTATCAGACATCGTCAACGCCTGCAACGTCAACGCCCGAAAATAGATACGGCCCGGGCCAGTTTCCCGACCCGGGCCGTCGCCGGCGCATCGCACCGGCCTCAACCGTCCCGCCTCGCCGCGATTCGAGCGCCGGCTTCGCGGGCGCAATCCAAAAACCATTCGAGCGCGGAGGGGAGTGTGAGGGGGGCGTAGCCCCCCTCACGACAACAATGGTTGTCGGACAGGACTGAAACCCGCCCGACTCCCCATCTCGCCCCTAGTACATGTCGCCGTGCGGCATCGCCGGCGCCGCGGCGGCCTTGTCCTCCGGGATGTCGGTGATGAGCGCCTCGGTCGTGAGCAGCAGCGAGGCGATCGACGCCGCGTTCTCCAGCGCCACCCGCTCGACCTTGGCGGGATCGATGATGCCGGCCTGGAGCATGTCGACGTACTCCATGCTCTCGGCGTCGTAGCCGCGGGTCGGCACCGTCTCGGCCTTCACCTTCTCGACGATCACGCTGCCCTCGAGGCCGGCGTTCTCGACGATCTGGCGGATGGGCTCCTCGAGCGCCCGCCGGACGATCATGGCGCCGACCTTCTCGTCGCCCTCCAGCTTCTTGAGAGCGTCGACGGCCTTCGCGCAGCGCAGCAGCGCGACGCCGCCGCCCGGCACGATGCCCTCTTCCACCGCGGCGCGGGTCGCGTTGAGCGCGTCCTCGACGCGGGCCTTCTTCTCCTTCATGGCGGTCTCGGTGGCCGCCCCGACCTTGATCACCGCCACGCCACCGGCCAGCTTGGCCAGGCGCTCCTGCAGCTTCTCGCGGTCGTAATCGGACGTCGTCTCGTCGATCTGGGCCCGGATCTGCTTGATGCGGCCCTCGATGGCGGACGACTTGCCGGCGCCCTCGACGATCGTGGTGTTGTCCTTGTCCACGACCACCTTCTTGGCCTTGCCGAGATCCTCCAGCTTGATGTTCTCGAGCTTGATGCCGAGGTCCTCGGTGATGGCCTTGCCACCGGTCAGGGTGGCGATGTCTTCCAGCATGGCCTTGCGGCGGTCGCCGAAGCCCGGCGCCTTGACGGCGCAGGTGTGCAGCGTGCCGCGCAGCTTGTTGACGACCAGGGTGGCCAGCGCCTCGCCCTCGACGTCCTCGGCGATGATCAGGAACGGCTTGCCGGAGCGCGCCACCTGCTCGAGCAGCGGCAGCATATCCTTCATCACGCTGATCTTCTTCTCGTGGATGAGCACGAGCGCGTCCTCGAGGACCACTTCCATGCGCTCGGCGTCGGTCACGAAGTACGGGCTGAGGTACCCGCGGTCGAACTGCATGCCCTCGACCACGTCCAGCACGGTGTCGGACGACTTCGACTCCTCGACGGTGATGACCCCGTCCTTGCCGACCTTCTCCATCGCCTCGGCGATCAGGCTGCCGATCGTCTTGTCGTTGTTCGACGCGATCGTGGCGACCTGGGCGATCTCCTTCTTGTCCTTGGTCGACTTGCTGAGCTTCTTCAGCTCCTCGGTCACCGCCGCGACGGCGGCCTCGATGCCGCGCTTGAGCCCCATTGGGTTGGCGCCGGCGGTCACGTTGCGCAGGCCCTCGCGGAAGATGGCCTGGGCCAGCACGGTGGCCGTGGTGGTGCCGTCACCCGCGATGTCGGAGGTCTTGGAGGCGACCTCCTTGAGCATCTGGGCGCCCATGTCCTCGTAGGAGTCCTTGAGCTCGATCTCCTTGGCGACGGTGACGCCGTCCTTGGTGATCGTCGGGCTGCCGAACTTCTTGTCGATGACCACGTTGCGGCCCTTGGGCCCCAGCGTGGCCTTCACGGCCTGGGCCAGGATGTTCACGCCCTTGAGCAGGCTTGCCCGGGCGTCTTCGTCGAACTTCAGCTGCTTCGGCATGGATCGCTTCCCTCCCTGGGAATATGGTGGTCGTCGTTATTCGAGAATGGCGAGGACGTCTTCTTCGCGCAGGATCAGATAGTCTTCGCCGTCGATCTTGACCTCGTTGCCGGAATACTTGCCGAACAGGATGCGGTCGCCCGACTTGACGTCGAGCGGGATGCGCTTGCCGTTGTCGTCCATCTTGCCGGCGCCGACGGCGACGACCTTGGCGCGCTGGGGCTTCTCCTTCGCGGTGTCGGGAATGATGATCCCGCCGATCTTCTCCTCGCCCTCTTCCTCGCGCTTGACGAGGATTCGATCGTGCAGCGGACGAATCTTCTTCATAGACGCTCTGCCTCCTTGAGTCGTGGTGGACACTGTTGGATCAGTCGGTCCCGGAGCCCGTGTCCTCGGGGACGCCAGGCTCGACGTGCTTGTTAGCACTCCTCAAAAGCGAGTGCTAATATAGGCACGCTCTCGGGGCGGATCAAGCAAAAAATCACGGGGGTCATAGATGGCCAAAAGTGTTTTGATTTCAAATGTTTTGCCGTCAGAAGCGCGTCAGATGATCCCTGCGGAGGTCACGGTCGACTACAACGACACGGACCAGCCCTTGCCCAAGGCCGAGCTCATCAAGCGGCTTCAGGGCAAGGACGGCCTGATCTGCCACATCATCTCCACCATCGATGACGAGGTGCTGGCCGCGGCGCCCAACCTGAAGGTCGTCGCGAACGTCGCCGTCGGCTACAACAACATCGACGTCGCCGCCGCCACCCGACGCGGCGTCGTCGTCACCAACACGCCCGACGTCCTCACCGAGACCACCGCCGATTTCGCCTTCACGCTGCTGATGGCCGCCGCCCGCCGGGTCGTCGAGGCCGACGCCTATGCGCGCGCCGGACAGTGGAAGGCGTGGAAATGGGACCTCCTGTGGGGCGCCGACATCCACGGCAAGACCCTCGGCGTGGTCGGCTTCGGCCGGATCGGCCGCGCGGTCGCTCGCCGCGGTCTCGGCTTCGGCATGCGCGTCCTCTATCACGACACGGTGCGCGCCGACCCCGCCACGGAGCGCGCGCTCAACGCCACGGCCACCGACATGGACACGCTCCTGCGCCAGTCAGACTTCGTGTCGCTGCACACCCTGCTGAGCCCCGAGACGCGGCACCTGATCAACGAGCGCACGCTGCGGCTCATGAAGAAGACCGCGATCCTCGTCAACGCCGCCCGCGGCCCCGTCGTCGACGAGGCGGCGCTGGTCAAGGCGCTGTCCGAGCGGTGGATCGCCGGCGCCGGCCTCGACGTCTTCGAGGAGGAGCCGAAGATGCACCCGGGGCTGGTGGGGCTGAGCAACGTGACGCTGGCGCCGCACATCGCCAGCGCCTCCGGCGAGACCCGCATCGCGATGGCGACGCTGGCGGTGCGCAACTGCCTCGCCGTGCTCGACGGCAAGCCGCCGATCACACCTGCCCGCTGATCGGCGCGCGCCGGCTCGGCCCGAGCGAGT
>VBPC01000085.1 GCA_005887895.1 Candidatus Rokuibacteriota bacterium
TCCGACCCCATGGCGGAATCCCGCAACGGCTGGGGCGGGCTGGTCGCGCGGGTCGGCGGCGCGCTGGGGGGAGGATTGAACCGGTGGCGCTGACGCTCGCGCTCCTGGAAGGCGCCTCGCTGTTTGCGGCGGTCCTGATCGGGATCCTGGGGTGGGGGCATCCCGGGCTGCACGGCTGGGGCGACCTCGGCACCCTGCTGGCCCAGGCGCTGGCGATCGCCGGCTGCTGCATCACGGCGTTCTACTACAACGACTTCTACGACCTCGGAGTCGTCAAGAGCTTCACCGCCTTCGCCGCGCGTCTGCTGTCGTCGTTCGGGCTGGCGTTCCTCCTGCTGGCGGCGCTGTACGCCGTCTTCCCGCAGACGCGGATCGCCGACGGCCCCTTCGTGTCGAGCTTCTTCGTCATCATCGCGCTCCTGCTTCCGCTGCGCGCGATGTCGTACGCCTTCATCCGCAGCCATCCGTTCCGGCAGCGGCTGCTGGTCCTCGGCAGCGGCGACCTGGCGGCCCGACTGGTCCGCGAAATCGAGCACCGGCCTCACCTCCGCTACACGGTCGTCGGCTGCGTCGACGACGACCATCGGGCCGGCCCCGCGGCGGGCCCGCCCCACCTCGGGCCCCTGGAGCGCCTGGGTGACATCGTCGCGTCGGCGCATCCCGACCGGGTGATCGTCGCGCTGTCCGAACGGCGCGGGCGGCTGCCGCTGCGTACGCTCGTCCAGGCGCGGCTGGACGGGATCCTGGTCGAGGACGGCGTCGAGATGTACGAGCGGCTCACCGGCAAGCTCGCGATCGAGTCGCTCACGCCGAGCGGCATCATCTTCTCGCACGACTTCCGCAAGTCGTTCCTGGACCGGGCGGTCGGCCGTGCGCTCAGCCTGGTGGCGGCGATCGCCGGCCTCGTCGTCATGGCGCCGCTGCTGGCCGTCGTCGGGCTGGCGATCAGCCTGGACTCGGGCCGCCCGATCCTCTACGTCCACGAGCGCGTGGGCCTGCACGGTCGGCGCTTCAAGCTCCTCAAGTTCCGCACGATGCATCGGGGTGGTGCGGATGCCGCGGACTGGACGCGGGACCAGACCGACCGGGTGACGCGGGTCGGCAAGTGGCTGCGGCGCTTCCGGCTCGACGAGCTCCCGCAGTTCGTCAACATCCTGCGCGGCGACATGAACCTCGTCGGACCGCGCCCGCACCGGGTGGCGAAGTACGAGGCGTTCCTGGAGGGGATCCCGTACTTTGCGCTGCGCTCGGCGATGCGGCCCGGCCTCACGGGCTGGGCGCAGGTGCGCTCGGGCTATGCGGCGCGACTGGACGAGGAAACGGAAAAGGTCCGGTACGACCTCTACTACCTCAAGCACCTGTCGCTCGGCCTCGACCTCCGGATCCTCTTCGACACGGTGAAGATCGTCCTGTTCGGACGTGGCTCGAGAGCGCCCAAGCGTCGGACCGCCGAGCCGCGGGCGGCGATGGCTACCGCCTCGCCGGCCGCCCGCTCGATCGCGCAGTAGTCGTCGCCGGACCGTCGCTCGACGGCGCGGCGATCGGCAGTGCCGCACACATGCGGTCGCACCCGCCGGACGGGTGCGCACCGAAGGGGGCGAAGCCTTGCCAGGCAGCCGAATGATGCTCGAAGAAGCCCGATGGGCCCCGGCGGCCGGCCTCGCGACCGCCGTCGCGGCGCCGCGCTGGTACGTCGTGTGGACACGCAGCCACAGCGAGCAGCTCGTCGAGGACCAGCTGGCCGCCCGCGGCTTCCGCGTCTTCAATCCGCAGATCGACGTGTGGTCCCGCCGGCGGCAGCAGCGGCACCGGATCCAGGTGCCGATGTTCCCCGGCTATCTCTTCGTCCATCACGCCCTCGACAAGGAGAGCGACATCGAGATCCGCAAGGCCCGCGCCGTCGTCGCCATCCTCGGGGAGAGCTGGGAGCGACGGGCGGTGGTGCCCGACCCGGAGATCGACGCGCTCTGCGCGCTCACGCGCAGCGGCCTCGCCGCGACTCACCATCCGTATCTGCGCGAGGGCCAGCGCGTACGCATCGTCCGGGGGCCGATGACCGACGTGGAAGGCATCCTGGTGCGCAACGACCACCACAAGGGCCTGCTCGTGCTGTCGGTGGAGCTGGTCCGGCGCAGCGTGGCGGTCGAGATCGACTGCACGATGGTGAGGCCAGCCTGACATGTGCGGCATCGCCGGCAAGCTGTACCTCGAGCCCGGCCGCCCCGTCGAGCGCGAGGCGGTCGAGGCGATGGGGCGAACGCTGGCGCACCGCGGCCCCGACGACGAGGGCCTGTACGTCCACGGCAACGTGGGCCTCGCCATGCGCCGGCTCGCGGTCATCGACGTCGCCAGCGGCCGCCAGCCGATCCACAACGAGGACCGCACGGTGTGGACCGTCTACAACGGCGAGATCTACAACTTCGCGGAGCTGCGGCGCGACCTCGAAGCGCGCGGCCATCGCTTCTACACGCGGACCGACACCGAGGTGATCGTCCATCTCTACGAGGAGGAGGGCCCGGACTTCGCCCGCGCGCTCAACGGCATGTTCGCCATCGCCCTCTGGGACGCGACGCGCCGCCGCCTCGTGCTCGTGCGCGATCGGCTGGGCATCAAGCCGCTGTACGTGGCGGCGCTCGGCGACCGCCTGCTCTTCGGCTCGGAGATCAAGGCCCTCCTGGCCGACGGGCTGCGGCCGAGCGTCGACGTCGAGTCGCTCAGCCTCTACCTCTCCCTGCTCTACGTCCCGGCCCCCCACACGATCTACCGCGAGATCCGCAAGCTGGAGGCCGGGCACGTGATGGTGTGGCAGGACGGCCGGCTCACCGACCGTCGCTACTGGAACCTCGCGCAGACGCGGCCGCCGGCTCGCCCACCGCGCGCGGCCGCGGTGTCGGAGGAGCTGCTGGCGCTGCTCACGGACGCCGTGCGTCGGCAGCTCGTCGCCGACGTGCCGCTCGGCGTGTTCCTGAGCGGCGGTCTCGACTCGAGCACCGTCGTGGCGTTGACCCGCCGGGCCCACACCGGCGCCGTGAAGACGTTCTCGATCGGCTTCGACGATCCGTCCTACGACGAGCGGGCGGATGCGCGGATCATCGCCCGGCGCTTCGAGACGGACCACACCGAGCTGACCGTGAAGCCGGACCTCGCCGACCTGGTGCCGCGGCTCGTCCACCACTTCGACGAGCCGTTCGCCGATGCGTCGGCGGTTCCCACGTACTACCTGTCGCAGCTGACCCGTCGCCACGTGACCGTGAGCCTGGGCGGAGACGGTGGCGACGAGCTGTTCGCTGGCTACGTCACCTACCAGGCCGACCGGCTCGCCCGCTGGTACGGGCGCCTGCCGGCGGTCGTCACGCGGTACGCACTTCCCGCGCTCGTCCGGCGGCTGCCGGTCTCGGAGGCCAAGGTCAGCCTCGACTTCAAGGCGCGGCGGTTCGTGGCCAACGCCTTGCTCGAGCCCGGGCGCCGGCATTACGCGTGGAAGGCGTTCTTCGACGATCGGCTGAAGCGGGAGATCCTGGCCGACGACGTGCTCGGCTGCCTCGACGGTCACCTCGACGCCTTTCCGGCGTACGCGCGCCACTACGACGAGGTGCCGTACTACGACGACCTCAACCGGGTCCTCTACGCCGACACCAAGGTCTACCTCGCCGACGACATCCTCGTGAAGGTCGACCGCATGAGCATGGCCCACTCGCTCGAGGTCCGCGTGCCCCTGCTGGACCACCGGGTGGTGGAGTTCATGTTCGCGCTTCCCGGCCGCCTGAAGATGCCCGGCCTCGGGCTCAAGCGCCTCTTGAAGCGCACCATGCGCGGGCTGCTGCCGGCCGAGACCCTGCACAAGCGCAAGGCCGGGTTCAACGTGCCGCTGACGGCCTGGCTCAAGCGCGAGCTGCGACCGCTCGTCGACGAGTACCTCTCGCCCGATCGGATCCGGCGCGAAGGGTTCTTCCGCTCCGAGGTCACCGCGCGGCTGGTCGCGGAGCACATGGCCGGCCGCGCCGATCACAGCCGCAACCTCTGGGCGCTGCTGCTGTTCGGCGTCTGGCTCGAGCAGGCACGCACGCAGGGCCTCGCGCCGTCGGCCGCGGGCGGCGCGTGGCGCGAGGACGCCGTCCCCGAGGCCAGACTCGCCGTCGGGGGGATCGGGCGATGAGCACGCCGGCCGGCGCCAGCGCCGCGGGCCTGCTCGCCGTGCGGCAGCGGCAGCCGCTGCCGGCGTCGCGCGCGCCGAGGATCGTCGCCCTCGGCGGCGGGACCGGCGTGCCGGTGCTGCTGCGGGGATTGAAGGATGCGCTGTTCTCCGCGACGGCGCCGGGGCGACCCGCGGAGGACCGCGAGCGGATCACCGCGATCATCACCACGAGCGACGACGGCGGCAGCTCGGGACGCCTGCGACACCCGTACGGCCTCGCGCCCGGCGACGTCCGCAATTCCCTGCTGGCCCTGTCGGCCACGACCAGCCCGCTGGCCGCCCTGTTCGGATTCCGGTTCGAGGGCGGGGGCGAGGTCGCCGGCCACAGCCTGGGCAATCTGATGCTGACCGCCCTCACGCAGCTGGAGGGCAGCTTCACCGGCGCCGTGACCCGGGCCGCCGAGATCCTCGCCGTCCGGGGCCGGGTGCTGCCGGCGACGACGGAGATCGTCACGCTGGCCGCGGAGTTCGTCGACGGCGCCTGGATGGACGGCGAGTCGAGGATCGCGGCGGCCCGGCGGCCGATTCGCCAGATACGCCTGCGGCCGGAGACCGCCCGCGCGACCCCGGAGGCGGTGGCGGCCATCGAGGGCGCCGACCTGGTCGCGATCGGCCCCGGCAGCCTGTACACGAGCCTGATCCCGGTCCTGCTGGTGCGCGAGATCGCCGAGGCGATCGCGCGGTCCTCGGCCCGCGTGGTCCTCGTCATGAACCTCATGACGGAGCCCGGCGAGACCGACGGCTACAGCGCGGTCGACTGCATGATGGCGATCCGCCGTCACGCGCCCCGGGTGCCGATCCACCACGTGCTGTTGAACAGCGGCCCTCTCCCGCCGACGCCGCTCGACCGCTATGCGGCCGAGGGCGCGGCGCCGATCCGCGTCGCCCCCGAGTCGATCCGGGCTCTGGGCTGCCGTCCGCGGGCGCGGGCCGTCGCCGGAGAGGGTCCCAAGATCCGCCACGATTCCCACAAGCTGGCGCGGGCCATCCTGGAGCTCGCCGCCGAGGTGAACGATGACTGAATCGCGACTGGCCGAACGCATCCGTAACGGGTCCGCGCGTCTCACCGTGATCGGGCAGGGCTACGTCGGCCTGCCGCTCGCCGTGGAGTTCGCGCGGGCCGGCTTCGCCGCCACCGGGCTCGACACCGACCTCGATCGCGTCACCGCGCTGAACGCCGGCCGGTCGTACACGCCGGACGTCGACAGCGGCGTCCTGCGCTCGGTCATCGAGGCCGGCCGCTACGAGGCCACCGCCGACGCCGCGGTGCTCGAGCGCAGCGACGTGATCATCATCTGCGTGCCGACGCCGCTGCGGAAGTCGAAGGACCCCGACATCTCGTTCGTGGTGGCCGCCGCCGAGAACGTGGCGGCCCACTTCCGGCCGGGCCAGCTGGTGATCCTCGAGTCGACGACGTATCCCGGCACGACCGAGGAGCTGCTGCTGCCGATGTTCCAGGCGCGCGGCGCCCGCGTCGGCGTCGACTTCTTCCTGGCCTTCTCGCCCGAGCGCATCGATCCCGCCAACGGAAAGTTCGGCCTCGCCGAGATCCCCAAGGTCGTCGGGGGCGTGACGCCGGCGTGCAGCCGCATGGCGGCGCTGCTCTACGGCCAGATCATCGAGCGCGTGCTCGAGGTCTCGAGCCCCAAGGTCGCCGAGCTGGCCAAGCTCTACGAGAACACGTTCCGCAACGTCAACATCGCGCTCGCCAACGAGTTCTCGCTGATGGGGCGGCGTCTCGGCGTCAACATCCGCGAGGTGATCGAGGCGGCTGCCACCAAGCCGTTCGGCTTCATGCCGTTCTATCCGGGGCCGGGTATCGGCGGCCACTGCATCGGAATCGATCCCTTCTACCTCGCCTGGAAGATGCGGCTGAACGGGTACGAGTTCCGCTTCATCCACCTGGCCGACGAGATCAATCGCGCCATGCCCGGCTACGTCGTGGAGCTGGTGACCGAGGCGTTGAACGAGCGCCGACGCTGCCTCAACGGCGCCGCCATCCTCGTGCTCGGCGTGGCCTACAAGCGCGGCGTCTCGGACATCCGCGAGTCGCCGGCGCTCGAGATCATCGCCACCCTGCAGGAGAAGGGCGCCCAGGTGTGCTACGCCGATCCGCACGTGCCCTCGGTCGACATCGAGGGGACCGTCCTCAAGGGCGTCGAGGTCACCGATCAGCGGCTCGCCGCCGCCGACTGCGTCGTCATCCTGACCGACCACGCCGAGTTCGACTACCGGCAGGTCGTGGACGCGGCGCGGCTCGTGGTCGATACGCGGAGCGCCACCTGGCGGCTGGGAGCGCCGGCCGACCGCGTGGTGACGCTGTAGGGGGACGGGGCCCGTGAAGATCGTCAACGTCGTGGGGGCGCGCCCCAACTTCGTCAAGATCGGCCCGCTGCTGCGCGAGATGCGGCGGCATCCCGCCATCGCGCCGACGCTGGTGCACACCGGTCAGCACTACGACGAGGCGATGTCCCGGCAGTTCTTCGGCGACCTCGACCTGCCGGTCCCCGACCACGACCTGCAGGTCGGCTCCGGCTCTCACGCCGTGCAGACCGCCGAGGTGATGCGGCGCCTGGAGCCCGTGCTGACGGCGTCGCGCCCCGATGCCGTGCTGGTCGTCGGCGACGTGAACTCCACGCTGGCCGCCACCCTCACCGCCGTGAAGCTCGGCATCCCGGTCGTCCACGTCGAGGCCGGCCTGCGCAGCTTCGATCGCACGATGCCGGAAGAGATCAACCGCGTGCTCACCGACGCCGTGGCCGACGTCCTGTTCATCACCGAGGAGGGAGCCCGCGCCAACCTCCTGCGCGAAGGCGCCGCACCGGAGAAGATCCACTTCGTCGGCAACGTCATGGCCGACGCCCTGCTGGCGTCGCGGATGCGCTGGAGCGCCTCGACGATCGTCGAGCGGCTGCGCCTGACCGGCCGCCCGTTCGCGGTCCTCACCCTGCATCGCCCCGCCAACGTCGACGACCCCGACGTGCTCGACGAGCTGCTCGGCGCGCTGCGAACGATCGGCCGGCGGCTGCCGATCGTCTTTCCGGTC
>VBPC01000086.1 GCA_005887895.1 Candidatus Rokuibacteriota bacterium
CCCGCTCCGCGCCCGCGTGGGCGCGGCGCTCATCGCGTGCGGAGAGTGGCTTCGCGGCGGCCCCGTCCTCTGGCGCGGGCTCTCGTGATCCGGCCGGCGATACCGGCCGATAGCGCGGCGATCGCCGCCATCTGGAACCGGGAGGTGCGGGAGACGGCGGCGACCACCGATACCGAGGAGCGCACGGTGGAGTCGCAGCGCGCCTGGCTGGCGGCCCACGGCCCCGACCATCCGGTCGTCGTCGCCGTGGACGCCGACGAGGTCGTGGCCTTCGGCGCGCTCTCGCCGTACCGGGCGAAGCCCTCCGACGCGCGCACGGTGGAGAACTCCGTCTACGTCAAGGACGGCTGGCGCGGCAAGGGGCTCGGCGGGCTCGTGCTCGACCATCTGCTCGTGCTCGCGCGCGAGCGCGGCCATCGCTCGGTCATCGCGCGCATCACCGCCGTCAACGAGCCGTCGCTGGCGCTGCACGAGCGCCACGGCTTCGTGCGCGTCGGCCACGAGCGGCAGGTCGCCCGCAAGCACGGAATGTGGCTGGACGTGGTGACCCTCCAGCGGGTACTCATCGACTGAGGTCATCCCGCGCCTTCGAGGAGGTGCCGTGCTCAGCCGCACGGTCCTGATCTGCGTCGGCATCACCGGTCTGGTCCACGTCGTGACGTACCTGCTCAACACCCAGCTCCCGCTCCAGATCGTGGCGCTCGGCGGCCGCCACGGTCAGATCGGCTGGCTCTTCGCCGTCACCACCGGCGTCGCGATGGTGCTGCGCCCGCAGGTCGGCGGCTGGACCGATCGTCACGGGGCGCGGGCGGTGATGCTGCCGGGCGCCGCCATCCTGCTGCTCACGATGCTCGCGCTCACGCTGGTGCGCACGCCGGGCGGCCTCATCGCCCTCATGGCCGGGCTCGGCATCGCCAACGCGCTGATCTCGACCACCGGCAGCATCGTGGTGGCCGCCGACAGTCCGGCGACCCGGCGCGGCGAAGCCCTCAGCCTCTACTACGTGGCGTCCTCGGTGGGCGTGGCGCTCGGCCCCGTCGTGGGCTTCACGCTGGCCGACGTCGGCGGCATGCCGATGAACTTCGCGGTGGTGATCGCGCTCGCGCTGGTCGTCGTCGGGCTCGCGGAGGCGCTGCGGCCGGTGGCCGGCGTCGCGGCGGCGCCGGGACGCTTCGGGCGCCTGTGGAGCCCGCACGCCGTCCCCGCCTCGCTGGCGCTGATCGTCATCACCACCGGACACGCGACGGTCTACGCCTTCCTGCCCCTCTACTCCGCCGCGCACGGCCTGGGCCGGATCGCCTGGTTCTTTCCGCTGATGTCGGGCTGCACGATCCTCTGCCGCGTCCTGCTGCGCCGGGCGTCGGACCGCTTCGGCCGCGCGCCCGTGCTGATGCCGGCGATCGTGGCGGTGGCGCTGGGCAACGCGCTGCTGGCGGCGCCGCCGAGTGTCGCGACGCTCGTCGTCAGCGCGGCCCTGCTCGGCTGCGGCAACTCGATGCTCTATCCGACGCTGGTCGCGCTGGTCGTCGATCGCACCCCGGAGCCGCAGCGCGGCCGCGCCATCGGCACCGTCTCCGGCGCCTGGGACGTCGGCGTCGCCATCGGCTCGCCGGTCGTCGCCTTCCTCGTCGAGTCGCGCGGCTTTCCGATCGGCTTCCTCGCCTCGGCGCTGGCCGCCGCGCTGGGCCTGGGCGTCTTCGTGCTGACCGAGCATCGTCGGCGCGCGCTCCGAGCCCTCGATCACGGCGAGTTCCGCGTCTTCTTCGCCGCGCAGACGCTGACCGTCGTCGGCAACTGGATGCAGTCGGTCGCCCAGTCGTGGCTCGTCCTCGAGCTGACGAACTCGCCCCTCCTGCTCGGCCTGGTGGGCACGCTGCAGTTCGCGCCGGTGCTGGTGCTGTCGTTCTTCGCCGGCGCCCTCGCCGACCGGCTCCCCAAGCGGCGCGTGCTGATCACGACGCAGTCCGTGATGTGCGCACAGGCGCTGCTGCTGGCCGCCCTCGTCTACCGCGGCCATGTCCAGTACTGGCACGTCGCAGCGATGGCGACGGTCTACGGCGTGGCCAACACGGTGGACATGCCGACGCGCCAGGCGTTCATCGCCGACATGGTCGGGCGCCAGGGGCTGCGCAGCGCGATCGCGCTGAACTCGGCGATGTTCAACGGCGCCCGGGTCGTCGGTCCCGCGCTGGCCGGTCTCGTCATCGCGCGCTGGGGCACCGCGCTGGCGTTCTTCTTCAACGGGCTGTCCTTCCTGGCGGTGATCGCCGCGCTGACGGCACTGCACACGGCCGGACGGCCGCGGCCCCGCAGCGAGCGTTCGATGCGCGCCGAGATCGCCGAGGGGATCGCCTATGCGCTGCGCACGCCGCGCATCGCGCTGGTGCTGAGCCTCGTGCTGTGCGTCAGCATGTTCTTCTTCAACTACAACACGCTGGTGCCGCTGCTGGCCCGCGACGTCCTGCACCAGGACGCTCACGGCTTCGGCCTGCTCATGACCGCCGTCGGCTGCGGCGCGGTGGCCGGCGCCGTCGTGCTGGCCTCGCTCGGCACCGATCGTCCGCCGGTGAGCGTGCTGATCGGCTCCGCGCTCACGCTCGGCGCGGCGACGATGCTGGTGGCCGGCGTCAGCCGCTTCGCGGTGGCGATGGTGCTGCTCGTCGTCATGGGCTTCTGCGGCATGCTCTTCATGACCGGCGCCAACACCACGGTGCAGCTCACGGTCCCCGACGAGCTGCGCGGCCGCGTGATGAGCCTGCACACCCTGATGTTCGCCGGGATGACCCCGTTCGGCGCGTTCCTCGTGGGCGCCGTCACCCAGGCGCTGGGGGTGCGTGCCGGCTTCCTCGTCATGGGCGCCGGCGGGTTCCTCTCCATCCTGGTGCTGGCGGTCTGGTGGCGCCTGCGCCGCCGCGCGCGGCAGGAGTAGACTTCACCCGCATGGCCGACGTGACCCGCCTCGTCGTCCGCGACACGCCCATCGATCTGCTCCGCGACGGCCGCGGCGCGCCCCTGCTCTATCTGCACGGCGCCGGCGCCGGCGGGCGCTGGCTGACGTTCCAGGCGCGGCTGGCCGAGCGCTTCGACGTGCTGGCGCCGAGCCATCCGGGCCACGGCGGCTCGCCCGCGGCCGAGTGGATCGAGCACATCTCCGACCTCGCGTTCCACTACCTCGACCTGCTCGACACGCTGGGTCTCGACCGCGTACACCTGCTCGGCGCGTCGTTTGGCGGCTGGATCGCCGCCGAGCTGGCCACGATGGCGTCGCACCGGCTCGACTCGCTGGTGCTGATCGATCCGGTCGGCATCAAGGTCGAGGGCTGGATCTATCCGTTCCTCTTCGGCGTGGACCCGCTGCAGCTCGTCGCCACCATCTTCCACAATCCGATGGCGGCCCTCGCGCTGGCGCCGCCCGACACGAGCATCGACACGCTGGCCATGCTCTACCGTCAGAGCACTGCGCTGGCTCGGGTCGAGTGGAATCCGTACCTCTACAACCCGCTGCTGCGGCGCCGCCTGGCCCGCATCACGACACCGACGCTGCTCTGCTGGGGAGCCCACGACCGGCTGGCCCCGCTGGCCTGCGCCGAGGCGTGGCGAAAGGAGATCCCGGGCGCGGCGCTGCGGGTCTTCGAGGAATCCGGGCACGTTCCACACCTCGAGGAGCCGGAGGCGCTGGCGGCGGCGGTGATCGAGTTCTGCGCGCCCCGAGGGAGGCCCCGGTGAAGTTCTACTACTTCCATCTGATGCCGTACCCGATGGAGCACGACGAGCCGTCGTCGTGGGTCACGCTGTCCAATCGCCACTACGACCCGGTCGTCGGGCAGCGGCTCTATCACGAGTATCTCGACCAGCTGGAGACGGCCGAGCGGCTCGGCTGGGACGGCATCTGCGTCAACGAGCACCACCAGAACTGCTACGGGACGATGCCGAGCCCCAACGTGATGGCCGCCATGCTGGTGCGGCGGACGTCGCGGGCCAGGATCGCCATCCTCGGCAACGGGCTGCCGCTGCGCGAGAACCCGCTGCGCATCGCCGAGGAGATCGCGATGCTCGACGTGGTCTCCGGCGGCCGCATCGTCTCCGGCTTCGTGCGCGGCATCGGCCCCGAGTACTACTCGACCGCGGTCAACCCCACCCATTCGCGCGAGCGGTTCTACGAGGCAGCCGAGCTGATCCTGCGCGCCTGGACCGAGCCGGGGCCGTTTCCGTTCGACGGCCGCTTCTACCGCTACCCGTTCGTGAACCCGTGGCCGCGGCCGCTCCAGCAGCCGCACCCGCCGGTGTGGTGCCCGTCGCAGGGCTCGAGCGAGACGGTCGAGTGGGCGGCCCGGCGACGCTTCCCCTACCTGATGGTGTTCACGCCGATCACGCGCATCGCGCAGATCTACGGCGAGTATCGCGAGGCGTGCGAGCGCAACGGCTACACGGCCAGCCCGTATCAGCTGACCGTGAACCTGCCGATCTGCGTGGCCGAGAACGACCGCAAGGCGGAGGCGATCGCCCGGCAGCACGCGCTCTGGGTCTATCACGTCGGCCTGCGGATGCTGCCGGGGTACTGGCAGCCGCCGGGCTACACCACCGAGGCCTCGCTCAAACGGCTACTGGCCACCCGCGGCAAGATGCCGACGGAACTGACCTACGAAGACCTCGAGGAGGGTGGGTACATCATCTCCGGCAGCCCGGCCACCGTGCGCGACAAGCTGCGCGTCTTCTCCGACGAGCTGAAGGCCGGCATCGTCTGTTCCGGCATGAACGGTGGCAGCCACGAGGCGACGCTGGACATGATGCGGATGTTCAGCGAAGAGGTCATGCCGCACTTCCGCGAGGACGCCGCCGTCGACGAGACGGTGGGCGTCGGGAGATGACGACGATGCGACTCGACGCGCGCGTGACGCTGGTCACCGGCGGCGGCTCCGGCATCGGCCGCGCCATCGCCCTCCGTTTCGCCGAGGAGGGCGCACGGGTGGTCGTCAACGACATCCGCAGGGAGACGGCCGAGGCGACCGTGAAGGAGATCGGCGGCCAGGCGCGCGCGATCGCCGCCGACGTCGCCGACAGTGCCCAGGTGCGCGCGATGTTCGAGGAGATCGAACGCGCGCTCGGCGGTCTCGACGTGCTCGTCAACAACGCCGGCATCGGCGAGGTAGACCCGCGCGGCCGGGAGGCGTTCCACGCCAAGGCCCAGGCCCGCATCGGCGAGATGATGGCCGGCACGATCCAGACCCACTGGGACGTGACGCAGGCGATGACGGATGCGACGTGGGCGCGCATGCTGGCCGTGCACCTCAACGGGACGTTCTACTGCACGCGGGAGGCGCTGAAGCTCATGAGCCGCGTCAACCGGGGGGCCATCGTCAACATCTCGAGCGTCGCCGGCCTCATGGGCATCGAGGTGGCGCCGCACTACGGTGCCGCCAAGGCGGGCATCCTCGGCTTCACGCGCTCGGTCGCCCGCGAGGTCGCCACCCGCGGGATCCGCGTCAACGCCATCTGCCCCGGCTGGATCGACACGCCGATCCTCGATCCGCTGCCGCCGATGGTCCGCATGCTGGCCGAGCGCCAGACGCCGCTCGGCCGGCTCGGCGACCCGCGCGAGATCGCCAACGCGGCGCTGTTCCTGGCCTCCGACGAGGCGAGCTTCGTCACCGGGCAGTGGCTGTCGCCCAACGGCGGCCTCCTGACAATCTGATGGGGGGCCCCGACATGGCCCCCCATACCCCCCATTCGCTCGGCAGCGCCCCGGCGCAGCCGGGGCGCTCCTCGTCCCCCCATGCGCTCGGCAGCGCCCCGGCGCAGCCGGGGCGCTCCTCGTCCCCCCATGCGCTCGGCAGCGCCTCGGCACAGCCGTGGCGCTCGCACAGCCGTGGCGCTCCTCGACCCCCCGCTCGCGCGGCAGCACCCCGGCACAGCCGTGGCGCTCCTCGACCCCCCGCTCGCGCGGCAGCACCCCGGCACAGCCGTGGCGCTCCTCGACCCCCCATTCGCGCGGTTGCGCCCCGGCCGAGGCCACGTGATGGACGTCCGCGTCGGCACGTCGGGCTGGAACTATTCCGAGTGGAAGGGCTCGTTCTACCCGTCCGACCTGAAGCCGGCGGCGATGCTGCCGTACTACGCCGGGCGCTTCTCGACCGTCGAGGTGAACAACACGTTCTACCGGATGCCGACCCCGAAGGTGGTGGACGGGTGGGCCGGCGCGGTGCCGGCCGGCTTCACGTTCGTCCTCAAGGCGCCACAGCGGATCACGCACTTTGCGCGCCTGAAGAACGTCGACGACCCGGTGCGCGCCTTCTGCGACGTCGCGCGCACGCTCGGCGCGCGGCTGGGCCCGCTGCTCTTCCAGCTGCCGCCGAACTTCAAGGTGGACGCCGGCCGGCTCGCCGACGTGCTGGTCTTGCTGCCGCCCGACGTCCGCGCCGCCTTCGAGTTCCGGAACGCCTCGTGGTTCACCGACGAGGTCTACACGCTGCTGCGCGCGCGGAACGCCGCCCTCTGCGTGGCCGACACCGACGAGGACGCCACGCCGGCGGTCGCCACGGCCGACTGGGGCTACCTGCGCCTGCGCGCCACCGGCTACTCCGACGAGGACCTCGCCGGCTGGCTGGCCACCATGCGTCGGATCGGCGAGCGGTGGCGCGACGCGTTCGTCTTCTTCAAGCACGAGGAGAAGGGCACCGGTCCCGCGCTGGCCGACCGCTTGCTGGCGCAGCTGGGCCCCTGAGGACGGGAGGAGGACCGTCATGCTGGACCTGCTGAGCCGAAACGGGCGCATCGCCACGCGGCCGGGCTGCTGATGGCCGACGACGACGCCATGACGCCGGAAGAGCTGCTCGGCCGCCTGGTCAGGCTGTTTCCCGACTTCGCCGAGTACTGGAACGGCCCCGACAACGACGAGCGCGACTCCGACGGCTCGTTCACGCTGCATGGCGCCTTCGGCGAGTTCAGCGCGTACTTCTGCGAGCGCTACGAGGAGCTGCCGGCCGAGCGCGTCCAGGCGCTGGCCTGGCTGCTCTCGGAGTGCATGGCCGATCCGGACTCCGACCTCGACGATGCGGCGGCCTCCGGCTTCCTCGAGAACGTCGCCGCCGAGCGCTTTCACGGCGACTTCGAGCGCTACCTGATCGGCCGCCCGCTGGAGTTCTACGCGCAGTGGGGCGAGGGCCAGGGCCTCTGACCATGGACCGCGCGTTCTTCGCGCTGGGCGCGCTGTCGGGATTGCTCGCGGTCGGCGCCGGCGCCTTCGGCGCCCACGCGCTGCGCGAGCGCCTCTCGCCCGACATGCTGGCCGTCTTCGAGACCGGCGCACGCTATCAGATGTATCACGCGCTCGCCCTGCTGGCGGCGGCGTGGGCGGTCGGCCGCTGGCCCGGCGGCGCCACGCTGGCCGCCGGCTGGCTCTTCGTCGCCGGCACCGTCGTCTTCTGCGGCAGCCTCTATCTCCTGGCGCTCACCGGCCACCGCTGGCTCGGCGCCATCACCCCGCTCGGCGGGCTGGCGTTCCTCGCCGGCTGGGCGGCGCTGGCGTGGGCGGCCCTGCGCGGCTGACTCACTCCTTCAGCGCGCCGGCCACCAGGCCGCGCACGAGCCAGCGCTGCAGCGCCACCACGATGACGATCGGCGGCAGCGAGGCCAGCATCGACGCCGCCGCGATGTCGCCCCACGGAACCTCGAACACCCCGGGGAAGAGCGCCAGGGCCACCGGCACCGTGCGACTGGCCTCGGTGGCCGTGAAGGTGAACGCGAACAGGAACTCGTTCCAGGCCGCCAGGAACGTCAGCAGTGCGGCCGAGGCGACGCCGGGCGCCACCAGCGGCAGGATCACGCGGCGCACGACGGCGACGCGGCCGGCGCCGTCGAGGAACGCCGCCTCCTCCAGCTCGAGTGGGATGTCGCGGATGAACCCGGCCAGCAGCCACATCAGCAGCGGCAGCGCGAACGACGTGTCGGCCAGCACCAGCGCCGTCCAGGTGTCGCGCAGGCCGAGGGCGCGCAGCAGGAGGTAGAGCGGGCTCACGGTCGTGATCTGCGGAAACGCGGTGCTGGCCACGACGGCCAGGAGCAGCAGCCCCTTGCCGGGGACCGGCAGCCGGGCCAGCGCGTAGGCGGCCGGCAGGCCGAGCGCGATCGCCAGCAGCGTCGTGATCGACGCCACGCCGAGGCTGTTCAGCAGCGCGCGCGGCATCACGCTGCGGTCCACGACGGCGCGGTAGTGGATCAGCGTGGGATGGGCGGGCACCGCGCGGTCGGTCGTCAGCAGCTCGACGTCCGGCGTGAACGAGGTGCGCAGCTGCCAGAAGAACGGGGTGGCCCACGCTGCCAGCAGCAGCAGCACCGCCGCGTCCCACGCGCGCAGCCGGCGCCTCACGCGGCGACGCCGGCGCCGCGTAGCGCGCGCAGGTAGGCCCACGCGACGGCCATGACAAGCGCAAAGACGACGACGCCGATCGCGGCGCCGAAACCGAGCTGGAGTGTCTGGAACAGGCTGCGATAGGCGTAGACCGTCAGCGTCTCGGTGGTGTTGGCGGGGCCGCCGCCGGTCAGCACGAACATCAGGTCGAACGCGCGCAGCGCGTCGAGCGTGCGGAACAGCAGCGCGATCAACAGAATTGGCCGCAGCAGCGGCAGTGTGATCGATCGGAGCGTCGCCCCCCGGCTGGCGCCATCGACGCGCGCGGCCTCGTAGACCTCGACGGGAATCGTCAGCAGCCGCGCGTAGCAGAGCAGCGCGACGAACGGCATCGTGCGCCAGACGTCGGCGGCGACGAGGCCGGGCAGCGCCAGGCGTGGATCGCCGAGCCAGTTGATCGCGTGGCCGCCGAGGACGACGTTCACCAGCCCGGCCGAGGGGTGATACAGCCACTCGAAGAGCTTCGCGGTCACCACCGACGGCAGCGCCCAGCCGAGCAGCAGCAGCGACAGCGCCAGCCGGCGCCCGCTGCGCTGGCGCTGCAGCGCGAGCGCCACCGCCACGCCGAGCGTCAGCTCGAGCGCGACCGACGCCAGCGTGAACACGAGCGTGACGCGGACGGCGTTCCAGAAGCGCGCGTCGCCGGCCAGGAACACGAAATGATCGAGGCCGACGAAGCGGGCGATGCCGAAGATCGGCACGCGCTGCTGCAGCGAGAGCCACAGCACCCACAGCGCCGGATACGCGGCGAGCGCGCTCAGCGCGAGCATCGCCGGCGCGGCGAAGGCCAGGCCGGCGCGCCGGTCGGCGCGCTGCCGCGCGGTCATCGCAGGCCGCTCAGCATGTATTCGAGCCGGCGCCGCGCGTAGGCCAGCGCCTGCTCCGGCCGCTTGACGCCGACCACCGCGGCCGAGAACTCGGGCTGCAGCGTGGTGGACATCATCAGGTAATAGGGCGTCACCGGCCGCGGCCGCGCGGCCAGCGCGAGATCGTGGAAGCGCGGCATGCCGGGGTGCGCGCGCACCGCGGCGGCGTCGTGGTAGAGGGCGGCGCGGGTGGGATAGAGCGCGACGCCGGGGGCGGCGATCGCGCGCTGGCCATAGTCGCTGGCCAGGAACCGCACGAGCGCGATGGCGGCGTCCGGGTGCCGCGTGCGCCGGTTGACGGCGAGGTGGAAGCCGCCGGTGGCCCCGGCGCCCGCCGCGCCGCCCGCGTGCCCCGGCAGCGCCGCGATGCCGACGCGACCCCGCACGGGCGAGTCAGGCGTCTCGAAGAGATCGAGCGCGTAGGGCCATGAGCGCACGAACACGGCCCGTCCGTCGCCGAACGGCCGGCGCGTCAGCTCCTCGTCGCCGGCGGTCACCCAGCCCGGGCTCACGCCGCGCTCGACGAGCCCGCGCATGAACCCGAGCGCCGCCGCCGCGCGCTCGGGATCGGGCAACACGCGGCCGTCGTCGCCGAGCAGCGAGGTTCCGCTCGCCCAGAAGTGCTCGAGGGTGTTGACGACGAGCCCCTCGTACTGCTTGCCCTGCCACAGCACGCCGTCGAGGCGCGGGTCGCGCTCGCCGGCCCGGACCCGCGCGGCCTGCTCGACGAGCGCCTCCCACGTCCGCGGCGCGGTCATCCCGTACTTGGCCAGCAGATCGCTCCGGTAGTAGAGGACACCGACGTTCATGTTCCACGGCATCCCCCACACGCCGTGACCCCAGGTGGCGGCGGCGACGGCAGCGGGAAAGTGCGGCGCCAGCTCCTCCGGCATCACCCACGGTGAGAGATCGAGCAGCCAGCCGGCCTGGGCGAACTCCGGCACCCAGATGACGTCGAGCAGCAGCACGTCGAAGCTCGGCGTGCGGCCGTCGAGGTTGATCACGTAGAACTGGTGCTGCTCGTCGCTGGTCCAGCTGAGCGGCTCGCTCCGCACGGTGACGCCGGGATGGCGCCGCTCGAACTCGCGCAGCAGCCCGGGGATCGGGTCGAGCGAGCCGAGGATCTTGGCGTGCTTGAACACGATGGTGATCGGCCCCGAGCCGGCCGGAGGCTCCGCGCAGCCGCCGAGGAGGGCGGCGAGCGCGAGCAGCAGCCCCGCGCGGCGGATCATGGCGCGGGCGGCGGCGTGTCGAGCCGGGCCAGCGCGGCCGCGATGTCGACACCGGCGCCGAGGACCGGCGCCAGCGGGTCGCCGAGCTGGTCGAGACGGGCCGGCATGGTCGCGATCGTGAACCGGCGCGGATCGAGCTTGGCGGTCACCTCCGACCATCGCAGCGGACACGACACCGGCGCGCCCGGTAACGGCCGCACCGAGAAAGGCGCCACGAGCGTCTGGCCGTGGCCGTTCTGGCCGTAGTCGACGTACACCTTGCCCTCGCGGGTGCGGAGCATCCGCGCGATCGTGGCGATCGCCGGCTGCGCCTCCACCGCCAGCGTGGCCAGCAGGTTCGCGAACGTCCGCGTCTCCTCGTAGGAGTAGCGCGCGGCCAGCGGCAGCAGGATGTGCAGGCCGGTCGCGCCGGAGGTCTTGGGAAAGCTGGGCAGCTCGAGCCGCTCGAGGATCGCCCGCAGCGCCAGCGCGATCGCGACCACGTCGGTGAACGGCGCCCCCTTCGGGTCGAGGTCGAGCACGAGCCAGTCCGGCCGCTCGAGGGAGCCGACGCGCGAGGCCCAGAGGTGCAGCGGGATCGTGCCGGTATTGGCAACGTAGCGCAGCGTCTCCACGTCGCTGACGATGAAGTAATCGATCTCGCGCTCGACACCCCTGGCCCGGATGCGCTCGGTGCGCACCCACGGCGGCGCCCACGACGGTGCGTCCTTCTGGAAGAACGACTTGCCGCCAATGCCGTCGGGATAGCGCGTGAGGACGACCGGCCGGTCGGCCAGATACGGCAGCAGCCACGGCGCCACCCGCTCGTAGTAGGCGACGAGATCCGCCTTCGTGTAGCCGTCATCCGGCCAGAACACCTTCTTCGGATTCGTGAGCGTCACCCGGCGCTCGCCGGACTCGGGCGGCGCTGCCGCCGGCTCCGCCGGCGCGCGCGCGGGGGCGGCCGGCTCGGCCTCGCGGCGGCACTCGCGCGGCTCCTTGTCGTCGCGGAGGCCGAGAAATGCCGGATGGCGGATCCCGCCCTCCTCGGTCCACTCGGTGAAGCGCACCTCGGCGACCAGCCGGGGCTCGACCCAGTGGTGGCCGCGACCGCCGGGCGTGCCGGCATCGAACGGCGACCGGGCGCGCGCGAGCGGCTGCAGCCGGTCCCACATCCGGCGCAGGGTGGCCGCGTCGAAGCCGGTGCCGACCTTGCCGGCGTAGACGAGGCGGTCACCGTCGTAGACGCCCACGTGCAGCGCGCCGAACCAGCCGCGCGTGCCCTGCGGCTCCGTCCAGCCGCCGATGACGAACTCCTGGCGGAGGTGGCACTTGATCTTCAGCCACTCGCGCGTGCGTCCGCCGACGTAGCGGCTGTCGCCGCGCTTGGCGATGATGCCCTCCAGCCGCTGCTCGGCGGCCGCCTCGTAGAACGCCTCGCCGCGACCTTCCACGTGCTCGCCGGCGCGGATCACGCCGCGCGCCGGCAGCAGCAGCGCGAGGCAGGCCTTGCGCTCCGCCAGGGCGACGTCGCGCAGGTCGTGCCCGTCGAGCGCGAGGGCGTCGAAGAAGACCGCGCTCACCGGCACCGTCGAGCGGGCGCGCTCGACGTCGGCCGGCCGGGTGAGGTGCATGCGGTTCTGCAGGCGCTGGAACGACGGCCGCCCCCGCTCGTCGAGCGCGACGACCTCGCCGTCGAGGACGAAGCCCGCGAGCGGCAGCGCGCGTAGCGCGGTGACGACCTCCGGATAGCGCCCCGTGAACACCTGCCCGTTACGGCCGTAGAGCTCGACGCGCTCGCCGTCGCGGGCGACCAGCACGCGCACGCCGTCGTACTTGATCTCGAAGAGCCAGTCCGGCCTCGAGAACGGCCGCTCGGCCAGCGAGGCCAGCATGACGGGCTGGCGAGCGGCGTCCACCGCGCGCGCCGGCGCCCCGGCGCGCGCGAGGCGCGCGCGCAGCGTGGACAGGCGCGTCGAGCCGGCGCGCACCTCCTCGATGGTCAGGCCGGACAGCACCGACTCCGGAAAGCGCTCGGTCGCCTCGTCGGCGCCGGCGAATCCGTCGGCCTTCTTGAGCAGCAGCCAGTCCTTCGACGTGCCGCCCATGCGCGCCAGCGTCCAGCGCCCGCGCAGCTTGACCCCGAAGAGCTCGACGTCGAGCCGGCCGGCGCTCAGCTGCGCGGCCGGCGTGCTGTCCTTGAGCAGGCGGTACCAGCCGCGATCCCACACGATGACGGCGCCGGCGCCGTAGTTGCCGTCGGGGATGATGCCCTCGAAGTCGGCGTACTCGATCGGGTGGTCCTCGACGTGCACGGCCAGGCGCTTTTCCTCCGCGCGCAGCGACGGCCCCTTGGGCACCGCCCAGCTCTTCAGCACGCCGTCCATCTCGAGGCGCAGGTCGTAGTGCAGCCGGCGGGCGGCGTGCTTCTGGATGACGAAGAGGCGCCCGTCCTCGGCGCCGGCCGGGTCGGCCGCCGCCGGCCGGCCGCCGAACGGCTCGGGCGTGCGCCGGGGATCGCGCTTCTTTCGGTAGTCGTCGAGGGGGACGGGCACAATCCCTAGGATAGTCCGGGTTTGGCGCGCGTGAGGCGCCCGCGTGCTATCGTTCAAGGACTTTCGTCGAGGAGGGGTCCATCCGCCAGCAGACGTTCTGCCCCACGTGCAACAAGACGGTGGAGCGCGCCGAGCTGGTGCGCGGCTACGAGTTCGCCAAGGACCAGTACGTGCGCGTCGCCGACGACGAGCTCAAGGCGCTCGAGGGCGAGGCCTCCAAGATCATCGACATCGCCGAGTTCGTCCCGCTGGCCGACGTCGATCCGATCTACTTCGAGAAGACGTACTATCTCGGGCCGGACAAGGGCGGCGAGAAGCCCTATCGCCTGCTGTCCGACGCGATGGAGAAGGCCGGGCAGGTCGCCCTCGCCAGGTACGTCATGCGCGGCAAGGAGAGCCTGGTCCTCATTCGCGCCGCCCAGGGCGGGCTGATGCTGCACACGATGTACTTCGCCGACGAGGTG
>VBPC01000351.1 GCA_005887895.1 Candidatus Rokuibacteriota bacterium
GTGCGTCATGGCCATGCGAAGGTCGGAGCGCTGGCGCTCGGTGACGTATTCGCCCGCCACCACCGTCCGCCACATCGCCTCCACGGTCTCGAACAGGAAGGCGCGGCCGGCGCGCAGCAGCGCCTCGGCCTCGCCGATCCGGGCCTGCACGAGCGGCCGGTCGCGCAGCAGCTCCGACGACGAGCGCGGCACCTTCACCTGGGCCAGCTCGGCGAACTCGTCGATGGCGGCGCGGGCGACGCCGAGCCCGACGCAGCAGAAGCCGCACCCGGCCAGGTCGAAGCCGTGCATGCGGTTCATCGGGCCGGTGACGCGCGCCCGGCGATCGAGCGCCGAGAACGTATGCTCCTCGGGCACGAAGAGGTCCTCGACCTCGATGTCGTGGCTGCCGGTGCCCCGCATGCCGCTCACGTGCCAGGTGTCGATGATGCGCGCCTGCGATTTCGGATGGAAGTAGGCGATCCGCACGTCCTGGTCGCCGTTGGGCCGCCGCCGTGGCGTGTCGCCGTCGAAGACCTTGCAGGCGCCGTGGAGCAGGTAGGAGTGCATGCAGCCGCTGGCGAAGAACCAGTGCCCGGTGACGCGGTAGCCGCCCGGCCCGGCGACGGCGCGGCCGCGCGGGTTCGCCGAGCCCGCCGAGACGCCGATCGGATCGCTGTGGAAGAGCGTGCGGCGAACCTCGGGCGCGAACTGCGCGCTCTGGCGGAAGCTGTTGATGCCCATCGCCAGGCACCAGCCCGTCGAGCCGTCGGCCCGCGCCACTTCCTCGATCACCCGGAGGGTCGTGAGGACGTCGGCGCCGAAGCCGCCCTCGGCCTCCGACAGGGCGACCTTGAACAGGCCGGCACTGGCGATGTCGAGGACGAGGTCGCGCGGGATCTGCCGGGCCCCCTCGATCTCGGCGGCCCGCTCGCGGATGCGCGGCGCGAGCGCGCGGGCGACGTCGAGCGGCGTGCCGGCGGTGGCGCAGACGAGGTGGGTGGCGGCGGCCGCGCTCTGGGCGGCGTGCGTCATGGCCATGCGAAGGTCGGAGCGCTGGCGCTCGGTGACGTATTCGCCCGCCACCACCGTCCGCCACATCGCCTCCACGGTCTCGAACAGGAAGGCGCGGCCGGCGCGCAGCAGCGCCTCGGCCTCGCCGATCCGGGCCTGCGGCGGTGTACTGCGGGTCTTCGCGCGCCAGCCAGTCTGCCCACGGATAGCCGTAGGGGCTGCCGCTCTTCGCTGGGGGCTTCTTCGCAGGGCGCTGTGCGCTCATCGCTTCCTCCTATCGAACGTTCATGACCTCGGCGGCGTGCTCCCAGACATCCTGGATGCGCCCGTGCGAGATGGCCGCCGCCTGCACGGCCGCGACCAGGTGGCGCCAGCGCAGCGACGGTCGGGTGGCGTGGAACTCCTCGTAGGTCGCCTGGTGGTGCTTCAGCGCGTGCATCTCGGTGAAGTTGTCGCGGCAGGCGATCTTGCCGAGCAGCGTGATCAGGGCCTCCGGCGCATAGCCGGCGTCGGCGTACTGCTGGGCGAGCGCCGCCGCCTGCTTGACCTCGTCGGTCGAGCGCCAGGTGGCGAGGTTGGCCTTCGGCAGCCGCTCGCCGACGGGCAGGCGCGCGATGAGCTCCTCGATGTCGGCCAGCAGGGCGTCCTGCGCGCGGGGCGGCAGCGCCGCCACCCGCTCCGGCTCGGGCTGCAGGTCCGGCGCCAGCATGCGCTGGGCCATCAGCACCTCCGGCCCGGTGTGCCACATCAGCAGCGCCTGCAGCTTGGTGCGGAGCGACAGCTCCGGCTGCCGCAGCAGGTAGCGCCGGGTGTTGACGCCGGTGTTGATGTGCACGTCCATCGGGTTGCCGGTCTGCGAGCGCAGGAAGAGCGTCGAGCCGCCGACCGAGAGCGCCTCGCCGACGCCCTCAAGGGACAGGCCATCCGCGAGGGCGCGCGCCAGCATCTCGGGAATCTCGCTGAAGCGGCTGCGGCGGCCGATCTCGTCGGCGAGCGCGGTGACGACGGCCGTCTCGTCGTCGCCGCTGGCGAAGCGCAGGTCGCGCTCGAGCAGCCCGAACTTGGCGATCAGCCCGTCGACGTCGTCCAGCGAGGCCGGCATGGTGGGGCGCGTGACGTAGCGCACGGGCGCCCGGCCGATGTACTTCGCGTACTCCCAGCCCAGGTACTCCAGCGCCCGCCACGTGAAGACCGGGAACAGGAAGTAGTGGTCGTCGATCTGGTTCTTCGGGATGGCGACGTGGAGCAGGTGCTCCAGGACCTGGAACGGCGTCAGCCGCTCGAGGAGGTAGAGGTAATAGTGATCGCAGGCGTTGTAGACGCCGCGGCCAGCCGCGGCGCGGAACGCCTCCAGGGTGGCCTCCACGCTGTCCCGCTCCGACACCGGGCCGGCGTCGGCCAGGATGTAGGGCCCCATGGCCGGGGAGTGGATGTGCTTGTTGGCCACGGCCACGTTCTGGATCACCGGCAGCCGCGCGTACTCGCCGGGCAGGCGCGCGGCGATGTGGCGGACGGCGTGCAGCCCGGCCAGCGGGTGCAGGGGGCCGCCGTGATGGCCGGGAGGCAGGTCCGAGGACCGAACCACCGCCAGCGCGGATGCCAGGAGCATCTCCTTCACGGGCGTGCCGGCGGCCAGCTTGTCGTGGGTGCGGGCGACGATGTGCTCGGGGGCGGTGTCCTCGACGAAGTGAACCAGGGGCTCGATGAACTCGGGATACGCGACTGATCGGGCCATCCGTCTCCTCCCGGGGCGCGAGGCAACTTCACTCAGGCCGTAGCCCGGATTCTACGCCAGACTGAAACGGCGCAACTCGGGGAAGCGGTACGTCCACACGGCGAGGACCGCGAGCGTTCCCACGCCGCCGATGAGCACGGCGGGCACCGGACCGAACAGCGCGGCCATGCGCCGCCCAGCAGCACGGCGAAGAGGTCGAGCGACATCAGGCCCAGCAGCAGGCGGTGTCGCAGGATGAACGCGATCCCGGAGAAGAGCGAGGCCGGCGTGAGCTCCTCGGGGACGCGGCCGGGCTGCACGTCCCGCACGAGCGCGATGGCGCCCAGGATCGCGACCAGGGCGAGGATGCCGTCGCGACCGAGCCAGCCGCCGAGGCTGCCGAGCGCCAGCGCGACGGCGGCGGCCTGGGCGACCTCGCAGGTGATCACAGCGTCGCCACGACCCGCGCGCACCAGAACAGCGCGAAGGCGTCAGGACGCGTAGGCGGGCGGTGGCACGAAGCCCTGGAATTCGCGCTCGAGGAGCTGCGCGAAGGCCAGGCACGTCAGGTCGCCAAACTGCGGCCCGACGATCTGGACGCCGACGGGCAGGCCGGCCGGCGTGAAGCCGCACGGGGCGGCGGTCGATGGCAGATAGGCCACGCCCGAGTAGCCGGCCCAGAACAGATGATCGGTCACCGGCACCCGCGCGCCGTTGATCACCACCGTGCGCTCGTGGCGCTCGCCGCGCTGATCGTGCAGACAGGCGGCGGTGCCGGCGACGGGGCAGAGCAGCAGGTCGTACTCCGTGAAGAACTCCGCCCAGGCCCGCCGCATGCGATGGCGCGCCTCGTTGGCGGCCAGCCAGTCCCGATGCGACAGCACGGCCGCGCGCGTGGCCCGCGCGTAGTAGCTCTCGTCGTCCGGCGTCAGCCCGCGGGCGATCGCGAGATTCTTCTCGAAGTCTGCGTCGCTCTGACGATCGGACGTCGCCGCCCGCAGGAGCCGGACGTAGACGCCGAACGCCTCCGCCGGGTCGATGGCCGGGCGCGCGCGCTCGTCGAGCTTCACCTTCTGTCGGCGCAGGAAATCGGCCAGCGCCCCCAGGCGGTCCTGGACCTCGCCGTCGACGGGAATGCCGGGAGCGTCCAGCATCAGCGCGACCGT
>VBPC01000087.1 GCA_005887895.1 Candidatus Rokuibacteriota bacterium
ACTGGGGGCAGCAGCTCAGCGAGTCACTCGACAAAGCAAAGATTGCGCATGCGAAGATCGAGATTCCGGATGGAGAACGCTACAAAACTCTCTCCAGTCTGGAGCGGCTGGCCGAGCAGTTATCAGAACTACATGCCGATCGCAACTCCGTGATTCTCGCTTTTGGCGGCGGCGTCATCGGAGACGTAGCAGGAATGCTGGCTTCGGTCTACATGCGCGGAATCGCCGTTGTACAGATTCCTACTACGCTGCTGGCCCAGGTTGACGCCTCAGTCGGCGGCAAGACAGGCGTCAATCTCAAGGCGGGAAAGAATCTGATGGGCACCTTTCACCAGCCGCTCGCCGTGATCATCGATCCGGAGATCCTGCGCACGCTGCCGGAGCGCGAGTTCCGCTCGGGGCTGGCCGAGATCGTCAAGCACGGCGCCGTCCTCGACCGCCCCTACTTCGAGGAGGTCGAGCGCGACGCCCCGCGACTGCTGGCCCGCGAGCTCGATGTCCTCGACCGGATCATCGGCGGCTCGTGCCGCCTCAAGGCCGGCGTCATCGAGCGCGATCCCGAGGAGAAGAGCGAGCTCCGCTTCGCGCTCAACTACGGCCACACCATCGGCCACGCGCTGGAGGCCGCCACCGGCTACGAGCGGTGGACGCACGGCGAGGCCGTCGCGCTCGGCATCGTCGCCGAGGCGCGGCTGGCTTGCCGTCTCGGCGTGGCCAGCGAGGCGGTCGCCCGCCGGCAGGAGCGGCTGCTCGCCGCCGTCGGCCTGCCCACCCGCGCCGGGCGCCTCGACGCCGAGGCCGTCCTCGACGCGATGACGCACGACAAGAAGGCGCGCGACGGCCGGGTGCCCTTCGTTCTGGCGCCCGACCTCGGGCAGTTCCGGGTCGTCTACGACGTCGCTCCCGACGCCATCCGCCTCACGCTGGGCGAGCTGGTCGGCGAGGACGCGTGAGACGCTTCGTGCGCGGTCGCGGGGTCTACAACTTCACCCTGAACGCCCACTATCGCGGTCTGGGACCCCGCCACCTGCTGTGGATGCTGGGGCTCGGACCGACGCAGCGCTTCTGGGGCCCGCTGAGCTGGCTCACGCTCGGCATCGACTGGACCGTGTGGGGCCTCGATCCGTGGGGCTATCACCTCACGAATCTGCTGTTGCACGCGGCGACCGCCGCCACGTTCCTCCTCGTCGCCGAGCGGCTCCTCGCCCGCGCGGTCACCGGCGTGTCGCCGACGGCGGTGCGTGTCGGCGCCGCCGCGGCGGCGCTCTTCTGGGCGCTCCATCCCCTGCGCGTCGAGTCGGTGGCGTGGATCTCCGAGCGGCGCGACGTCCTTTCAGGGCTGCTGCTGATGCTGACGGTGCTCGCCTGGCTCAGGAGCACGGAGTCGAGCGGATCCGAGCGACGCCGCTGGACAGCCGCTGCCGTCGTCGCCTATGCCCTCTCGATGCTGGCCAAGCCGATCGGCATGACGCTGCCGCTCGTGCTCCTGGTTCTCGACGTGTATCCGCTCCGGCGCCTCGCGCTCGGTCGCGGTGTCGCGGCGGCGCCCGGCGGCCGAGCGGCGCTGCGCGAGACGCTGCCGTTCGCCGTGGTGGCGGTGGTCGGCGCCGCGGTCGCCCTCGCCCTCACCCACGAGGTGAAGGGTCTGGCGGACTATCCGTTGTGGGTGCGGCCTGCGCTGCTCGGCTACGCGCTCGCCTTCTCGCTGTGGAAGACGGCGCTCCCGCTGGGCCTGATCCCGCTGTACGAGATCCCAGCGCAGTGGAGCGCCGCCGATCCGCGCCTCGTCCTCGGTACGCTGGCGGCGGTGGGGATCACGGGGGCGGTCGCGCTGGCCTGGCGCCGGTGGCCCGGCCCGGCGACGGCGTGGGCCGTGTACGTCATCGTGATCTCGCCGGTGAGCGGGCTGGCGATTCATGGCGGTCCGCAGATCGCGGCCGATCGCTACACCTACCTGCCCGCACTGGCACCCGCCCTCCTGATCGGCGCCATGGTGTGCCTGCTCGTCCGGTCCGTCGGCTCTGGCATCGTCGCCGCCGGCAGCGCGCGACTGGCGGCCGCCGGCCTCGTGGTGTGGCTGGCCGGCTTCGGCGTGCTGACGTGGCAGCAGACGGAGGTCTGGCGTGACAGCGTCACTCTCTGGGATCACGCGGCGACGTTCGCACCCGGCTGCGCGCGCTGCCTGCACGGCCTCGGCGTCGCCTGGTACCGCGGCGGCGCCCCCCAGGCCGCCGTGCCGCCGCTCGAGCGCGCGGTGGCGCTGCGGCCCGACTTGCCATTCCAGGCCGATCTCGGGCTCGCGCTGTGGGCCAGCGGGCGTGCGCGTGACGCCGTGCCCCATCTCCAGGCCGCGCTCGCCCAGCAGCCGCACAACTCGCAGCTCGAGCGACGGGTCGGCGCGGTGCTCATCGAGGCGGGCCGCCCGGAGGAGGCGCGCGCCCATTTCAGCGCGCTGCTCCGCCAGCGGCCCGACGACGTGGACGCGCTGACCGGCCTCGGCCTGGCGCTGGTGGCGAGCGGCCGCGCCGCCGAGTCGGTCGCGTATCTGGAGCACGCCGCCGCGCTCTCGCCGCGGGCGACGCCGCCGCGCTTTGCGCTCGCCCGCGCGTACCTCGCCCTCGGCGACCGCCCGCGCGCCGACCGCGCGCTCGCCGTGCTGCGCACGATCGATCCCGGGCTGGCCGAGCGTGCCGGCCGGCGTTGACAACGAAATTGACGGCTCCGTATAGTCCTTGCATGAACGCGCCCGGCGAAGACCGCGCGCTCGCCGACGCGATCCGCCGCCACGAGGAGCGGGTGGCGCGCGATCCCGAGTCGCTCGCCTTCGCGCAGCTGGCCGATCTCTATCGCAAGGCCGGACGCACCGGCGACGCCGTCGCCTGCTGTCGCGACGGGCTGCGCCGCTGGCCGCACTACACGACCGCGCGCCTGATCCTCGCCAAGACGCTGCTGGCCGAGGGACAGCTCGAGCCAGCCCTGGCCGAGCTGAGCGCGATTCTGCAGACCAGCCCGAAAGACGTACAATGTCACCGTCTGGCCGCCGAGGTCCACCGCCGGGCGGGCCGCCTGGACGTCGCGGTCGGGCACCTCGAGAAGGCCGTCGGTCTCGATCCCGGCGATCGCGAGTCGAAGGCGCTACTGTCGCTGCTCCGCGCCGACGCGAGCGCGCCCGGCGAGAGCGCCGGGCTGGCGCGGATCCTGGCCGACGAGACGTTCGCCACGCTCAGCTTCGGCACCGTGTGCCTGGAGCAGGGGCTGGCCGACGAGGCCGCCCTGGTGCTGACGCGCGTGGTGCGCCGGGCGCCCGACAACATCGAGGCACGTGAGCGGCTGGAAGCCGCGCTGCGCGCGCGCTCGCGACGGAGAGGGTAGGAGTCCCATGCAGGTGTCGACCGCGGAGTTCAAGAAGGGCCTGCGCATCGTCTTCGACGGGCAGCCGTACGCCATCGTCGACTTCCAGCACGTCAAGCCCGGCAAGGGCGGCGCCTTCGTGCGTACGAAGCTGAAGCACATGCGCCTGGGCAAGGTGATCGACAACACGTTCCGCTCGGGCGAGAAGGTGGAGCTGGTCGAGTACGACGAGAAGCACATGCAGTTCCTCTACAAGGACGACCGCTACCACTTCATGGACACCGAGACGTACGAGCAGGTGTCGCTGTCGGCCGACGAGGTCGGCGACGCCCGCGAGTACCTCAAGGAGAACATCGAGGTCGACGTGCTGTACATCGACGGCTCGCCGACCGCGGTGGACGTTCCGAACTTCGTGGAGCTCACCGTCGCCCGCACCGATCCCGGCGTGCGCGGCGACACCGCCCAGGGCGGCACCAAGCCGGCCACGCTCGAGACCGGCGTCGTCGTGCAGGTGCCGCTGTTCCTCAACGAGGGCGACGTCGTCAAGGTGGACACCCGCACCGGCGAGTACCTCGGCCGCGTGGCGGCGGCCGGCTGATGGCGCGGCCGCGCCGGCCGTCCCGTCCTGCCGCCGCCGCGCCGGCCGGCGACGAGCGCGTCGTCGAGCTGACGCGACGTCTGGCCGCCGTGCTGGCCGAGCTGGGGCTGTCGGAGGTCGAGATCGAGTCCTCCGACATGCGCGTGCGCGTGCAGCGCTCCAGTGCGCCGGCCGCGGCTCCGGCGGCCGCCGCCGCGCTGCCGCCGATCGCGCCCGCCGAGCATCTGCGCGTCACCGACGTGGTCTCCTCCGTGCTGGTCACGATGGAGGCGCCGATGGTCGGCACCTTCTATCGATCGTCGTCGCCGACCGCCGACCCGTTCGTCACCGAGGGCGACGTCGTCAAGGAGGGACAGGTCCTCTGCATCATCGAGGCGATGAAGCTCATGAACGAGATCGAGTCGAAGGTGGCCGGGCGCATCGCCCGTATCCTCGTCGACAACGCGCAGGCCGTGGAATATGGCCAGCCGTTGTTCCTCATCGATCCCCAGAGCTGACGGGCCGCGGTGACCAGGCTGCGCGCCCACCACGTCGTCCTCGTCCCCGCCGCGCTCGTCCTGGTGCTGGCCGGCGGCTGGTGGGTCGCCCGGGGGGCGCACGCGCCGGCGCCGGCCGCCGACGTTCCGCGCCTCGGGGCCACCTCGGTCGCCCAGCTCACGGCGCTGACCGACGAGGCCATCCGCCTCTACGCGGCCGGCCAGTTTCCGCGCGCGTGCGAGCGCTTCAGCCGCGCCTGGGAAGACGATCCGGCCAGCGCCGCGCGACGCAGCGACGTCGCGCGCTGCTTCGAGGGCTGGGGCTGGGACTCGCTGAAGCGGGGTCGCCCCGAGGAGGCCATGCTGCTGTTCCGCCAGGGCCTGCGCCAGAGTCCCGACGCGTCGACGCTGCTGCGGGGCCTGGGGCTGGCGGCCGTCCATGCCGGCCACGCCGACGAGGCGCTGGTGCCGCTGGAGGCCGCCGCGCGCGAAGACACCGATGCCGAGGTCCACGTGCTGCTCGCCCACCTGTACGACCGTCGCGACGACTCCGGCCGCGCCCTCGAGCACCTGCGGCTCGTGCTCGCGCAGGAGCCCGAGCACGCCGCGGCCCGCCGCCTGCTCGCCAAGATCGAGCGGGAGGCGCGCGCGGAGGCGGGCCTGGCCCGCGAGATCACACCACATTTCGTCGTCAAATGGCGGGCGGCCGGCGACCCCGAGGCGCACCGCGCGCTGCTGGCCGCGCTGGCGACCGCGCGCGAGCGCGTGGTGGGCCGGCTCGGCGAGGCGCCGCGCGAGCGCGTGACCGTCATCCTCTACGACGCCGCCCAGTTCCAGGAAGTCGCGCGCGTGCACGCCTGGGTCACCGGCCTCTTCGACGGCAAGATCCGGCTGCCGATCGGCGGCGCGCTGCCGCCGCGCCGCGATCTCGAGCGCATCCTCGTGCACGAGTACGGTCACGCGACCGTCCACGACCTCACGCGCGGCCGCGCCCCCCGCTGGCTGCACGAGGGACTGGCCCAGGCGCTGGAGGGTGCGACGCCCGATCCGCTGCTGCGCGTGCCGGGACGGCCGACGCTGGCCGGCCTGGAGGAGCTGATCGCCGATCCGGACGCCGCGCGCGCGCGCACCGGCTACGACGTCGCGCTGTGGGTCGTCCACGATCTGCTCGACCGCGGCGGCATGCCGGCCATGCGCGAGCTGATGCTGCGCCTGGGCCGCGGCGAGACGATCGCCGCCGCCGTCCCCGCCGTGTACGGTCTGCCGCTGGCGCAGCTCGAGGCCCAGTGGCGGCGCGTGCTGGGCGGCTGACGGGCGGGCGATGTTCCACAAGATCCTCATCGCGAACCGGGGCGAGATCGCGCTGCGGATCATCCGCACGTGCCGCGAGCTCGGCATCCGCACCGTGATCGCGCACTCCACGGCCGACGCCCAGTCGCTGCCGGTCCGGGTGGCCGACGAGTCGATCTGCGTCGGGCCGGACGACGCCCGCGGGAGCTATCTGAACATCGCCAGCATCATCTCGGCAGCGGTCGTCACCGACAGCGAGGCGATCCATCCCGGCTACGGCTTTCTGGCCGAGAACCCGGCCTTCGCCGACATCTGCCGGACCTGCGGCCTGACCTTCATCGGCCCGTCACCGGAGGCGATCCGCCTCATGGGTGACAAGGCGCAGGCCCGGGTCATCGCCAAGCAGGCTGGCGTGCCGGTGGTGCCCGGGAGCGAGCTACCGCTCAAGGACGAGGGCGAGGCCGCGGACCTCGCCGAGGCGGCCGGCTTCCCGGTGATCTTCAAGGCCGCCGCCGGCGGCGGCGGCCGCGGCATGCGCATCGTGCGCGCGCGGGCCGAGGTGCCGCAGGCGTTCGCCGCCTGCCAGGCCGAAGCCGGCGCGGCGTTCGGCTCGTCGGAGATCTACTGCGAGAAATACATCGAGGAGGCCCGGCACGTCGAGGTGCAGGTGCTGGGCGACCGCAACGGCATCCGGGTCCATCTCGGCGAGCGCGACTGCTCGGTGCAGCGGCGGCACCAGAAGCTCGTCGAGGAATCGCCGGCGCCATCGCTGCCGGCCGAGACCCGGGCCGGCCTCCACAAGGCGGCGCTGGCCGCCGCCGCCGCCGTGAACTACGTGAGCGCCGGCACGGTGGAGTTCCTCGTCGACGCCCGCTCCGGCGAGTTCTACTTCATCGAGATGAACACCCGGATCCAGGTCGAGCACGCGGTGACCGAGATGATCACCGGCATCGACCTGATCCGCGAGATGATCCGGGTCGCGGCCGGGGAGCCGCTCGGCTACCGCCAGGACGCGGTGCGCCTGGAGGGCCACGCCCTCGAGTGCCGGGTGAACGCCGAGGATCCGGTCACGTTCGCGCCGAGCGCCGGACGGGTGACGAGCTGGATCGCGCCGGGCGGCTTCGGGGTGCGTGTCGATAGCCACCTCATGACGGGGTACTTCGTGCCGCCCTTCTACGACTCGTTGCTGGCGAAGATCATCGTGCGCGGCCGCACGCGGGCCGAGGCCATCGACCGGATGCGTCGCGCCCTGGCCGAGACAGTGGTGGAGGGCGTCAAGACCACGATCCCGTTCCACCTCAAGGTCCTCTCCGATCCCGCCTTCGTCGAGGGTCGCTTCACCAGCGTGGACGGCGTGCGCCTCAGCGCCGCCTGATGGACGCCGCCCTCTACGTGATCCTCGACCGCGGCGCCGCCCGCGGCCGCGACCTGGCCGACCTGCTGGAGGCCGTCATCGCTGGCGGCTGCCGCATGGTGCAGCTGCGCGAGAAGGAGTGGCCGTCGGGCCGGCTGCTGCCGCTGGCCGAGCGCCTGCGGGCGCGTTGCGCGGCGGCCGGCGTCACGTTCGTCGTGAACGATCGCCTGGATCTCGCCCTGGCCGTCGGCGCCGACGGCGTGCACCTCGGCCAGGACGACCTCCCGGCCCGGGCGGCCCGCCCGCTGCTGCGCGGCGGCATGATCCTCGGGGTCTCCACCCACAGCCTGGCCCAGGCGCGGGCGGCCCAGGCCGACGGCGCCGATTACGTCGCGGTCGGCTCGATGTTCGCGACGCGGAGCAAGGCGGACTTCCAGCTGGTCGGGCCCGACCTCATCCGGAAACTCCGCGCCGAGATCCGTGTTCCTCTGATAGGCATCGGCGGCATCACCCACGACAACGTGCGCGAGGTGATCGGCGCCGGCGCGGACGGCGTGGCCGTGATCTCGGCGGTCGGCGCGGCGGACGACCCGCGCGCGGCCACCGAGCGGTTCCTGACGCTGATCCGGGCGGCGCGGGACTTGACCGCCTCCCGGCCGCGGCTATAGCATGGCGGCGCGTAAATTCCTGTTTCGACGCTCAAGGAGGCTCCGATGAAATCCGTCACCGTCCGCGGCGCCCTCGTGCTCGCCCTGGCGCTCGCCGTCGCCCTGCTCCCCGGCGCCTCTCCGCTCGAGGCCCAGGGCAAGGGCACCATC
>VBPC01000088.1 GCA_005887895.1 Candidatus Rokuibacteriota bacterium
TCTGCTCGCCGAGCGCCCAGCGCACGGCCTCGCCACAGTTGCTCTTCCCGCAGCCGTTCGGGCCCACGATCCCGGTGATGCCGGGCATGATCTTGATGACGGTCTTCTCGGCGAACGACTTGAAACCGTGCAGAGCGATCGCCTCTAGGCGCATGCGAGATTTTGGCACGGCGGCCCCGAAAAGGCCAAAATAAAACACCAGCCGTGGGGGGCCATGACCCCCTCGCCCCCAGATGTCGAGGGGCGGAGGGCGGCCGATCGCTACTTCTTGAAGAGGTTCCCGAAGGCCCGCCGGGCGTCGTCCGGCCGGACCGCGCCCGAGGACGTGTCGCGCTCGACCGTGACCATGAGCGCGAACGCCGTGCACGCGTTCTTCGCGCGCTTGTCGGCGATGCGCTCGACGATCGGCTGCGCGCACTCGAACCGTCGGGCCGGATCGAAGTGCGCGCACTGCCGGCAGGCGTGGAGCTCGGCACGGCAGCCGGGACACTGGGCCAGCGAGTCGGCAGTGATCGGCAGCACGGCGCCGCACTCCGCGCACCGCGAGGTGGGCTTGCTCTTGAGGATCCCGAAGGTGCCGCTCGGCGGCCGGGGCGGCTCGCGCGGCTCCTGACGCGGCCCCGGCTCGCTGCGATAGCCCGACTGACGGTAGCGTCGATCGCTCACGCGGCGCTCAGCCCTCTTGCAGCAGGTGGCACTTCTTGTACTTCTTCCCGGAGCCGCAGTAGCAGGGGTCGTTGCGTCCGATCTTCTGGCCGGTCGGCGTGCGCGGCACCGGGCGCGGCGCCGCCGCGGGCGGGCCGGCCGGCGCGCGGTCGTCGCCCGGCATCGCCCCGCGCCCCTCCTGCGCGTTGGCCCACGCGGTGATCGTCGGCAGCTCCATCGGGGCGTCGCGCACCACCTGCACCTTGAACAACCGCTCGACGACGGCGCCCTTCACGCGGTCGACCATGTCCTGGAAGAGGTCGAACGCTTCCTTCTTGTACTCGGTCAGGGGATCGCGCTGTCCGTAACCCCGCAGCCCGATGCCCTCCTTCAGGTGATCGATCGACAGCAGGTGATCCTTCCACTGCGTGTCGATGACGATCAGCATCTCGTGCCGCTCGAGCGCGCGGAGGAGGTCGCTGCCGAGCTCGCGCTCGCGCTCGGCATAGCGCGCCTTGACGGCCTCCAGCACCACCTCGTCGAGGCCGGCCCGCGAGGCGATCTCCTGGTAGCGGGCCGGCGGGATGCGGACGTCGAACTGGCGGTGCAGCATCTCGCCCAGCGCGGCGAGGTCCCACTCCTCGGGATGGCTGTTCTCGGGCGCGTAGGCGTCCAGCGTGCCGATCACCATGTCCTCGGTCCACTCGACGATCGTCTCGGCCTGGCTCTCGCCGTCGAGGATCTGCCGGCGCATGCCGTAGATGATCTCGCGCTGCTTGTTCATGACGTCGTCGTACTCGAGCAGGTGCTTGCGGATCTCGAAGTTGTGGGTCTCGACCCGCTTCTGGGCGGTGCCGATCGCGCGCGTCACCAGCTTGTGCTCGATCGGCTCGCCCTCTTCCATGCCGAGGCGGTCCATGATGGACTGGATCCGCTGGGAGCCGAAGATGCGCAGCAGGTCGTCCTCGAGCGAGAGGTAGAAGCGCGCCGATCCGGGATCGCCCTGGCGGCCGGAGCGGCCGCGCAGCTGGTTGTCGATGCGCCGCGACTCGTGACGCTCGGTGCCGACGATGTGCAGGCCGCCGCGCTCGACGACGCGCTGGTGCTCGGGCTCGGTGATCCGCTTGGCCTCGACCACCGCGGCCGCGCGCGCCTCCGGCGAGGCGGTGGCGGGATCGAGCCCCTTCTTGCGGAGGATCTCCTTGGACAGGAAATCGGGGTTGCCGCCCAGCAGGATGTCGGTGCCGCGGCCGGCCATGTTGGTGGCGATCGTCACCGCCCCCTCGCGCCCGGCCTGGGCCACGATCTCGGCTTCCCGCTCGTGGTACTTGGCGTTCAGCACCTCGTGGCGGATGCCGCGCTTCTTGAGCAGCGCCGCGACCCGCTCGGACTTCTCGATGGAGACGGTGCCGACCAGGATCGGCTGCCCCTGCTCGTGCCGCGTGCGGATGTCCTCGACGACCGCGTTGAACTTCTCGCGCTCCGTCTTGTAGACGACGTCGGACTGGTTGACCCGGTTCAGGGCGCGGTTGGTCGGCACCACGGTCACGTCGAGCTTGTAGATCTTCGCGAACTCCTCGGCCTCGGTCTCGGCGGTGCCGGTCATGCCGGCCAGCTTCTCGTACATGCGGAAGTAGTTCTGGAAGGTGATGGTGGCCAGCGTCTGGTTCTCGCGCTCGATGCGCACGCCCTCTTTGGCCTCCACCGCCTGGTGCAGGCCGTCCGACCACCGGCGGCCCGGCATCAGCCGCCCGGTGAACTCGTCGACGATGATCACCTCGCCGTCCTTGACCATGTAGTCGACGTCCCTGCGGAAGAGCGCGTGCGCGCGCAGCCCCTGCTGGATGTGATGGAGGGCGTCGATGTGCTGCGGATCGTAGAGGTTCTCGATGCCGAGCAGCCGCTCGCACGACTGCACGCCCTGCTCGGTCAAGGACACCGTGCGCGCCTTCTCGTCGACGATGAAGTCGCCGGTCTTCTGCTCCTCGATCTCCGAGAGCTTGCCCTCCACGATGGTGGCCGCGCGCTTGAGCTTGGGAATGATCCGATCGATCTTGTAGTAGAGCTCGGTCGACTCCTCCGCCGGACCGGAGATGATCAGCGGCGTGCGGGCCTCGTCGATCAGGATCGAGTCGACCTCGTCGACGATGGCGTAGTGCAGCTTGCGCTGGACCAGCTCGTCGAGCGAGAAGCGCATGTTGTCGCGCAGGTAGTCGAAGCCGAACTCGTTGTTCGTCCCGTAGGTGATGTCGGCGGCGTAGGCCTCGCGGCGGCCGATCGGCCGCAGCGCGGTCATCCGGATGTCGGGCGTGACGTAGGCCGGATCGTACTGGAACGACGCCTCGTGCTGGATGACGCCGACCGTGAGGCCGAGCATCTGGTAGATCGGCCCCATCCACTGCGCGTCGCGCTTGGCCAGGTAGTCGTTGACGGTGACGATGTGCACGCCCTTGCCGGTCAGCGCGTTGAGGTAGGCGGGCAGCGTCGCCACCAGGGTCTTGCCCTCGCCGGTGGCCATCTCGGCGATCGTGCCCTGGTGCAGCACCATGCCGCCGATCAGCTGCACGTCGAAGTGCCGCATGCCGACCGTGCGACGGGCCGCCTCGCGGCACACCGCGAACGCCTCGACCAGGACGTCGTCGACCGCGGCGCCGTCGGCGAGCCGCTTGCGCAGCTCGCGCGACGACCGGCATCATCCGCTTGACGTCGCGCTCGTGCTTGGTGCCGAGGATGCTACGCAGGATCGCGGCAATCATGATTCACCGACCATTATACAGGCCGGCTTCACGCGGGCCGCCGACCTCAGTCCGCGCGCCGGGGGCCGCCGCGGGCGCCGAGCAGGTCGCGCGCGTGCTGCAGGGCCGCCGCCGTGGTCGTGGCGCCGCCCAGCATCCGGGCGACCGCCTCCACGCGCGCGTCGCCGGTGAGCGCGGCCACCGCGACCCGGGTGCGGCCGCCGCGGACGGTCTTGGTCACCTGCACGTGGTGGTCGGCCAGCGCCGCGATGGGTGGCAGGTGGGTGACGCAGAGGACCTGGCGCCCCGCGGCGGCGGTCGACAGCGTCTGGGCGACCACCGACGCCACGCGCCCGCCGATGCCGGCGTCGACCTCGTCGAAGACGAGCACCGGCACGCGGTCGGCCCGGGCCAGCACGGACTTCAGGGCGAGCATCGTGCGCGACAGCTCACCGCCGGAGGCGACCCGGGCCAGCGCCTTGGGCTCCTCGCCGGGATTGGTCGAGATCCGCAGCTCTACGCGGTCGGCCCCACGCGGCCCCGGCTCCGGCACCCGCTCGAGCACGACCGCGAACACCGCCCGGTCCATGCCCAGCGCCCGGAGCGTGCGCTCGACCTGGCCGCCCAGCCGACCGGCCGCCGCGCGCCGTCGCTCGGACAGGGCCGTGGCCGCCGTCTCCAGCTCGCTCCGCAGCTCGCCGAGCACGCGCTCCTGTTCGGCGATCAGCTCGTCGTGGCGCTCCAGGCGGTCGAGCTCGCCCGCCGCCTCGGCGCGGAAGCGGAGCATCGCCTCCTCGCCGTCGCCGTACTTGCGCTTGAGCCGGGCCAGGGCCTCGAGCCGCTCGTGGACGGCGTCGACGCGCCCCGGCTCGGCGACGACGCCGTCGCGCAGCCGGCGCACGGCCGCCAGCGCCTCGTCGACCTGGATGCGGGCGGCGTCGATCGCCTCGGCCGGCGCGGCGAACATCGGATCGAGGCGCCCGAGGTCCTGCACGAGCTTGAGCGCGCGGGCCAGCCGCTCGCTGGCCGACTGGGGCGCCTCGTCCAGCAGCGCCGCCGCCTCGGCGAGCCCCGTCGTGAACCGCTCGGCGTGCTGCAGGCGCCGGAGCTCGCCGCGCAGCTCGTCGTCCTCCCCCACCCGCAGCCGCGCGGCATCGAGCTCGCTCACCTGGAACCGCAACAGGTCCTCGCGCTGCGCGCGGTCCCGGGCGGCCGCCCGGGTCCGCTCGGCTTCCTCGACCGCCGCGCGGTACTTCGCGTGCAGCGCGCCGACCCGGGCGGCGGCCTCCTCGGCGTCGGCGAAGCGGTCGAGCAGCTCCAGCTGGCGCGCCGGCTCCAGCAGCCGCTGATGCTCGTGCTGGCCGTGGACCTCGACCAGCGCGTCGCCCAGCCGTTCGAGGAGCCCGACGGTCACCGGCGAGTCGTTCACGAACGCGCGGTGGCGGCCGGAGCGGGCCAGCTCGCGCCGGACGACGATCTCGCCGTTGTCGTCGGCGACGAGCCCGGCGTCGTCGAGAACGGAGCGCGCGCCGTCGGCGCCGCCGAGCGCGAAGAGCGCCTCGACCGTCGCCGTCTCGGCGTCGGCGCGGATCACGTCGGTCTGCGCGCGGCCGCCGCGCACGAGCACGATCGCGTCGACGAGGATGGACTTGCCGGCCCCGGTCTCGCCGGTGAGGACGTTGAGGCCGGCGGCGAAGGCGACGGTGACGGACTCGACGACGGCGAAGTTTCGGAGGCGCAGCTCGCGGAGCATCGACCCGATGCTAGGTCACGCGCGGGCGAGGCTCAAGAGGTATCCGGATGGAGACGCCTCAGCGCTCTCCCCACTTGAGCTTGGTGCGCAGGACGGAGAAGAAATCCTTCTGCGGGAACCGCACGAGGCGGATACGGGCCCCGGCCTTCTGCACCTCGACGACGTCCCCCTCGCGCAGCGGCACGCCGACCTGGCCGTCCATCGTGAGCATGACCTCCTGGTCGACGAGCAGCCGCACCTCGATGCGCTGCGCGCCCGGCAGCACGATCGGCCGATTGCTGAGCGTGTGGGGCGCGATCGGCGTGAGGACGACGGCATCCATCGTCGGAAACAGGATGGGGCCGCCGGCCGAGAGGTTGTAGGCCGTGGAGCCGGTGGGCGTGGAGATGATCAGGCCATCGGCGCGGTAGGAGATGGCGTGGCGGCCGCCGACCGAGACGGACAGGTCGATGATCCGGCTCATGGCGGACTTCGTCATCACGACGTCGTTGAGCGCCAGGTACTCGCCCATCGGCTGGCCCCCGCGCACGAGGCGGGTGCCGAGCATCATGCGCTCCTCGATCTCCATGCCGCCGGCCAGCAGCGCCTCGAGCGCCGGCAGCATCTCGTCGAGCGTGGTGGCCGTAAGGAAGCCGAGACCGCCCAGATTGACGCCCAGGATCGGAACGCCGCAGTCGCCGACCGCGCGCGCCATCGACAACAGCGTGCCGTCGCCGCCGAGGACGATCAGCAGGTCGACCTGGCCGGGGAGGTCGCTCTTGCGGGCGGCGGTCACTGCCGCGGCGGGCACCAGGCCGGCGGTCTCCTTCTCGAGCACGACCGTCAGGCCGCGGGCACCCAGCCAGTCCAGCAGCCGGAGGATGACGCCCTGCGCTTCCTTCGCGTCGGGCTTGGCGACCAGCCCGACGCGGGTCACGCAAGCGCCTCGACGGTGCGCTCGATCAGCGACTCCAGGTTGGCGGCCGTGCGGCCCTGCGCGGAGAGGTGCAGGAAGAACTCGCGGTTGCCCTTCGGTCCCCGCAGGGGCGAGGCGGTCACGCCGAGAACGTGCCAGCCGCGCAGCACGGCATAGCGGGCCAGGCGCTGGACGGCCACCCGGTGGTGGACGGGATCGCGCACAACACCGCCCTTGCCGACGTTCTCACGGCCGACCTCGAACTGTGGCTTGACGAGGGCGACCACCTCGCTGCGCGGCGCCAGCACGCCGAAGACGGCCGGCAGCACCTTCTCGAGGGAGATGAACGAGACATCGACGACCGCCAGCGACGGCTGGTCGTCGAAGACGCGCGGGTCGAGGGCGCGAGCGTTGGTCTGCTCCATCACCACCACGCGAGGGTCCTTGCGGAGCTTGACGTCGAGCTGGGCGGTGCCGACGTCGACGGCGAACACCCGGCCGGCGCCCCGCTGGAGCAGGCAGTCCGTGAAGCCGCCCGTCGACGACCCGACGTCGATGCACACGCGCCCCTTGACCGCGAGGGCGAAGTGATCGAGGGCGTGGACGAGCTTCTCGCCGCCCCGGCTGACGTAGGGCGATCGGCCGCGGAGGTCGATGTCGGCGTCGCTCGGAATCAGGGCGCCAGCCTTGTCGACCCGCTGGCCGTCGACCATGACCTCGCCGGCCAGGATGAGGCGAGCCGCCTTCTCGCGACTCTCCACCAAGCCCTTGTCGACCAGCAGCTTGTCCAGGCGCACCCGTGACGACGCCATGCCGTCGATTATAGGCGACGGCTTTCCCGGGGCCGGAGTAGAAACAGAAGGAGCATGCCTACCAGGAATCCCCCGATGTGAGCGAACCACGCGACGCCTCCACTTTCTCCGCGGCCCAGCGACTGGGCGCTGATTGAGATGGTGCCATACAGGAGCTGCAGGATGAACCAGAAGCCCAGCACGATCATGGCCGGGACGTGAATGAAGCGGACGAAGAAGCCGAGAATGAGCAGCGTCAGGATGGTGGCGTAGGGAAACAGCAGCAGATACGCGCCGAGGACGCCGGAGATGGCGCCGCTGGCGCCCACCATGGGCACCCGCGAGGCCGGGCTGAGCATCGTCTGGATCAGCGCGGCCGCCGCCCCCGCCGCCAGATAGAAGACGAGAAAGCGGCCGTGGCCCAGCGTGTCCTCGACGTTGTCACCGAAGATCCACAGGTAGAGCATGTTGCCGCCGATGTGCGTGATCCCGCCGTGCAGGAACATCGAGGTGAATATCGTGATGACCGGGCTCGGAAAATCCTCGAGTCCCAGGCAGCTGCCGGTGAGCCGGCACGGCACAAGCCCGAACTCCATGATGAAGCCCTCGGCGGCGCCGGCGCCGGGGCCGCGCGCGTCGACGCCGAGCGAGAACTGGTAGAGGAAGACCAGGACGTTGAGCGCGATCAAGCCGATCGTCACGATCGGCACCGAGCGGCTGGGGACGTCGTCCTTCAGGGGGATCATCGTCCGGGGCCCTTCGGCGGCTGCAGCACGACGACCGTCGGCCGCGTCAGATAGCGCTGGGCGACGCGGGCGACGTCGGCGATCGTCACCGCGTCCACCGCCCGCGCGTAACGATCCGGGAAGTCCCAGCCGGCGCCGATGACCTCGAAGAACGCCATGTACCAGGCGTGGCTGGCGCTGGTCCGCCGGTCCATCGCCAGGTTGCCGAGCAGGAACGCCTTGGCGCGGGCGAGCTCGCCCTCGGTGATCGCTTCGCCGCGCACGCGCTCGATCTCGGCGAGGACGCCGGCCTCGGCCGCCTCGGCGTTGGGCGGCGCCGTCCCGAGGTAGGTCACCAGGAACGAGGGGCCGGTGCGAAACGAGCCGAGGACGCCGACCGAGTAGGCGAGGCCGCGCCGGTCGCGGAGCTCGCGAAAGAGTCGTCCCGACATGCCGCCGCCCAGCACGGTGCCGAGCACACGCACGGCCGCGTAGTCGGGGTCGACCAGCGACGGGCCCAGGTAGCCCACGAGGACCTGGGCCTGCTGCACCGGCCGCTCGACCAGTCGGCGCTCGGCGCGCGGCCTGGCCTCGACGGCGCTGACGTTCATCGGCGCCGGCGGCCGCGGCATGTCGCGGAAGAGGCGCTCGGCCGCGCGCATGACCTTGTCGCCCGGCACGTTGCCGCTGACCGCCAGCACCATCCGATCCGGTCGATAGATCGCCGCGTAGTGCGCCTGCAGCGCGTCGCGCCCGATGCGCTCGATGCTCTCGCGGCGTCCCACGCTCGGCCAGGCGTAGGGGTGCGGCCCGTACAGGTCGCGCAGCACCGAGTCGAGCGCGCGCTGGAACGGCGTGTCGCCGCGCGTCTGCAGCGCGCTCTGGATCAGCCGCCGCTCGCGCTCGATCTCGTCCGGCGGCAGCGTCGGCCGCAGCGCCACCTCCGCCATCAGTCGGAGCAGCGGCTCCCAGCTCCGCGCCAGGGCCGTGCCACGCACCTCCCCGTATTCGACGTCCCCCGAGGCGTCGAGCGAGCCGCCGAGATCCTCGATCGCCTCGGTCAGGAGCACGGCGGTGTGCTGCCGGGTGCCGCGGATCATCACCCGGTGCAGGAAATTGGTGATGCCGGCCGTGTCGGCGGTCTCGAAGAGCGAGCCGGCCCGCACCTGCAGGGAGGCGGCGACCACGCCGACCGACGCATCCGAGCGCACGAGCACCGCCAACCCGTTGGGCAGCACATGTCGGATCACCGGAGGGGGCGTCACCGCCTCCGCCGCGGCGGCGGTGAGTCCCACCGGGACGCCGGTCAGCAAGACGCCGAGCGCGAGGAGCAGCCGGCTCACGAGCGCGGCGGCACCAGCGCCACGCGCACGTAGCGGGTCGGATCGAGGTAGCGGCGCGCGACCGACTGCACCTGCGCGGCGCTCACCGTGCGCAGGCGGTCGAGATAGATCAGCTCTTCCTGCAGCCGCCAGATCGTCTCCGCCTGGCCGTAAGCGCGGGCGCGGCCCTCGGCCGTCTCCGTGGAGAACTCGTGGTCGACCTCGGCGGCAGTGACTCCACGCCGGAGCTCGTCGACGGTGACGCCGCGGTCACGCACGCGCTGGATCTCGGCGAGCACCTCGGCCTCGGCTCGCTCCAGGTTCTGGGGCTCGAGCTGCGCCGTGATGGTGACGAGCCCGGCGCCCTCTAGAGCGGTGAGCCCGCTGGAGATGCTGTTGACGATGCCCTCACGCTCCCGGAGCGCCGCCACCAGCCTCGAGGCCTTGGTGCGGCCGAGGATCGACATCAGCAGATCGAGGGCCGGGGTATCGGCGTGGTCGAGCCGCGGCGCATGCCAGGCGAGCCCCAGGTGCGCCTGGCCGCTCGGACGGGTCAGCTCCAGGCGCACGGCGCGCGGTGCCGGCGGCAGCGGCGGCGGCAGGCGCCTGGTGCCGGACCGTGACAGCCCACCGAGCGTGGCCCGCGCCACCCGCAGCACCTCGTCGGGATCCACCGCGCCCACGACGACCAGCGCGAACATCTCGGGCGCGTAGTGGCGCCGGTAGAAGCCGACGAGCGTCTCGCGACTGAGCGCGCTGATGACGTCCGCCGAGCCGATCACCGGACGACCATACGGATGGCCCTCGAACGCCGCCGTGAACAGCTCGCGCACGAGAAATCGCCGGGGATTGTCGTCGTTGAGACGCATTTCCTCGAGCACAACCTGCTTCTCGGCCTCGAGGAGATCGGCCTCCAGGCTGGCGTTCACGCCGACGTCCACGAGCATCTGGATGCCCGGCACGACCTGGCGCGCCGGCAGGATCGTGTGATAGAAGGTGTAGTCCCACGACGTCCCGGCGTTGATACGTCCGCCGACTCCCTCGATCTCGCGCTCGACGAACCCTGCCGGGCGCGTCGGCGTACCCTTGAAGAGCATGTGCTCGAGATAGTGGGCCAGCCCAAGCTCGCGCGCGCTCTCGTCCCGCGCGCCCGCTTGCACCCAGAGCTGCAGCGCGACGACGTCGCTGGCGCGATGCTCCTCGACGATCACAGGGACGCCGTTGGGGAGGACGTACCGTGAAGGACCGCTGGGCCGCTGCACGGTGCGGCTCACCGGACGCGTCACGCTGCAGCCGCCCCAGACGATGGTGAGGACGAGCGCCACAGCGATTCGCGCTACCGGCCGCATAAGCCTTTAGGAGGCTATCACACGGCCCGTTCCGCGGACCCGTTCTGTCGGCTGGCCCTGATCGGACAAAATGCTGGGCGACCGCCCGGGCAGAATGCCTTACCCCCCGCCGGTCGGCCACCTGACACATCGTCCGTGAACGGGATCCGGGCGCTCGGAACCATCTGATTCTTCGTCGGTTCTATCTCGCGTCAGCGCTGGCACCCCCCTTGCGCTCTCGGGGTCACGAGTTCCGGGATGGCGGCCATGGGGGCTGCCGGGACCTGAGCCAAACGAAGCCGACAAAAGGACAGGGAAACGAGATGAAGAGACTCTTTGCAACCC
>VBPC01000089.1 GCA_005887895.1 Candidatus Rokuibacteriota bacterium
TGGCGACGCCGTGGGCCGCCCCCGGCGACGTCGTGCCCACCCTGATCGTCGTCGACTGGCTCGCTGCCGGCGCCACGTTCATGTTCCTCCTGTTGCGCCGTCGCTACGCGGTGTTCATCGAGACCGCCGGGCTGGTGCGCGAGTACGAGACGGAGTACGCCCAGAAGGACCGGGAGGCACGCGCCCTCGCCCAGGTGAACGAGGAGCTGCGCCGTCTCGATCAGCTCAAGTCGGAGTTCCTCGCGATGGTCAGTCACGAGCTCCGCACGCCGCTCACCGCGATCATCGGCTACAGCCGCCTCCTGACCCGCCAGGTGCACGGCGCGCTCACCTCCAAGCAGCTCGAGCACCAGGAGGCGATCTTCCGCAGCGCGCAGCGGTTGAGCGACCTCATCAACGACCTGCTCGACGTCTCCCGGCTGGAGGCCGGCCGGGTCGAGCTGAACCCGCGGCCCACGCACCTGCGGCACGCGGTGGACCAGGTGACCACCGTGGTGACGGTCGCCGCCCAGGCCAAGCAGATCCGCATCGAGAACGCGGTGCCGCCCGACGCCCCGCTCGTGCACGCCGATCCGTCGCGCCTGCAGCAGATCCTCGTGAACCTCGTCGGCAACGGCGTGAAGTTCAGCTCCAGCGGCGGGCTGGTGCGGGTCACGGCCGGCCGTCAGCGCGACCAGGTATGGGTGGCGGTGGAGGATCGCGGCGTCGGCATCGCCAAGGACGAGCTGGCGCGGATCTGGGACCCGTTCTACCAGGTGGAGGCGCCGATGCAGCGGCGTCACGGTGGCTCCGGCCTCGGGCTGGCGATCGTGCGTCGGCTGGTCGAGCTGCACGGCGGCGTCGTGCGCGCCGAGAGCGAGGGCGAGAATCACGGCAGCCGGTTCACCTTCACGCTGCCGGTCGCCACCGAGGTCCCGAGCGCGCAGACCCTGCACCCGGCGGAGGCGGCGCCGATCGAGCCGTTCCTCGACGGGCGCGAGGTCATGATCGTCGAGGACGAGACGCAGACGCAGGACCTCATGCGCGTCGTCGTGGAGGACGTGCTGGGCGGCGTGGCCCGCCTCTGCGACGACGGCGAACAGGGCATGCGCGAGGCGGCCGAGCGGCCGCCGGCGCTGATCCTGCTCGACCTGATGCTGCCGCGCGTGAGCGGCTGGGAGGTCGCGCGGCGGCTGCGCAGCAGCCCGCGCACGGCCTCGGTCCCGATCATCGCGGTCTCCGCGCTGTCGCGCTCGCAGGAGCGCGAGGCCGCGCTGCACGCCGGCTGCGACGCCTACCTCACCAAGCCCTTCACGCCCGACGAGCTGGCTCGCCTCGTCGCCAGCACGCTCCACGGCCAGAGTGTGGGTGTGCGAGCCGCCGCCGCAGGCGAGGCGAGCCTGTGATCGCCGGGGTGCGCCGATGATGGACGCCGCGCGCATCCTCGTCGTCGAAGACAACCGCGACACCTCCATCCTGCTGCGCGACCTCCTGGTGGCCGAGGGCTACGACGTCGAGTCGGTGCCGACCGGCGAGGGGGCGCTGGAGGCGCTCGAGCGCACACCGGAGACCGACCTGGTCGTGCTCGACCTCATGCTGCCCGGCATGAGCGGCTACGACGTCATCGAGGAGCTGCGGGGCCGGCCCCAGCTGGCCGCCACGCCCATCCTGGTGCTGAGCGCCCTGTCGAGCCCCTCGGCGCGGATCCGTGGCCTGCGCGACGGCGCCGACGACTACATGACGAAGCCGTTCCTCCCCGAGGAGCTGGTGGCGCGCACCCGCACGCTGGTGACCAGCCGGCTGCTCACCCGGCGAACGATGGAGATCCAGGCGCTCGAGGAGATCGCCGAGGCGGCGCTGGGCGCCGGCGATCCCGACGCGCTGCTCGCCAAGATGGTCGAGGTGGCCAAGGGCGTGTTCGGCGCCGACGCCGCCGCGATCTTGCTGCTGGACGAGGCGCGCCGCGAGCTGCGCGGCCGGGCCGCGGTCGGGCTCGGCGGGGACCTCGGCCGGGTCTCGATGCCGGCCAACGTCGGCGTGGCCGAGATCGCGCTCTCCACCCAGGCGCCGGTGCTCATCTCCGACGGCGCCTCGGCCGACCCGCGGGTGGCGAACCCGGCCATCCGTGCCGGCGGCTTCCGCTCGCTGATGGTCGCGCCGCTGATCGTCGGCGGCACGCCGATCGGAGTGCTGGAGGTCGCCCGCCGCGCGCGTCAGCTCGACCCACGCGTCGAGCGGCTGCTGCGCATCGTGGCCGACCGCATCGCGGTGACGATGGTCCACGCCCGGCTGCAGGCCGAGACGCGCGAGCTGGCCGACGTCGTGCGGCGAATCGGCGAGGGCGTCGTCCTCACCGACGCCGAGGACACGGTGATCTTCGCCAACCGGGCGTTCGCCGAGATGGTCGGCGTGCCGGCCGAGGCGCTGCGCGGCCGCCGCTGGACGGAGCTGCTGGCGTCGTCGTCGCAGGACGTGGGCGTGCTCACCGCGCAGATGCGCGGCGCTTCCTGGCATGGGGAGGTGTTGCTGATCACCGGCGCCGGCGACCCGCGGCCGGTGCTGGTCAGCCTCTCCAGCGCCCCCGCGCGCGACGGGCAGGTCCAGCGCATCGGCGTCTTCCGCGACGTGAGCCGCGAGCACGAGCTGCGCTTCCGGCTGATCCGCGAGCAGAAGTTCCGCACGCTCGGCTCGCTGGCCGCCGGTGTCGCCCACAACATCAACAACCGGCTGACGCCGGTGCTGGGCTGGACCGAGATGCTGCTCGAGCGGCTGGCCGCCGACGAGGCGATCGAGCGCGACGAGCTGGTGCACGCGCTGCGGGTGATCAACCAGGGCGCCTCCGACAGCGTCGAGACCGTGCGGCGGCTGCAGGACTACTCGCGGCCCTCGCGCGTGCGCGGACCGGAGGGCGTGCAGCTGCGCGACGTCCTCGAGCAGCTCCTGGCGCTGACCCGGCCGCAGTGGGACAACGAGGCCGCCCGCCGCGGCATCCGTTACGAGATCGATCTCAAGGCCGAGCCGGCGCCGCTCATCCTGGCCGTGGCCAGCGAGATCCGCGAGGCGATGCTGAACATCCTCGAGAACGCGCTCAACGCCATGCCGGAGGGCGGGCGGCTGACGCTGCACGTGCGGGGCGAGGACGACCGCGCGGTCGTGTCCATCGCCGACAGCGGACGCGGCATGAGCGCCGAGGTCCAGCGGCTGGCCTTCGAGCCGTTCTTCACCACGCGCTCCAGCGAGGGCGGCTCCGGGCTCGGGCTGAGCCTCGCGCAGGAGATCGTCCACCGGTATCGCGGCAAGATCAGCGTCTCGAGCGTCGAGGGCGTGGGCACGACCTTCACGCTGGCCTTCCCGGCCATCAGCGCCGACGCCGCCCGGACACCGGCGTTCCTGCCGACCCTGGAGCCGATGCGCGTCCTGGCGGTGGAGGACGAGCCGGAAGTGCTGGACGTCATCCGCGCGATGCTGACCGCGGCCGGCCACACGGTGGTCAGCGCCGTCTCCGGCCGCGAGGCCCTCGAGCTCTTCGAGCGCGAGCCCGTGGACGTCGTCATCACCGACCTCGGCATGCCCGGCATGACCGGCCTCGCCCTCGCCGAGGAATTGAAGCACCGCCGCGCGATCCCCGTCGTGCTTCTGACCGGCTGGGCCGACGAGCTCGAACCCGAGCACGCGCGGCACGTCGACGTGCTGCTCGCCAAGCCGGTCACGCGCGAGCGGCTGCTGGGCGGCCTCGCCAAGGCCGTGCCCGACCGCGTCCGTCCAGGGTGAGGCGTCAGGTCAGCCACCACAGGACGGCGGCGCCCACGATCACGCGGTAGATGGCGAAGACGGTGAAGCCACGAGTGCGGACCCAGGCCATGAACCACGCGACCACGGCGTAGGCCACGACGAACGAGACGACGAAGCCGATGGCCAGGACGAGCCAGGCGTGCGCGTCGGCGGGCATGGCGCCGAGGGCACTGGCCTCGCCGGCCCGCGGGCGCAGGGACTTGTAGAGGTCGTAGACGGTGGCGGCGGCCATCGTCGGCATCGAGAGGAAGAACGAGAACTCCAGCGCCACCGTCCGGGTCATGCCGGCCAGCAGGCCGGCGGTGATCGTCGCCATCGAGCGCGAGGTGCCGGGGAAGACGGCGGAGAGGACCTGGCAGGCGCCGATCCAGATCGCCTGGGCGACCGACATCCGCTCCATGTCCTCGGTGAGGTTGGTCGGGGCGACGGACCGCTGCCGGGCGCGCTCGTAGCGGGCGTCGACCGCCCACATCACGAGCCCACCGACGATGAGCGCGAGCGCCATGAGCGACAGGCTCTCCAGGTGCTTGCCGATGATCCTGCTCAGCAGGAACGCCGGCAGCGCCGTCACCACGAACGCCAGGCCGGTGAGCGTCAGGGGATGGTTGAGCGCCGTGCGATCGCCGCGGCGCCCGTGCGGGAAGTCGGCGGCGAACTCGAGGATGCGGCGGCGGAAGTAGAAGGGCAGGCACAGGATCGCGCCCAGCTGGATCACGATCGCAAACGTCTTCCAGTAGGCATCGCCGAGATCGATGCCGAGCAGGGCCTGGCTGATGCGCAGGTGCGCCGTGGAGCTGACTGGCAGGAACTCGGTCAGGCCCTCGATCACGCCCAGCAGGATGGCGAGCAGGTAGTCGCTCACAGCACGATGTCCTCGCCCCCGTCCACGCCGATGACGTTGCCCGTCATCCACGCGGTGTCGGGATGCGCGAGGACCACGATGGCCCTGGCCACGTCCTCGGGCGTGGTCAGGCGGCCCGACGGATTGCGCTGCTGGGCGCCGTGCTCGAGCGAGTCGTAACCGGGGATCTTCTGGGCGGCCCGGGTGGCGGTGACGCCGGCGCGGATGGCGTTGGCCGTGATGCCGCGCGGCGCCAGCTCCACGGCGAGCTGGCGGACGTGCGCTTCGAGCGCGGCCTTGGCCGCCGACACGGGACCGTAGTACGGCAGCGCGCGGCTGCCGCCGGCCGACGTCATGGCGAAGATGCGACCGCCGGCGCCCATGAGGCCGCGGCCGACGACATCCTGCGTCCAGTAGACGAGCGAGTGGGCCATCACCTCGAGCGTCATGTCGATTTGGGCCTTGCTCGCCGCGTCCTTGGCGTCGTCGGCGACCAGGAGCTTCAGCGTGCCGAAGGCGAGGGAGTGCAGCAGCACGCGGAGGCGGCCGGCGCCGCCGGCCCCGCTCAGCACGCGGGCCATCTCGGCGACCACCTCCGCGCGCTTGTCGGCGTCGGCGGCGTTGACGTTGAAAAAATGCGCGCGGCGTCCGAGCGACTCGATGCCGGCCACGACGCGCTCGGCGCTGGGCAGCGTCGCCCGCCGGTCGAGATGCACGCCGAAGACGTCGAGCCCGGCGCCCGCCAGCGCGAGGGCGGTGGCGCCGCCGAAGCCGGAGGAAGCGCCGAGGACGAGCGCCCAGCCGGAGAGACGAACGGGAGCGGCGTCGGTCATGCGTCGCCGGGCATTCTAGCGCAGCGTACCCGGTCCGCGGTGAAGAGGATGCGGGCGCGACGCGCCCGCTTGCGCCTACCGCCGGGAGGCTCTCTCGGTTCGCCGGTGTGAAATGGACAATGACCCGCGCCGAACTCCGCCGGGGCGTGATCCCCGTAGTAGAATTCGGGAGGCATGCCGAAGACGGCCGGAATCATCCTCGTCGGCAACGAGATCCTGTCGGGCAAGATCGAGGACGCCAACGCCGCCTATCTCTGCCGCGAGCTGCGCGGGCTCGGTGTGGACGTCCGCCGGATCGCGGTGATCCCCGACGAGGTGCAGCTGATCGCCGACGAGGTCGCGACGTTCAGCCGGGACTACGACGTCGTGTTCACCTCGGGCGGGGTCGGCCCGACCCACGACGACGTGACGATCGAGGGCGTCGCGCGGGCCATGATGGCGCCGGTCGTCCGCCATCCGCTGCTCGTCCAGCTGCTCGAGCAGTACTATCGCGGCAAGGTCACCGAGGCCGCGCTGAAGATGGCCGAGGTGCCGCAGGGCTGCGAGCTGGTGGGCGGCGAGACGGTGCGGTTCCCGACGATTCTCATGCGCAACGTCTACGTCCTGCCGGGCGTGCCGGAGATCTTCCGCGCCAAGTTCGACGCGCTGCGCGACCGCTTCCGCGACCAGCCCATCCACCTCAAGAACGTCTACGTGCGCATCGGCGAGAGCACGCTGGCCGACTACCTGAACCGGCTGCTGGCCGAGTTTCCGCTGCTGCAGCTCGGCTCCTATCCGGAGTTGTCCAATCCGGAGTACAAGGTGAAGGTCACGCTCGAGTCGCGCGACCGCGGCTACGTCGAGCAGGCGCTGACCGACTTGCTGGCGCGCCTGCCGGCCGACGCCGTGGTCAAGGTCACCTAGCTGCGGATCCCGTTCGCGCTCGCCCTGCTCGCGCTCGCCCTGATGTACCTGCTCGGGCTGGGGACGGCGCCGTTTCTCGACCCACCCGAGGGTTTTCATGCCGCCATCGCCGAGTCGGTGCGCCAGTCCGGCGACTGGATCACGCTGCGGCTCGACGGCGTGCGCTACTTCGACAAGCCGCCGCTGCTCTACTGGCTGATGGCGCTGTCGTTCGCGGTCGGTGGCCCGAGCGAAGCGGCCGCGCGGCTGTGGCCGGCGGCGGCGGCGATCGGCGTGGCGGCGGTCACCGGCTGGATCGGCACGATGCTGAGCGGGCCTCGCGTGGGCCTGCTGGCCGGGCTGCTGGTGGCCGTCAACATCGGCACGTTCGTCTTCGGCCGCGAGGTCAAGCCGGACGTCGTTTTCGTCTTCTTCATGCTCCTGGCCTTCGCCGGCTTCATCGTGGCCTATCGCGGCCGCGGTCGCTGGGGTCTCGCCTTGTTCTACGCCAGCCTCGGCCTGGCGGCCCTGACCAAGGACTTTCTGGGGGCGGCCGCGCCGCTCGGCGTCGTGGTGGCGTTTCTCTGGATCACGCGCGAGCGACCGTACGGCGTGTGGGCCCCGTGGTGGGGCATCCTCCTGCTGATCGCGATCGCGCTGCCGTGGTACGCGGCCGCCGAGCTGCGCAGCCGCGGCTTGCTCTGGTACACGGTCGTGGACAACCACGTCCTGAACTTCGCGAGGCAGCGCGTCTTCCCCGACGAGGACGTGCCCCTGGGCTCGCTGCAGTTCCTCGGCGTGACGCTGGTGGCGTTCCTGCCGTGGGTGCTGGCGGCGCCGTGGGCGCTCGCCCGCGCGCTGCGCCCGCCGTGGCCCGACGCCGAGGCGCGGCTCTGGGGCCTGCTGGCGCTGTGGTCCGTGCTGCTCGTCGGCTTCTTCACGCTCTCCCCCCAGCCCGGCGCCGTCGCGCCCCGCATCCTCATCGGGCCGATCGTCCTCGTGTCCGCGCTGATCGCCGCCGTGCTCGCCCTCGGCGCGCTGGGGCGGCTGCCGGCGCCGACCGGCGTGCTCGAGAGCGTCGACGTCCCCGCCCGCAACCTCGGGGCCCGCGGCCAGGCGGCCGCGTGGCCGCCGATGGAGCTGCTCCGCCCCATCATGATGAAGGGGGCGCTCGTGTTCGGCCTGGCGGCGGTAGCGCTTGCGGTCGCCGCCTGGCGTCGGCTGCCAGCGCTCGGCATCGGGGTGGCGCTCGCCGCGATGATCGCCTTCCTGCCGATGGTGGGCGAGGGGATGGCGCTGTTCGCGCGGGGCCGTTCGGCCCGGCCGATCGTGGAGGCGCTCACGCGGCGCCTGGGGCCCGGCGACGTCGTCGTCCACGAGGGGCCACTGGAGGACACGGGCTCGCTGCTGCTGACCGTGACGCGGCCGGTGCACGTCGTGCGCGGGCTGCAGTCGAACCTCGCCTTCGGCGCCACGTTTCCCGAGGCCCGCGACGTGTTCTGGAGCGAGAGCCGGCTGCAGGAGGCGTGGGCGGCCCGACGGCGCTGCTTCCTCGTGTCGACGATCGATCCCCAGCACAGCGTGGAGCGCTCGTTGACGCCTCTGCACCTGGTGGCCGAGGGCGGCGGCCGCTGGCTCTACAGCAACCGTGCCGACTGACGTCCCCAGTTGGTATGATTCGGCCGGTGGGGCAGCTGTGACCGAGTGGCCGAAGGTCGTGGTGGTGATGCCGGCTTACAATGCCGGTCGCACGCTGCGCATGACCTACGAGGAGCTCCCCAAGGATGCCGTGAACCTCGTCATCCTCGTCGACGACGGCTCGACCGACAAGACACTGGAGATCGCGCGCGAGCTGGGACTGGAGATCTTCGTCCACAACCGCAACTACGGCTATGGCGCCAATCAGAAGACGTGCTACACGGAAGCGCTGCGGGCCGGCGCCGACATCGTGGTGATGGTGCACCCGGATTACCAGTACGATCCCACGCTGGTACCGCAAATGATCGAGCCGATCGTGCGCCATGACGCCGACGTCGTGCTCGGCTCGCGGCTCAAGGTCGGTTCAGCGCTGGCGCAGGGGATGCCATGGTGGAAGTTCGCGGCGAACCGCGCGCTCACCTGGGTCGAAAATCGCGTATTCGGCCTCGCCCTGTCCGAGTACCACACCGGCTATCGCGCGTTTCGGCGGGAGGTGCTCGAGACCGTGAACTTCTCGGCGAATTCCGACGGCTTCGTGTTCGATCAGGAGATCATCGCCCAGGCGGTGGCGGGACGATTCCGGATCGCCGAGATCGCGGTGCCGACACGCTACTTTCCCGAGGCGTCGTCGGCGAGCCTCCTCGACTCGACCGTCTATGGGCTGCGCATCCTCGCCGTCCTGTTCTGGTACCTGCTTCATCGCGGCGGTGTCCGCCGCTCGCGGCGCTTCGACAGCATCCGGGCACGATATACCCGGCTGACGTGAGGCTGGTCCGCCGCGGCCTCGATGCGGCAGCCCTGCTGCTCGCGTTGACGCTGCTCGCCGTCCTGGCCACTGGCGGCTTCCTGCTTGGTCCCGTCAGGATCGCCCGCCCGGAAGACGTCTTCCTGGCGCTCGTGGGCGTCGTGGGCCTCCGCGTGCTGGCAGCACCGGTGACGCTGCCGCGGGTGGCGCCGTCGACGGCTGTCGTGGGCGGGGTGCTCGGGTACGCGCTCGTCATGGGCTTCATCACGCTGACGCGCCATTTCGCGTTCCAGACGCATGCGCTGGACGCGGGCCAGTTCGCGCAGATCGTCTGGTCCATTGCGCACGGCGACGGGCCGTGGATGACGCTGCCGGCGATGCACGCCTGGGGCGACCACTTCTCGCCGATTCTCTATCTGCTGGTGCCACTGGCATGGCTCGGACCGATCGCGCCGGCGCTGCTGATCGTGCAGACGCTGAGCCTGGCTGCCGGCGGCCTCGCGGTCTTCGCCTTCGCCCGGCGCCAGCTGGGCGACGATCGTCTGGCGGCCGGGTTGGCGCTCCTCTACCTCGTCAACCCGTCCCTGCACGGCATCAACCTTCGCGACGTCCACGTGCAGGCCTTCGCCGTCCCACTGCTGATGGCCGCCGCCCTCGCGTTCGATACGCGGCGCTGGGGCTGGTGCGCACTGGCCGTGCTGCTCGTGCTGGCCTGCCGCGAGGATGGCGCGGTGGCGGTCGTCGGCTTCGCCGCCTGGCTGGCGCTCGCGCGGCGACGGTGGGCGCTGGGAAGCGCCGTCGCCGTGGGCGCCGTCCTGCTGCTTGCGTTCGACACACGCGTGCTGATCCCGCACTACCGCGGCGAGGCGTACACCCACCTCGTGAAGCGCTACGTGCATCTCGGCGACTCCGTGGGCGACGTGCTCGTCACGCTCGCCGTGCGGCCATGGCGGTGGGTGCCGGTCGTGCTGCAGCCACCGAAGCTGGTCTACCTGCTCGCGATTCTGGCCCCGCTGGGTTTCCTGCCGGTGCTGGCGCCGATGGCGGCGGCGAGCGCGCTGCCCGGCCTGGCGGTCAACCTGCTGACGTTCGACCGCGTGCTCTTCAACTATCGAAGCCAGTACCAGGCGTTCGTACTGCCGTTCCTGACGCTGGCGGCGGTGGAGGGCTGCGCGCGCCTGCAGGAGCGGTGGACACGCCGAACGCACGACCGGCCCCCCGGATGGCGCGATCGGCTCTCGCCGGGCGCGGTGCTCGTTGCTGCGTTGCTGATCTCCCTGGCGCTCACGGCGCGCACCGTCAACGATCTGGCCGTCAGTCGATGGCGGCTGGGGCCCGAGCAGCGCGCGGTGCGGGCGCTGCTCCGGTTCATCCCCCCGGGCGTGGCCGTCGGCGTCAACGAGCGACTGGTGCCCCATCTCGCCGAGCGGCATGAGGTTTACATCTACGACGCTGCGGTCGAGCGCTGCCAGTATGTGCTCGACCTGGACAGCGTCCTGGCCCGACACCCGCCGCCGGCCGGCTTCACCGTCGCAGCGCACGAGGGGGGCTGGACGCTGCTGCGACGCGGGGGAGCCGAATGAGCGTCGAACGTGGATCGGTGAAACGCAAAACGCTGCGGTTCGGCGAGGGGTTTCGCGTGGCGCTCGGCAACCGGCGATCGCAGGCGGCGGAGATGGTGATTCCGCCGGGCGAGTCCGAAGGCGGGCCGCCGAACCGCCATCGCGGCGCCGACCAGTGGCTCTACGTCGTCGCCGGGACCGGCACCGCGG
>VBPC01000179.1 GCA_005887895.1 Candidatus Rokuibacteriota bacterium
CGCGCAGGAAGCCGAGGATCTCGTTGCGGTACCGCTCCGGCCGGATGAGGTCGGGATGGCCGTCGATGTACTCGGTCAGCCACCGTTGATGGCCGGACATCTTGAAGAAGTAGTTCTCTTCCTCGATCCAGGTCAACGGGGTGAGATGGTCGGGGCACTTGCCGTCGACGATCTCCTTTTCGGTGTAGAAGCGCTCGCAGCCGAAACAGTAGTGGCCGCCGTAGGTGCCCAGGTAGATCTCGCCGGCGTCCCACAGCTTCTGGAGAAACGCCTGCACCACCTTCTCGTGTCGCGGCTCCGTCGTGCGGATGAAGTCGTCGTTGGTGATCCCCAGCCGCCGCCACGTCTCGCGGAACAGGCCCGAGTTGCGGTCGGCGAGCGCCTGCGGAGTCAGCCCGCTCTTCGTCGCCGACTGAGCGATCTTGTCGCCGTGCTCGTCGGTCCCGGTGAGGAAGAACACGTCGTCGCCGGCCAGCCGCCGGTAGCGCGCCATGGCGTCGGCGGCGATCGTCGTGTAGGCGTGCCCGAGATGCGGCGCGTCGTTGACGTAGTAGATCGGGGTGGTGAGGTAGAACGTGCCGCTCACGGCTGTCACTCTAGCATGGCGCCGGCGCGCGGCCGGACGGCCGGCGCGCGCTCAGCAGTGGCGGCAGGGCGGGACGTCCCGGCTGTAGACGGGCTGCCGCAGGAACTCCTCGGGGCTGTATTTCCAGAACTGCGACACGGCCGGAATGGTCAGGATCACCGTGTTCTGCAGCTCGCCGTCCTTGTTGCGCTCGACCTTGCGGATGTAGATGTTCTGGACGGGGTTGCCCCAGGCGTCGAGCTTGACCGGGCCGCGCGGGGCGTCGACGATCTCCACCTTGCGCAAGGCCGCCAGCAGCGCCTCGCGATCCTCCACCTTGCCGCCCACGGCCTTGACCGCCTCGTGGATCCAGCGGCCGCTCGTGTAATTCGTCTCGGAGAAGTACGACGGCACCTTGCCGAACCGCTCCCGGTACGCCTTGACGAAGCGGCGATTGATGGGCGTGTCGAGCGCGGCGCTGTACATCAGCGGCGTGATCACGCCGAGCGCCTCGTCGCCCATCTGGGGCAGCAGCGCCTCGTCGACGGCGGGGCCGCCGCCGATCAGCGCGATCCGGCCGGTCAGCCCGGCGTCCTGATATTGCTTGAAGAACTGCAGCGTGGAGGCGCCGGCGATCATCGTGAAGACGGCGTCGACGTCGCGCCGCAGCTTCGAGATGTAGGGCGCGAGGTCCATCGCGCCGAGCGGCACCCACAGCTTCTGGACGACCTGGCCGCCCGACTCCTCGAAGGTCTTCTGGAAGCCGCCGACGACTTCCCAGGCGAAGGCGTAGTCGGAGGCGATCACCGCGACCTTCCGGTGGCCGAGCGTGCGGGCGGCGTACTCGCCGAAGGGATGCGAGGGCTGGCTGGACGCCCACCCGGTGCGAATGACCCACCGGTACTTGAGCCGCTGGGTGAGGTCGTCGGAGGCGGCGGTGGTGATGAGGCCCGGCACGCGGTACTCCTCGATCTTCGGCGCCAGCGCGTAGCCGAGGTGACCGAACAGCACGCCGGCGACCAGGTGCACGCGGTCGTGCTCCACGAGCTTGCGCATCTTGCTCAGCGCGACGTCGGGGCGCGCCTGGCTGTCCTCCACGATCAGCTCGACCTTGCGGCCGGCCATCTGCGCGCCGATCTCGTCGAGGTACAGCGTGAGGCCGTTGACCATGTCCTTGGCGGCCTGGGCGGCGATGCCGGTGAGATCGGTGACGAAGCCGATCTTGATCGGGGCCGGCTGCGCGGGCACGGCGCCGGGGCCGACGAGCAGGGCGAGGGCGGCAACGCCGAGCAGGGCGACGCGGATCCCGGTCATGGCTCGCTCTTTCTACGGCGCGATGTGCGACCGCCCCTCCCACGTCAGCTGATCGAGCGGCACCGCGGCCTCGGTCCCGTCGGGGAAGCCGACGATCACCGACTGGGCGAGGACGCGGATCGAGCGCACCTTGCCGGTCATGCAGCCGCCGCCGCCGCACGACGCCTGGCACGGCGTGTTCACGCGCGGCAGCCGCGAGCGCAGCTCCTGGTACGTCGAGAATTCGTAGAGCAGGCAGCACTTGAGCCGGCCGCAATTGCCCAGCAGCCGGCTGTCGGTGAGCGGCATGTCCTGCGTCTTGGCCATCTTCACCGAGATCGGCTCGAACTTCCGCAGATGCGAGGAGCAGCAGAGCTGCCGTCCGCAGGGGCCGATGCCGTCCATCACCCTGGTGGTATCGCGGGCGCCGATCTGGCGCATCTCGATGCGGGCGCGAAACTCGCGGGCGAGGTCCCGCACGAGCTCGCGGAAGTCCACGCGCTCCTCGGAGTTGAAGTACACGGTCACGCGGCGCTCGGTGCCGGACATCTCGACGTCGACCACCTTCATCGGCATCGACCGGGCGCGGGCCAGCCGCTGGGCGCTCTCCACCGCGCGGGTCTCCCGCTGGCGGCGCGTGCGATATTCCTGCGCCTCGGCCGGGGTCGCCGCGCGCACGACGCGCCGGTAGAGCCGGTCGCGCTTGAAGTCCGGCAGCGCCCGGCGCGGCCGGCGGACCTCCCCGACGTCGGTCCCGGTGGTGGTCTCCACCATGACGATGTCGCCGACACTCGGCGCCACGTCGTCGACCAGCTTGTAGTCATCGGCCGGCACGGCGTCGCGCAGCCGGACGCCGATCAGCCACTCCTCGCGAATCTCTTCCATTCCGCCCTCACTCCTGCTCGGTCAGGCGGCTCGCACCACCAGACGGCCGATGACCGTCTCCACGGTGAGCCGCGGGGTGACATTGTTGATCAGCGTCTCGCGCGCGGTCCGGCACGCCTCGATGACGGCCAGCAGCGCGTGATCGGTCCAGCGCGCGGCCTCGACGGCGAGATCGCCGGCGCGCGCGGCGTCGCTCAGCAGCGCGGCCGGCGCGCCGGCCCGGGCCAGCAGCAGGTCGCGGCACAGCAGCCAGGCGCCGTCGATCAGCGCCTCGGCCTTGTCGCGATCGACGCGCTCGGTGCGCCGGAAGAGCCCGGGCGCCCCGTCGGCCCGGGCGGCCTCGACCAGCGCCAGCGCTTCGCCCACGACGGCGGCCGCGCGGCCCGCGTCGCGCGCCTGGAAGCGCACGACCTGGCAGCGCGAGATGACCGTGGCCGGCACCGCCCGCACGCCGGGCAGCACGAGGATCACCACCGTCCCCGGCGGCGGCTCCTCCAGGAACTTGAGGAACGCCTGCGGCGCCTCGCCGGTCATGCGGTCCGCCTCGTCCACGATGAACACGCGCGCGCCGGCCAGCGCGGGGCGCAGCGACGCCTGGCGCTCGAGCTCGCGGATCGCGCCGATGCGAATCGCGCGCGCGCCCTTGGGGTTGCTGTCGGGCGGCGTCGGCGCCAGCGCGTGCAGATCCGGATGCGTGCCGGCGGCGGCGAGCGCGCACCCGCGGCAGCGCGCGCAGCCGCGCCCCGTCTCGCACAGCAGCGTCTGGGCGAACGCGCGCGCCGTCGTCATGCGGCCGGCGCCGGGCGGGCCGACGAACGCGTACGCGTGAGCCACGCGCCCGCCTTCGAGCGCGCGGCGCAGCAGCTCGACGGCGCGCGGCTGATCGCGGATCGTCTCAAGCGCCACGCAGGAACTCCCCGACGATCGCCTGCACGTCGGCGGCGACGGCGTCCGGCGAGCGCCCGGCGTCGACGACTCGCACGCGCTTGGGCTCGGCGCGCTGGATCTCGAGGTAGCCGCGCCGGACGCGCCGGTGGAAGGCCAGCGCCTGGCGGGATCAGCTCCGGCTCGAGCCGGCCGGCGTGACCCTGATAGGCGACGGTGGCATCCGTGTAGCGATCGCAGAGGACGACCCGCCGCGCGCGCAGCGCCGGCCGGATGCGCTCGACCACGTGCTGATGGCGGGCGGCCAGGAAGAGGAACGTCTGGGTCAGCGGCGGCACGTCGTGCTCGAAGAGCCGGCGCACGGCGGCGCCGAAGGGCGTGCCGTCGGGCTCGCGCGTCTGCTCGACGGGATAACCCTGTCGCTTCAGCCAGCGTGCGAGGCGGAGCATCTGGGTCGTCTTGCCCGACCCCTCGACGCCCTCGAACGTGACGAGCACTCCCCGCAACGTTGCGCCTCCAACCCCCCGCGGTCACGTCACTCTAGCACGAGGGCCGGGGCCGCTCCTCGGGGGATGGCGGTCGTGCTACGCTGCCGGCGGCGTCAGCCCACCATGACCTCCGTCGAGCTCGTCGAGCGCCGCCCGACCGTGGAGGAGTACGTGCGGCTCATCGCCGCGGCGCAGTGGAAGCCCCGCGATCCCGAGGCCATCGGACGGGCGCTGGCGGGCTCCATCTTCGCGTTCTGTGCCGTGGTCGAGGGGCGGACGGTCGGCATGGGCCGCGTCATCGGCGACGGCGGCCTCCACTACTACCTCACCGACATCGTCATCGATCCCGGTTTCCAGCGGCGCGGCGTCGGCGGCCGGATCGTTCGCGCGCTCACCGAGCGGGTGGAGGGTGTCCCCTACCGCAACACGTGGGTCGGCCTGTTCGCCGGGGAGGGCACCGCCGAGTTCTATGCGCACTTCGGCTACAAGGCCCAGCGGCCGACCGGTCCGGCCATGTACCGCTGGCTCAACCGCCCCGAGGCGTGAGCCGCTCCGGCGGCATGGCGCGCAACGTCGAGATCAAGGCGCGCGTCGGTGACCCGGCCGGCCTGCGCGCGCGCGTGGCGTCCCGGGCGACCGCGCCGCCGGCGCTGCTCCGGCAGACCGACACGTTCTTCCGCGTGCCGTCGGGTCGGCTGAAGCTGCGCGACTTCGGCGACGGCGCGGGCGAGCTCATCTTCTACGAGCGTCCCGACCGCCCCGGCCCGAAGGAATCGTCGTACGCGCGCGCGGCGTGCGTAGAGCCGGCCGCGGTCAGCGCGGTGCTCGGCGAGGCGCTCGGCGTGCGCGGCGTCGTGGAGAAGCGTCGCGAGGTGTTCCTGCTCGACCGCACGCGCATCCACCTCGACGAGGTCCGCGGCCTCGGCTGGTTCATGGAGATCGAGGTCGTGCTGGAGGACGGCGAGGCGGCGGCCGACGGCGAGCGCGTGGCCCGCGCGCTCCTGGCCGAGCTCGAGATCCCCGCCGCGATGCTGCTCGCGCCCGCCTACATCGACCTTCTCGAGAGCACCGGCCGCTGAGCGAGCTCGCGACGCCCGACACCGAGGCGCGCCACGGCTTTGCCGGGGCGCGACGAGCATCGGGGGGTTGGGGGCCATTTCGGGGCCTCCAAAATCACGAGGCCAACCGAGGCGCGCCACGGCTTTGCCGGGGCGCGCCGAGCATGCGGGGGGTTGGGGGGCCATTTCGGGGCCCCCAAAATCACGAGGCCAACCGAGGCGCGCCACGGCTTTGCCGGGGCGCGCCGAGCATGCGGGGGGTTTGGGGGTCATTTCGGGGCCCCCAACATTACAGACGGTGATACGGAAAGATCGTCGTCTGGACCGCGCCGACTTGGCGATCGGCGTACTCGCGGACGGCGCGCCCGATTTCCTCGGGAAGCGTGGCCGGCGCGTCCCACAGATCGCGTGACGTGAATCCGTAGCGCCGCGCGTCCTCCTCGAAGGCCTCGGGCAGCCGCGCGGGCAGCTCGACCCGATTGAGCACCGCCCACGCGACCGTCCACGCGCGCGCCACGTTGCGAAGGTCGTAGCCGCCGCCCCCCAGCGCGATCAGCCTGGGCGCGAGCGGCACGATGCGCTGGAGCGCGCGGGCGAAGCCTTGCACGTCGAGCGCGAGGTGCGTCAGCGGATCGGTCCGGTGCGAGTCGATGCCCAGCTGGGCGACGATGACGTCGGGCTTGAACCGCTCGAGCAACGGCGGCACCACCGCCTCGAAGGCGGGCAGGTACACCTCGGTGTCGGTGTAGGCCTCCAGCGGCAGGTTCACCGAGAAGCCGACCGCGTCGCCCTCGCCCTTTTCGTGGACGAAGCCGGTGCCGGGAAACAGCCGCTCGCCGCGCTCGTGGGTGGAGATCGTCAGCACGTTGGGATCGCCGTAGAACGCGTACTGGACGCCGTCGCCGTGGTGGGCGTCGATGTCGACGTAGGCCACGCGCAGCCCGCGCTCGCGCAGGCGCAAGATTGCCAGCACGGCGTCGTTGACGTAGCAGAAGCCGGACGCGCGCTCCCGCATCGCATGATGCAGACCGCCGGCGAAGTGGAACACGCGCTCGGCCTCGCCGCGCATGACGAGGTCGGCGGCCAGCAGCGAGCCGGCAGCCACCAGCTGGGCGGCCTCCCACACGCCACGGAACACGGGGTTGTCCCCGGGCCCGAGGCCGAACGCGGGCGCGCCGGGCGGCGCCGCGCCGGTGTTCGCCGCCTGCAGGACGCGCAGATACTCCGGCGCGTGGAACATCGCGAGGTCGCGCTCGGAGGCCGGCGTCGGCACGTGCACCGTCGCGCCCGGCAGCCGCGTGAGCCCGTAGGCCTGCATCAGCCGCCACGTGAGCCCCAGGCGCTCCATGCGCAGCGGGTGCTCGGGCCCGTAGTCGAAGCGCGCCCAGTCGTCCGAATGGACCAGCGCCGTCTTCATTGGTAGCGAGACCCGCTTACACGGATAGACACGTGGGTGGCCTGGTCTGGAAAGTTGTCGGCTCCAGCGGCCCTAGCGTTTCCAATGGCCGGACTTGCCGCCGCGTTTCTCGAGGAGCTGGAGATTCGTGATGCTCACGCCCTTCTCGAGGCCCTTGACCATGTCGTAGATGGTCAGTGCGGCGACGCCGGCAGCGGTCAGCGCCTCCATCTCGACGCCGGTCTTGTCCACCGTGCTTACACGCGCGCGGATCTCGATCTGGCCGCGACGCGGCGAGGCCTGGAAGGCGACGTCGACGCGCGTGAGGCGCAGCGGGTGGCAGAGCGGAATGAGCTCCGGTGTGCGCTTGGCGGCCAGGATGCCGGCGGTGCGGGCGACGCCCAGCACGTCGCCCTTGGGCGCGTTGCCACGCTGCACGGCGCGCAGCGTGGCCGGCCGCATCCGCACGATCGCGCGGGCGACCGCCTCTCGCACGGTTTCCGGCTTGGGTGAGACGTCGACCATGCGCGCGGCGCCCTGGTGGGTGAGGTGGGTGAGTCCGGCGAAGCCGTCGCGGGCGGCCGGCGGTTGCGGCGGGCGCCGTCGCGCAGGGCGACGGCGCCGCCGGCTGCGGTTCGCGGAGCTCAGGCGGTGACGCCGGAGCGATTGCCCCGGATGATGGCCTCCATGCGGTCCTTGGCCATCAACTTCAGCTTCTTCAGCTCGCTCACGCGCCAGTGTTGGTCGGCCGAGAGCGCGGGGTTCCCGTTCAGTGTCTCCAGCTCCCGTTCGTATCCCTGGTGCTCGGAGCGAAGACGACGGAACTCCTCGTTCTCGGCCACGAGTCGCTCGATGAGATTCTCCTGGGTCATCGCGTCGGCCTCCATTCGCATGGCGGGCACGTCAGAAACAAACAAAGCCAGCGCTCTCATCGATCGCTGGCCTCGCGGACCCCTGACTCGATACCATCCCCCGTCCCGTCACTGGTCTCGGGTGCCTCCTTATAGCCTCGGATCGACCGAAGTGTCAAGCAACGCCGGCGGCCGGCCGGGTCTCGGTCGGGGGCCGCGGCCCTCGGCCGGGTCCTCGGGGAGGCCGGCGGTCAGGCGACGAAGTCCTTGATGGCGGGGATCACGACCGCGGGCGCTTCCTCCATCAGCCAGTGGCCGGCGCCGGTGACAATCTGGCCGCGGACGTCGGACGCGACGAGTTTGGCCTGCGCTTGCTGCCCATCCGGCCGAAGTCCTCCGCGTCGCGCTCGAAATTGCGGAAGTACTCGAAGCCCGCCCGCATGGCTCCCGGCTGGGCGTAGGCCCGGGCCTACAGGCGGCGATCGGCCTCGGGCAGGGAGCGCTTCCGGTCGGCGGCGCAGTCGTTCCAGAAATGCTCCAGGTAGATGCGCTCACGCCCCTTCACCAGGGCCAGCGGCACGTCGCCGTAGAAATGGAAGTGCCACAGGTCACGCAAGAGCCATACGTTCTTCCAGTTGCCGATGCCGGAGCAGGAAGGCGTCCATCAGCACCACCCGCTCGGTGGCCTCCGGGAACCGATCGAGCCCGAGTCGCGCTGTCAGCTCGCGGATGTCCACGGCCATGTTCTTCTTGTCGTATCCGGAGGCGGGCTTGGCCGAGCCGCCGGCGCCGCGCAGGTCGGGCACGACGACGGTGTGGCGCTCGGCGAGCAATGGCATGATCGGGCGCCACATGTGGCTGGTCTCGGCGTAGCCATGCAGCAGGACCACCGGGCTGCCCTGCCCGCCGACGAGGTAGCGCAGCCGCACGCCGTTGACGTTGGCGAAGCGCTCGGTGAAGCCGGCGGGCCGGAGCGCGGTCCTTCGGGGTCTGGTCACTCGTGCGCCCTTTCAGGGAGTATGGGGGGCGAGTCCCGGCAGCAGGTGCGGGGCGCTCGCCTTGAAGACGGCGGCGATCGTCATGCCTTCGACCAGGCCGAGGTCGCCGAGCGAGCGCGGCGTCACGGTGGCCACGAGCGGAAACCCGCAATCGACCACGACGCGGGCGCCGGCGTCGGTCACGGTGATGCGGGCGATGGCCCCGCGCAGGACGTTGCGCGCGCTCGAGCCGCCGCCCTGCTCGGGCGGCAGGGTCAGGGTGACGTCCTCGGGCCGGATCGCCAGCCGCACGCGGGCGCCCGGGTCGGCGGCGGCGGCGACCTCGAGCGTGCGCCCGCCGATCTCCACGCGGGTGACGCCGCCGGCGCGGCTCAGCACGCGGCCACTCACGATCGTCTCCACGCCGACGAAGCGCGCGACCTCCTCGGACACCGGCGTCTGGAAGACCCGGGCGGTGTCGTCGAGCTGACGGACGCGGCCGGCGATGAGGACCGCCACCCGGTCGGCCAGCGCCTGGGCCTCGCCGCGATCGTGGGTCACCAGCACGGTCGCCACGCGGTCCTCGCGCAGCACGGCGGCGAGGTCGGCGATGAGCGCGGTGCGGGAGGGCTGATCGAGCCCCGCAAACGGCTCGTCGAGGAGCAGGACTCCCGGCTCCAGCACGAGCGCCCGCGCCAGCGCCACGCGCTGCGCCTCGCCGCCGGACAGGGTGCGGGCGCGCCGTCCGGCCAGCGCCGCCACGCCGAAGCGCTCCAGCCACCGCGCGGCCCGGCGCGCCGCGACCTCGCCGTGGATGCCGCGGAAGCCGAGGCCGAGGGTGACGTTGCCGACGACGGTCGTATCGGCCAGCCACGGCTCCTGGAAGACCGTGGCCATGCGGCGGCGCTCGGCCAGCGCCTCGCGCGCGTCGACCGCGCGGCCGCCCACGCGGACCTCGCCGGCCTCGGGCCGCTCGAGCAGGCCGAGCACGCGCAGCAGCGTCGACTTGCCGCTGCCGTTGGGGCCGATGACGGCCAGCACCTCGGCCGGGCGCACGGCGAGCGCCTCGACCTCGAGCGTGAAGCCGGGCGGATAGCGAAGGCGCACCCCGTGGAGCGCGAGCAGCGGCGTCACGCCGGCAGCACGTGGATCGAGCCACGGTGGATGGAGAACTCCCAGCGCCGGTCGCGGTCGATCTCGAGGATCTCGTAGACGAGGTGCGGCACCTCGACCTCGAGGTCGTAGTCGCCCTGGGCCGGCGGCCCGGGATGATCGAGCCGGATCCGTAGCGTCCAGGTCGTCCCGAAATCCTCGTCGCCGACGACGACGCCCGCCATGAGGTTCATGTGGTGCGCGGGATCGGCCGTCCGGCGGTCCTTGCGGATCAGCCGCACGTACTCCGGGCGGATGAAGAACGCGATCGGCGATTCCGGCGCCGGCAGGTACGAGCGCGTGGGCGAGTTGACGGCCTCCAGGATCTGGCCGCGCCAGCGAAGCTGGATCCGGTCGGGCGTCGCCTTCGCCACGACGCCGGTCAAGAGATTGCGGACGCCCATGATCCGGGCCACGGCTTCCGAGGCCGGCTGCCACAGCAGCTCCGCGCGCGGCGCCGATTGCACCACGCGCCCGGCGTCGTACACGACGATGCGATCGGCCAGGCGATACGCCTCGGTGAAATCGTGGGTCACCAGCACGGCAGCGGTGCCCCACTCGCGCAGCACGCGCCCGAGGTCGTCGCGCAGCACGCGCCGCAGCGGAAGGTCGAGCGCGGAGAACGGCTCGTCGAGCAGCAGCAGCGCCGGCTCGATGGCCAGCGCGCGGCCGAGCGCCACCCGCTGGCGCTCACCGCCCGACAGCTCGTGCGGCCGGCGCGTCGCGAGCCCGGCGAGGCCGAGGCGGTCGAGGACGCGCGCCGTGCGCTCGCGGCGCGTCGCGCGCGGCTGGTCGCGCAGCCCGTAGGCGATGTTGTCGGCGACGGTCAGGTGCGGGAACAGCGCGTAGCCCTGGAACACGTAGCCGAGCCGCCGCCGCCGCGGTGACAGGTCGATGCCGGCGGCGCTGTCGAAGACGACGCGGTCGCCGATCACGATGCGTCCGGCGTCCGGGCGGACCAGGCCGGCCAGGCAGTCGAGCGTGAGCGTCTTGCCGGCGCCGGACGGTCCGAACAGTCCGCAGACGGCGTCGCTGGACTCCCAGCGCACATCGAGCGCGAATCCCGGCAGCCGCTTCTTCAGCGAGACGGACAGCACCGCTCAGTACCGCAGCCGGCCCAACCGCCCGAGCCCGAGGAGCAAGGCAACGACGAGCGCCACCGCCAGCGCGGCCAGCGTGTTAGCCTCCGTCATCTGGTTGGCCTGCACGTGGTCGTAGATCGCCAGCGGCAGCGTCTGCGTCCGCCCCGGAATGCTGCCGGCCACCATCAGCGTGATGCCGAAGTCGCCGAAGGCCCGGCAGAACGCGAGCACCGCGCCGGCCAGCACGGCGCGCCAGGCGAGCGGCAGCGTCACGCTCCAGAAGACCGACCACTCCGAGCGGCCGAGCGTGCGGGCCGCCTGCTCGAGGCGCGCGTCGACACCCTCGAAGCCGGCCTGGGCCGCGCGCACGAGCAGCGGCAGCGAGCCCACGCACGCCGCGACGACGGCGGCCTTCCAGGTGAACGCGAGCTCCACGCCTATCCGCCCCAGCAGCCGGCCGAGCGGGCCGGGGGCACCGATCAGCACGAGCAGGTAGTAGCCGAGCACCGTCGGCGGGAGCACGAGCGGCGTGACCACGAGCGCCGCCAAGAGCTCACGGCCGGCGAAGCGGCGCCGGCCGAGCGCCCACGCCAGCGGCACGCCGAGCGCGAGCGTCAACGCCGTCGCCACCAGCGAGACCCGGATGGAGAGCCACAGCGGGAAGAGGTCCACGCTCAGAACTCGCCGGGGAGCGCGAAGCCGTAGCGCTTCATGATCGGCCGGCCCTCGGGGCCGTTCACGAACTGGATGAAGGCGAGCCCCAGCTCCGGCCGGGCGCTGCGACGGACGACGGCCACCGCCTGGTTCAACGGCGCGTGCAGCGCGGGATCGATCGGCACCCACTCGATGCCCGCCACGCCGGCGATCGACAGCGCCACGATGCCGGCCTCGGCGGCGCCGCTCTCCACGAACTGCAGCGCCTGTCGGATGTTTTCGCCGTACACGAGCTTGGGCGCCACTGCGTCCCACACGCCGGCCGCGCGCAGCGCCCCGGCGGCCGCCTTGCCGTAGGGAGCGTGAGCGGGATTCGCGATCGCGACGCGACGAATCCGGGGCTCGCGCAGCTGCGACAGCGCCGTGAGCTTTGCGCCCGCACCGGGGGCGGTCGCGAGGACGAGGCGACCCTGGGCGTAGAGCGCCCGGCTCTCGGCGATCAGGGCGCCCTTCGCGACGAGCTCGTCGACGAAGCTCTGGTCGGCGGCGAAGAAGACGTCGGCGGGGGCGCCGTGCTCGATCTGCTTGGCCAGGTTGCCGGTCGATCCCAGCACCAGCGTGACCCTGGCGCCGGCCGCCGTCTCGAACTTCGGCACGATCTCGCGGAACGCGAAGGCCAGGTCGGAGGCGGCGAACACCGTCAGCGGCGGCGGCGCGGCGCTCGCCACTGCGGCCGCCAGCGCGACCACGACACTCCACGCGACGACCCAGCGGCGCATGCGACGCTCCTCGGCCCGACAACGCTCGAAACGCGCGTCATTATAGCGCCCGGCGCTGCTGGATCGTGGTGAGCGCCCAGTTGACGAGGAACACCAGCGCCAGCAGCAGGAGCGCCAGCGCGATCGCAATATCGAAGTTGCCCTTGGAGGTCTCGAGCACCATCGCCGTCGTCAGCGTGCGGGTCTGGCCGCGGATGTTGCCGCCGACCATCATCGAGGCGCCGATCTCCGAGATGACGCCGCCGAAGCCGGCCATGACGGCGGCCAGCATCGGCAGCCGCGCCTCGCCCAGCACCACCCACACCATCTGCCGCCGCGAGGCGCCCAGCGCGACGAGCTGGAGCCGGAACTTCTCGGGCACCTGCTGCACCGCCGCCAGCGTGATGCCGGTCACGATCGGCGCGGCGATGACGGCCTGGGCCACCACGATGGCGGCCGGCGTGTAGAGGACTTCCAGGTCACCGAAGGGGCCACTGCGCCAGAGCAACACGGTGACGAAGAGTCCGACGACGACCGGCGGCAGCCCCATGCCGGTGTTGACCGCGCTCACCAGCAGCACGCGGCCGGGAAAGCGCGTGAGCGCGAGCGCGGCGCCGAGCGGAATGCCGAGCACGAGCGCGATCAGGGTCGCGGTGGCCGAGACCTCGAGCGAGAGCCACAGGATGCCCAGCACGTCCGGATCGCCGCCGGCGAGCAGTCGCAGGGCATGGCGGAAGCCCTGGACGAGGACGTCCACTAGAAGTCGTCGTCCCGGCGACCGGCGATCGGCACGAACAGCGGCCGGCCGAACTTCTCCACGCCGAAGGTCCCGATGACCGCCTGCGTGGCCGGCGCCACCATGAAATCCGCGAAGGCCTTGCCACCGGCGACGTTCACCCGCGGCCCGTTGGCGGGATTGACCTCCATCACGGAGTAGACGTTGAGCAGCGGGCGATCGCCCTCGACCATCACGCCGAGCGCGAGCCGGCGTCCGAACGCCAGCAGCGTGGCGCGGTCGGTGAGCGTGTAGGCATGGCGATCGTCGGCGACGGCCAGCGTCGCGCCCATGCCCTGACCGGACTCGATGTACCACGGCGCCGTCGGCGCGACGCCGGCCTGAGCCCACAGCGCCTGCTCGAGCAGGTGAGTCCCGGAGCCGTCGGCCCGCGAGACGAACCGCGCTCCGGCGGCGGCGATCTTGCGCAGCGCCGCCACCGCCGTCTTGTCGCCGCGAACGGCGGCCGGGTCGGCGACGGGACCGACGAGGACGAAATCGTTGTACATCACCAGTCGGCGATTCTGCAGCCGGCCCTCCGCCACGTATTTCTGCTCGAGCGCCGGCGCGTGGCAGAGCGTCACGTCGGCCTCGCCGCGGGCGGCCAGGGCCAGCGCCTGGCCGGTGCCCACCGAGACCGTCTTCACGGTGAGGCCGGTTTGCCGCTCGAAGAGGCGCACCAGGACGTCGAGCAGCCCGGAGTCCTGGGTGCTGGTGGTCGTGGCCAGGATGACGCTGCGCGACGGCGCCGGGCCGGCGGCCGGCGCCGCCAGGGCCAGCGCGAGCAGGACGAGGAGCGACCGGCATCGCATGACGTCGTTATATATGCTCCAGGAAGCATAATCAAGGCCGCCGGGTCGCGAACGCCCGGCGGAAGCGGCGATCGGCAACGGCGTCGAGCCCGGCCTGGAAGCGGCGGTAGCGCGCGACGAACGCGCGGCCCTGGCGCGTGAGTCGGAGCCCGCCGCGCGGACCGCCGCCGGCCGGCTCGAGAAAACGGATGCCGGAGACCCGCTCCAGCTCGCGGAAATAGCCCCAGCCGTGGCGGTACGACATGCCGACGCGGGCCAGCGCGCGCCGCAGCGAGCCGAGCTGATCGACGAGCTCCAGCAGCCGCGCGCGGCCGTCACCGAACTTCACGCGCTCGCCGAACACGACCCACACCTTGAGCCGGGGCTTCACGGTGTGAGAGTACCGTACACGTAGGGGCCTCGAACGGGCGGCCCTTGCCCCCCGAGCGTTCGGGCCGCGGGGGAGCGTGGCGCCTTTCGTTATGCCATAGAATGACGGGCGTGCCGGCAGCGGCACGAACAACCCCAGGAGGACTCTCATGGCTCAGGAGCGCAAGGCCGCCGTCACGCTGCGAGGCAATCCGCTGACCCTGGCCGGTCCCGAGATCAAGGCCGGTCAGTCGGCTCCCGACTTCTCCGCGGTCGCCACCGACCTCAAGGAGGTGCGGCTGGCCGACGCCCGCGGCAAGGTCATCGTGCTGTCGAGCGTGCCGTCGCTGGACACGCCCACCTGCGACACCGAGACGCGGCGCTTCAACCAGGAGGCCGCCGGCCTCGGCGAGGGAGTCGAGGTGTGGACCATCAGCATGGACCTGCCGTTCGCGCAGAAGCGCTGGTGCGGCGCCGCCGGCGTGGATCGCGTGAAGACGCTCTCGGACTTCCGCCACCGCGCGTTCGGTGAGGCCTACGGCGTGCGGATCGTCGACGGTCCGATCGCCGGCGTCAACGCGCGCGCCGTCTTCGTCGTCGGCAAGGACGGCAAGGTGACCCACGCGCAGTACGTCAAGGAGGTCTCGGCCGAGCCGGATTACGCGTCGATCCTCACGGCCGCGCGCGCGGCGGCCCGCTGACGCCGGGACGGCGATGCCGCGGCGAATCCTGCATCCGACGGATTTTTCGAGCGCGTCGCGGGCAGCGTTCGCGCGCGCGCTCACCGAGGCGCGCACCGGTCGCGCCCAGCTCCTCGTCCTCCACGTGCTCTCGCCGGTCGTCCCGCTGGCCGGCGAGGGCTACGTGGCGCCGGCGGTCTACCAGCAGATGAGCGACGCCGCCGGGGCGTGGGCGCAGAAGCAGCTTGCCCGGCTGGTGGCGAAAGCGAAAGGCGCGCGCGTGCGCGCGCGCGGGATCGTGCGCGAGGGTGTGGTCGCCGACCAGATCGTGCGCGCGGCGCGAGCCCAGCGCGCCGACCTCATCGTGATCGGCACCCACGGGCGGACCGGCGTCGCCCGCTTCTTCCTGGGGAGCGTCGCGGCCCGGGTGGCCGCCACCGCGCCCTGTCCGGTCCTCACGGTTCGCGGTCGATGACGATGCTCGCGCGCGGATGAACGTCCTCGCGCTGAACTGCGGCTCCTCGTCGGTGAAGTTCCGTCTCCTCGCCGTCGACGCCGCGGCGCCGCCCGCGGCCGCCCGCGCGCTCGCCCAGCGCACGGACGCGGTGCACGGGGGCAACTACGACGGCGCGGTGCGCGGCGCGCTCGACGCCGCGCGCGCGGCGGGACCGATCGACGCCGTCGGCCACCGGGTGGTGCACGGTGGCGCCCGCTTCACCGCGCCGACGCCGATCGACGACGGCGTCGTCGCGGCGATCGAGGCGCTGGAGACGCTGGCGCCGCTGCACAACCGGCCCAGCCTGGCCGGCATCCGCGCGTGCCGGGCGGCCCTCGGCACGGCCACTCCGATGGTCGCCGTCTTCGACACCGCGTTCCACGCCGCGCTGCCCGAGCGCGCCGCGCGCTATGCAATTCCCCGCGAGCTTGCCGAGCGGCACGGGCTCCGCCGCTTCGGCTTTCACGGCCTCTCGTACGCGTGGGCCACGGCCCGGGCGGCGGCGCTGCTCGGCCGCCCGGCGGCGGAGCTGCGTCTGGTCGCGCTGCACCTCGGCAGCGGCTGCTCGGCGGCGGCGATTCGCGGTGGCCGCTCGCTCGACACCTCGATGGGGCTGACGCCGCTCGAGGGCCTCGTGATGGCGACGCGCTCGGGGGACGTCGATCCCGCGATCCTGAGCGCCCTGGCCCGCGGCGAGCGCGTGGCCGCCGACGAGGTCGAGCACTGGCTCAACGAGCGCTCGGGGCTGCTCGGCCTGGCCGGCAGCGCCGACGTCCGCGATCTGCTCGCCCGCGAGGCCACCGACCCGCACGCGCGGCTCGCGCTGGAGGTCTTCTGTCACCGCGCCCGCAAGTATCTCGGCGCTTATCTCGCCGTCCTCGAGGGCGCGGACGCCGTCGTGTTCACCGGGGGCGTGGGGGAGCACCAGCCCGAGATCCGCCGTCGCATCGCCGCGGGATTCGAGTGGTGCGGCTTGACGCTCGACGCCGCGCGCAACGCCGCCGCGCGGGGCACCGAGGCGGTGATCAGCGCGGCGGGCTCGACGGTGGCCGCGCTCGTCGTGGCCGCCGACGAGGAGCGCATGATCGCCGCGGACACGGTCGCCTGCCTCGGCGCCGCGGGGAGGCGAGCGGCCGGGCGGTGACCGTCAGCGGCCACGCCCGGCTCGATGGTCCCCTGCGTGAGCTCGGCGGTGCGACTGGCGCGTCCGGCGGCCTGGGAAGACGCGGTGGCTCAGCGCGAGACCGAGCAGGGCCACCGCCACTCCCATCGTCTCGAGCGCCACGGTCACCGGCCCGGCGGGCACGAGGGCCAGCGCCCACGGCGCCACCACGATCGCCACGCCGGCCAGCGCGATGAAGACTCCGAGGGCCGTCTGCATCTGAGCGGAGCGTGCCTCACGCGTGGGGCAGGCGGATCGTGAAGCGGGCGCCGCCGGTCGCGCCGGGCGCCACGGCCAGCGTGCCGCGATGGGCGACCACGATCGAGCGCGCGATGGCCAGGCCGAGGCCAGCGCCGCCGGTCTCGCGGGCGCGCGCGGCGTCGAGGCGGACGAAGGGCTCGAAGATGCGCGCGGCGTCGGCGGGGTCGATGCCGGGCCCGGTGTCCTCGACCGCGATCAGGACGTCGCCCTCCGTCACCGCGGCCGTGAGCTCCACGCGGCCGCCAGCCGGCGTGTACTTCGCGCCGTTCTCGACCAGGTTCAGCAGCGCGCGTCGCAGCGCGCCGGCGTCGCCCAGCACCACGGCCGGGGCCACCGGGCCCACGCGCACGGCGACGCCGCGCTCCTTGCCGAGCCGGGCGCCGACCTCGGCGACGTCGAGCACCAGCGGCTCGACGTCGACGCGGGCGCGCGGCGCCTCGGGACCGGCGGTCGCCCGCGACATCAACAGCAGATCCTCGGCCAGCCGCACCAGTCGATCGACCTCTTCGAGCGCCGAGGTCAGCGCGTCCTGATACTCGGCGACCGAGCGGTCGGTGCGCAGCGCCACCTCCAGCGTCCCCTTCAGCGCGGTCAGCGGGGTGCGCAGCTCGTGGGCGGCGTCGGCCGAGAAGCGGCGCATCTCGCCGAACGTGTTCTCCAGACGGGCCAGCATGCCGTTGAGCGTCTCGGCCAGACGGTCGAGCTCGTCGCCGGTGCCGCGCACCCGTATGCGGCGCGCCAGCGCCTCGGCGTCGATGCGCCGGGCCGCCTGCGACATGTCGTCCACGGGCTTGAGCGCGGCGCGCGCCATCACGCGCCCGCCGGCCGCCGCCAGGCCCACGCCGAGTGGAACGAGCACGGCCAGGGCCTCCACCCAGCGCTCGAGCGTGCGCTCGGTCGGCCGCAACGGGACGCCGACCTGCACGACCTCGACGAGGCGGCCGTCGCGTCGCACCGGCAGCGTGACGACGCGCACGCGCCGGTCGTGCAGCACCACCGTGTCGAACGCCGGCCGGCCCTCGATCACGCTCTGCCGCGCGGCCGGCGACAGCGGCAGCGTGTCGCCGCGCAGGCGGCGCGAGCGAAGGCGGAGCGTGCCGTCGGGATCGAGGAGCTGGAAGAGCTGGTGCTCGGGGTCGAGGAACTCGCGCAGCCATTGCTCGGCCACGTCGAGACGCTCGCCGCTGCGCGAGGCGTCGCGCACGACCTCGGCCACCGTCAGCAGCGAGCGATCGACGTCCTGGGCAAGACTCCACGCCAGCAGCGAGTACGACAGCCCGCTGATGACGATGAGGATGGCGAGCAGGGCGCCGGCATACCAGAGCGTCAGCCGCGTGTGGATCGAGAGCGGGCGGCGCGTCACGGCTCCTCCGTCCGCAGCACGTAGCCGGCGCCGCGCACGGTGTGCAGCAGCTTGAGCTCGCCGGGCCCGTCGATCTTGCGGCGCAGGTAGCCGACGTAGACGTCGACGATGTTGCTCTCGGGATCGAAGTCCAGGCCCCACACGTGCTCGGCCAGCATCGGGCGCGTGAGCACGCGGCCGGGGTTGCGCAGGAAGTACTCGAGCAGCGCGTACTCCCGGGCGGTCAGCGTGATGCGCCGCCCGCCGCGCCGCACCTCGCGGGTGGCCGGGTCGAGCGTCAGGTCGGTCACGGCGAGGATCGGCGCCGTGGCGGCCGCCCCGCGGCGAAGCAGCGCGCGCACGCGGGCCAGGAACTCGTCGAACGAGAACGGCTTCGTCAGATAGTCGTCGGCGCCGAGGTCGAGACCGCGGACCTTGTCGGCGATGCTGTCGCGCGCGGTCAGCACCAGGACCGGCGTGGTCACGTGCCGCTGGCGGGCGGCCTTGAGGATGGCGAAGCCGTCGAGCCGGGGCAGCATGAGGTCGAGCACGACGAGATCGTAGGGTGGTCCCTCGACGATCAGATCCAGCGCGCTCTCGCCGTCGGAGGCGACCTCGACGGTGTGGCCTTCCTCGGCGAGGCCCTGCCGGATGAAGCTGGCGACCTTACGCTCGTCTTCGGCGACCAGGATCCGCACGTCGTGCCCCCCGGGGGGCACCGCCCCCTCCCTCGTATCTTCGCCCTGCGACGCGCCGGCGTCCATGCGCAGTCACGGCCGTCGGCGCGCCGCTCAGGCGAACCGGGTGGCGGGCGCCCCGCCCCGCACCACGCGCAGTTGTGCGCGCCGCGGTGAGGGCACTCCGTACGGAATCAGGAACAACCACCGGGCCCACGCCTGCGTGCGGCGATCCGGCGGCCGATGCAGAGCACGCTCGAGGTCCAGACGCACGAGCTCGACCCACCGGCGCCAGGTGGCGGTCTCGCCACGTGGGATGAGGCGCGCGAGCGCCTGGGCCAGCGGGCCGTCGGCTCCCAGCTCTTGCAACCCGTGCTCGGGGCCGGTCGCCGGGTTGGTCAGCACGCGCTCGGCGATCCACACGTGCGTCTGAAGAACGAGACGACGACGCCGTACTGGCTGGATGGCGAGCCAGCACGGCGCCATCGTCTCGTACCAGGCCCTGAGTGCTTCGAGCCCGGTTTCGTCGAGGGCGCGATGACGACCGGTCACGTCGGCTTCGATCTGGCCGATGAGCTGCGAGCGGCGGGCGGGATCGCCGTCCCACCGGCGGATCCAGCGGGCGACGATCCGCGCCACGTCCTCGACGGGGAGCCACTGCAAGACGACCGTGACGCCCTCGAAGCCGGCGGCGCGGAGGTCGTCGCCGATTCGTCGCGCGGCGGTCCGGGTCGCGGCGACCCAGGCCAGGCGCTCGCTCTCGAGCGGGACGAGCGTTTGCCGCAGCAGCAACCCCAGCCGCCCGCGGGCCGACTCGTAGACGGCCACGAGATCGTCGTGGCGGCGACACACCCCGGCGAAGCGCTCGTCCCACATGGCGCGCCCCCTCAGGCCGGGACCGTGAGATAGAGGCTGTGGCCCTCGCGATGCACCAGGATCAGGAAGGGCTTGCCGGCCGGGTGCCGCTTGAGGGCACCCTGCAGCGCGTCCACGCCGGCCACGGGCTGATGATCGACTTCCACGATGACGTCGCCGCGGGCGAGGCCGGCGCTCTGGGCCCGGCCGCCGTCCTCGACGTCCTCGACCAGCACGCCGCGCGATTCGTCGACGCCGAGCTGCTGGGCGATCGCCGGCGTCAGCGAGCGGGCCGCAATCCCGAGCCTGGTGGCCGCGGGCTCGGCGCTCGCAGCCTGCTGGTCCTTGTCTTCCAGTCGCGCGACCTTCACCGCGAGCGTGACGTGCTTGCCGTCGCGAATGACCTCCACCGGCACCTCGCGGCCCACCGGCGTCTCGGCCACGGCGCGCGGCAGATCGCTGGCCCGGCCGACCGGGCGGCCGTCGTAGCGCACGATGACGTCGCCCTGGCGCACGCCGACCTTCTGGGCCGGCGAGCCGTCCATGACCGAGCTGACCAGCGCGCCGGCGGTGTCGCCGAGGCCGAAGGTCTTGGCGAGATCCGGCGTCACCGGCTGGATCGCGACGCCGAGCCAGCCGCGCACGACGTGACCGCCCTGGGCCAGCTGCGTGACGACCGGCTTGGCGAGGTTCGTGGGAATCGCGAAGCCGATGCCGACGGAGCCGCCGGAGCCGCTCACGATCGCCGTGTTCACGCCGACGGCCTCGCCGCGCGCGTTGATGAGCGGGCCGCCGCTGTTGCCCGGGTTGATCGAGGCGTCGGTCTGGATGAAGTCGTCGTACGGGCCCTCGCCGATGACGCGGCCGGTCGCGCTGACGATGCCGGTCGTCACCGTCTGCTCGAGGCCGAACGGATTGCCGACGGCCATCACCGGCTCGCCCACCTCGAGCTTGGCCGAGTCACCGATCGGGATGACCGGTAGCCCCGTCGCGTCCACCTTGAGCAGCGCGAGATCGGTCTTGTCGTCGCGGCCGACGACCCGGCCGGTCAGCTCGCGTCCGTCCGAGAACTTCACGCGGATGTCGGCAGCGCCATCGACGACGTGATTGTTCGTGAGAATGTAGCCGTCCGCGTTGATGACGAAGCCGGAGCCGAGCCCCCGCACCATGCGCCGGGGCGCGCGGCCGCCGAACTGGCGGAAGAAGTCCTCGGGGTCGTTGCCGCTCTTCTGCACGCTGCGCGTGCTGACGTTGACGACGGCGGGCTTCACCGCGCGGGCGATCTCCACCCAGGCGGGCGCCGGGACCGTCGCGACCGGCGCCGGGCCGCCGCCGCGCTCGGTCCACAACCGCTGCGCGTCGCGTCCGAAGCCGAACTGGGGCGCGACGGCGACCAGCAGCAGGATCGCGAAGACCGCGAGCGCGGGCCCGGTGAAGCGTGTGAGACGGGTCGTCACCTTCATGCGCATCCCTCCCTGAGGCCGGCATAACCTCGCCGTGCCAACGCCCAGAAAGGTAGCGAGCGCCGATGAGACGATCGTGAAGGGCGGATGAGAATTGTCTTATGTACATGGGGGCCCCGACATGGCCCCCAAACCCCCACACGTTCGGCGCGCCCCGGCGGAGCCGGCGCGCTCCTCTTTACACGCGCGTCGACACCGGGGCCCCGACATGGCCCCCAAACCCCACACGTTCGGCGCGCCCCGGCGGAGCCGGCGCGCTCCTCTTTACACGCTCGTCGACACCGGGGCCCCGACATGGCCCCCAAACCCCCACAGTTCGGCGCGCCCCGGCGGAGCCGGCGCGCTCCTCTTTACACGCGCATCGACCTCGGGGCCCCGACATGGCCCCCAAACCCCCACACGTTCGGCGCGCCCCCGGGGCGCCGCTCAGCGCCGGGTCAGGACGTGACCGGTGCGGCGGGCGACGGTGTGGTTGTCGTCCACGACGAGGGTGCCGTTGATGACGACGTAGGGGATGCCGGTGGGGTAGCGGTGCGGATCGGGGTAGGTGGACTCGTCCTTGACGGTCGCCGGATCGAAGATGGTGAGGTCGGCGAAGTAGCCGGGCTGCACGAGGCCGCGCTCGCGCAGGCCGATGCGGGCGGCGGCCATGCCGGTCATCTTCGCCACTGCGGTCTCCAGCGAGAAGATCTTGCGCTCGCGCGCGTACTCGCCGAGCACGCGGGGGAAGGTCCCGTAGGTGCGCGGGTGCGGCTTGCCGGGCCGGTCGCCCTCGCCCTCGTAGAGGGGGATCGAGTCGGAGCCGATCATCAGCGCCGGATGCGCGAGGACCTTCGCCACGTTCTCGATGCTCTGCGAGAAGCTCACCATGCCGACCGTGCACTTTTCCTCGAGGAGGATGTTCATCAGCGTCTCGGCCGGCGCCATCCCGGATTGCCGGGCGATCTGAGCGAGGTGGAGGCCCTCCAGCTCACGGCGGCGGCAGGTGGCGATGAAGACCTGGTCGAAGCCGATGGCGCCCTGCGAGACGGTGCCCCAGCGCTCGCCGTCGATCAGGCACTCCTCGACGATCTTGCGCCGGGTGGCGCGGTCGGCCAGGCGCTCGAGCAGCTTCGCGGTGCCCCCGTCGTGGGCCCAGGCCGGCATCATGTTGTCGAGCTTGGTGCTGCCGGCGTTGTACGGATAGACGTCGCCGGCCACGTCGACGCCGCGCGCCCGGGCGCTGTCGAACAGCCGCAGGGCGGCGTCGATCTTCGGCCAGTTCTCCTTGCCGGACGCCTTCACGTGCGAGACCTGCACGCCGACGCCGGCCTCCTCGCCGATGCGGATCGCCTCGTTGATCGAGTCGAGCAGCATCGCCGACTCGCCGCGGATGTGCGAGAAGTAGTAGCCGCCGTGACGGGCCATGGCCCGGGCCAGCGCGATGAGCTCCTCGGTGTTCGAGTACGCGCTGGGCGCGTAGACGAGGCCGGTGGAGAAACCGAAGGCGCCGGCGTCGAGCGCCTCGCCGAGCAGGCGCTGCATGCCCGCGAGATCGTCGGCGCCGGCCGGGCGGGCCTCGAAGCCCATCGCGGCGATCCGCAGGGCGCCGTGGCCGACGAAGTGCGCGACGTTGACCGACGGCCGGATGGCCCGCAGCGCGTCGAGGTATTGGGCGAAGGTCTCCCAGCGCAGGTCGAGCGTGGCGCCGATGCCGCCGGCCCAGCCCTGGACGATGTCGCGCTGGTCGGGGCGCAGCGGCGCCTGGGAGAACGAGCACATGCCGACGACCTCGGTCGTCACGCCCTGCCGCACCTTCGACTCCGCCGACGGACAGGCGAAATAGAAGAGGTCGGAGTGCGAGTGCATGTCGATGAAGCCGGGCGCGACCGCGTGGCCGGTGGCGTCGATGACGCGCGCGGCCGGGCCCGTCAGCTGCGGGGCGACGGCCGCGATCCGCTCGCCCTCGACGGCGACGTCGGCGCGCCGGGCCGGCGCGCCGCTGCCATCCACCACCGACCCGCCGCGAATGAGGAGCGACCACGTCATCGTTCAGCCCTCGACGATCGCCACCGAGGACATGCGATCGCCCTGCTTGATGCGGTCCACGTGCTCCATGCCCTCGACGACCTTGCCGAAGACGGTGTAGTTGCCGTCCAGGTGGGGGGTGGGCCCGTAGGTGATGTAGAACTGGCTGCCGGCCGAGTCGGGATGCTGGCTGCGGGCCATCGCGACGCTGCCGCGCAGGTGCTTCTGCTTGTTGAATTCCGCCTTGATCTGGTAGCCGGGGCCGCCGGTCCCGTTGCCTTTGGGGCAACCGCCCTGCACCACGAAGTCCGGCACGATGCGATGGAACGTGAGGCCGTCGTAGAAGCCCTTCTTGGCGAGCGTCACGAAGTTCTCGACGGTCTTGGGCGCGTCCTCCGGAAAGAAGTCGATGCGGATCTTCTGGCCGTTGTCGAGCGTGATGACGGCGGACTGGCTCACGACAAACCTCTCCTCAGTTGACGATCTTGATGGACTTGATGCGGTCGCCGACGTGGATCTGCTCGACGACGCCCATGCCGCTGGCGACGCGGCCGAACGCCGTGTACTTGCCGTTCAGGAAGTGGGCCGGGCCCAGCATGATGTAGACCTGGCTGCCGGCCGAGTTCGGATCGTCGGCTCGCGCCATGCCGAGCACGCCGCGATCGAACGACCGCTTGTTGAACTCGGCCTTGATCGTGTAGCCCGGCCCACCGCTGCCCATCTTGGGATCGTTCAGCGGCAGGGTCTTGGACTGCGGATCCCCGAACTGAACCACGAAGTTCGGCTCCACGCGGTGCACGCGCTGGCCATCGTAGAACTTCTGGCTCGCGAGCTTCATGAAGTTCTCGACGTGTCTGGGAGCGTCCTGGCGCCAGAGCTCCAGGACGATCTCGCCGCCCTTCTCCATCGTGATGATGGCGGTCGGCGACTTGCCGGCCGGTTTCTGGTCGGCGGGCGTCGCGGGCTTGTCCTGCGCAAACGCCGGCCCGACGACGAGCGCGAGCGCGCCGAGCCACACGAGAAGAATTCGGGTCATGCGGAGGCCTCCGGGGCGAGACGTACGGTGATTATATACATAACGACACGGGGGCCCCGACATGGGCCCCAAACCCCCACACGTTCGGAGCGACCCCGGCGGAGCCGCGGCGCTCCTCTTTACACGCGCGTCGACATGAGGGCCCCGACATGGGCCCCAGACCCCCAGACGTTCGGATCGCCCCGGGGGAGCCGCGGCGCTCGATTGATTCACATGGGGGCCCCGACATCGCCCCAAACCCTCAGACGTTCGGATCGCCCCGGCCGAGCCGGGGGCGCTCCTCTTTACACGCGCGTCGACATGGGGGCCCGATATGGCCCCCCAAACCCGAGACGTTCGGCGCGCCCCGAGACGGCGCCCAAAACGGCCAGACGTCGGAGCGTGCGGGCGGGCTCCTCTTTGCGCGCGGGATCAGCGGAGTGGCGGGCCGCCGACGTGACCGATGAGCATGAGCATCATCAGGATGACGATCACGCCGATTGCCGCCGCCAGCACGACCTCGGGACGCGGGAAGGCGGAGCGGCGGCGTGATGTGCCGCTCGGCCGCAGGAAGCGCCCGAGGTACCGGCTGAGCCGGTCATGATCGGTGGCGGTGATCTTCTCGAATTGCAGCCCGAGGCCGCCGTCGCGCTGCGTGCGGACGACCGCGGATTCGACGCTGACGTCGCCGCTCTGCCCCAGTCGCAGGCGGAGCTGCACGGTGGAGCCGGCCGCGAACGTGGCGGCGGTCCGCACCGAGCAGCCGGTCAAGGAGAGATCCGCCGTCTCCCCCTCGGCGCGCTCCGCCCCGCTCACGATCGTCACCGGCACCCGCACGGCCAGCCGGTCGTACTCCCGGCGGTCCTGGCTGCGACGCGTGTAGCGGCGCCGCTGGAAGCTGCGAAACCGGGTGGAACAGAGCTGGCACCGGAACGGGTAGAGGTACAGCACGCTGACGACGTGCTCCCACACGCCCGCGCGCGGGCTTCGTCGCGCCGCCTCCTGACCGCACCGGGGACACCGGAGCATCCTGACCTACATGGTAGGATGGAGTGATGCGCCAACGTGAAACAATACGTAACATTGCGATCATCGCTCACGTCGACCACGGCAAGACCACGCTGGTCGACGCCATGCTCTGGCAGTCGGGGCTCTTCCGCGAAAACCAGGCCGTCGCCGAGCGCATCATGGACTCGATGGACCTGGAGCGCGAGAAGGGCATCACGATCATGGCCAAGAACACGGCCATCAACTACAAGGACGTCCACATCAACATCGTGGACACGCCCGGCCACGCCGACTTCGGCTCGGAGGTCGAGCGCACGCTGACGCTGGTCGACGGGGTCCTGCTGCTGGTCGACGCCGCCGAGGGCCCGCTGCCCCAGACGCGCTTCGTGCTCAAGAAGGCGCTGGAGGCCGGGCTGCCGCCGATCGTGGTCATCAACAAGATCGATCGCGCCGACGCCCGGGCGGCCGAGGTGCTCGACGAGGTCTACGACCTTTTCATCGATCTGGAGGCCGCCGAAGACCAGCTCGATTTCCCGGTCCTCTATACCAACGCGCGGACGGGCACCGCCACCCCTGATCTCAAGGTCGAGGGTCACACGCTGGAGCCGCTGTTCGAGACCATCCTGACCACGGTTCCGCCGCCGCGCTTCGATCCCGACGCCGGCCTGCAGTTCCGCGTGACGATGCTGGACTGGGACGATTATGTCGGCCGGCTCGTCATCGGCCGCATCGTGAACGGGCGCGTCCGCCAGGCCGATCGGATCTCGGTCGTCCACCGCGACGGCGCCGTCGAGCAGGCCAAGGTGACGGTCCTCTACGGCTACGAGGGGCTCAAGCGCATCGAGATCCAGGAGGCGCAGGCGGGCGAGATCGTGGCCATCGCCGGGATCGAGACGATCGACATCGGCGAGACGGTGGGCGACCTCGAGAATCCGGTCGCGTTGCCGCTGATCCGCATCGACGAGCCGACGGTGTCGATGCTGTTCTCCTCCAACGTCTCGCCGTTTGCCGGCCGGGAAGGCCGATTCGTCACCTCGCCCCAGCTCCGCGACCGGCTCCTGAAGGAGCGCAAGCTCAACCCCGGCATCCGCGTCGAGGAGACCGACTCCCCCGACACGTTCCGCGTGTCCGGGCGCGGCGAGCTGCAGCTCGCGATCCTGATCGGACGTCCCCGAGGAGTTCATCGGCGCCGTCACCCAGAAGATCGGCCCCCGCAAGGGCCTCATGACCAAGATGGTGAACCACGGCACGGGAAGGGTTCGGCTGGAATACCGACTCCCTTCGCGCGGGCTGATCGGATATCGAACGGAATTTCTGACCGATACGCGCGGCACCGGCCTGCTGAACCATCTGTTCGACGGCTGGGACGCCTGGCAGGGCGACATCGCGCATCGCCAGAACGGCGCGCTGGTGGCCGACCGCACGGGCCGCACGACCGGTTACGCGATCGACAACCTCCAGGCGCGCGGCGTGATGTTCGTCGCCCCCGGCGAGTCGGTCTACGAGGGTCAGATCGTCGGCGAGAACTCGCGCGACAACGACCTCGACGTCAACATCACCAAGGAAAAGAAGCTCACCAACATGCGGGCGTCGACCGCGGACGAGAGCATCAAGCTCACGCCGCCGCGCATCATGAACCTCGAGCAGTGCCTGGAGTGGATCCGCGAGGACGAGCTGCTCGAGGTCACGCCGAAGTCCCTGCGTCTCCGCAAGCGCGCGCTGGGCGGGCGGCGCCGGTTTTGACCCGGAGGGGAGCTTCGCTCCCCTTCCGGCGGTCGTCGCGCGCCTGAGGGCGCGCTCCTCCCTGCCTCCCCACAGACCAGGATCGCGCCGGCAAAGCCGGCGCTCGAACGCGGTTTTCTGCCGCGTGTTTGCCGTTCAGGCGCCGTCGGCCAGGGCGAGCGCGCCGAGGACGCCGGCGCGGTCGCCGAGCGCGGGGGGCACCAGGTAGTCGTCGATTCCCTCCTTGAGCGCCGGTGATTGCAGGTAGCCCCCGAGCAACCGGACGATCTCCGCGCGGATCAGGGGGAAGAGTTGGGTCCGCGTCATCACGCCGCCGCCGAGCACGATGCGCTCGGGTGAGACGGTCAGGAGCACGTTGACGAGGCCGAGCGCCAGGTAGCGCGCCTCGAGCTCCCAGGCCGGGTGCGTGTCGGGCAGGCGCTCCGGCGTCTGCCGCCAGCGCACGGCCAGCGCGGGCCCCGACGCCAGCCCTTCCCAGCAGTCGCCGTGGTGCGGGCACGCGCCCGGAAACGGATCGGCGGCGCGGTCGTGCGGTACGCGCACATGGCCCAGCTCAGGATGGAGCAGGCCGTGGACGGGCCGCCCGTTCACGAGGATCCCGCCGCCGATCCCGGTGCCGATCGTCACATAGACGAGCGTCGTGACGTCGCGCGCGGCGCCCCAGCGATGCTCGGCCAGCGCCGCGGCGCTGACGTCGGTGTCGACGCGTACGGGCACGCCGAGCGCGCGCCGCAGCGGGCCGACGAGGTCGACGTGCTGCCAGCCGGGCTTGGGCGTCGTCGTGATGGAGCCGAAGGCCGGCGAGCGCGGGTGGAGGTCGACGGGACCGAAGCTCGCGACGCCCAGCGCGGCGAGCGGCGCGTGCTCGCGGAAGAACGCGACGACGCGCGCGAGGGTCTCCGCCGGCGTCGTCGTGGCGAACCGCGCCTCGGCGCGCACGTCGTCGGGCCCACGTCCGACGGCACAGACGAACTTCGTCCCGCCCGCTTCCACTCCGCCGAGGAGCGTCATGGCGTCCTAGTATCGGCTAGACTGGCCCTCCAGGAGGACGCGCATGAGCGAGACGCTGACGACCGGTCACCTGCCGATGGAGGCCGTGCACGCGGACGATCGGCCCTGGGAGACGCTGCGCTGGCCGGGCCAGTGGAGCAAGATGCTCTTTCATCCGAGCGCCGAGCGGGCCACCGAGCCCAACGCCGGCCTCGTGCGCTACGAGCCCGGCGCCCATCATCCACTCCACAAGCACGACTTCGCCCAGGTCTGGTACATCCTCGAGGGCGAGTTCCAGATCGGCGAGCGCGCGTACGGGCCGGGCACGATGCTGTTCTATCCCGATCCGCACTGGGAGGCGCCGCTGTCGACGGCGACCGGCGGCCTGATGCTGTTCGTGCAGTACCAGGGACCGACGACCGGCGGCCGGCCGATCTACGACGGGCGCTTCAACATGACGGAGCGCAAGGCGATCGCCGAGGAGCAGCTCGAGCGCTGACATTCTTGCGGCCGACGCGCGTCACATGGCTCGTGTTCGCGCTCCCGTTCGTCGTGGGTGGTGCCGCCGTCGCGTTCGAGTGGGATTGGCCCTTCGTCCCGATCTACCTGTTCGCCCTCGAGGTGCCGTTCCGGCTGTGGGGCGCGCTCGGGCTCCCGGTCGGCCGTCGGGCCGATTTCTACGGCTGGGCCAACCCGAACACGCTCGGTACCGCCCTCATCGTCATCACCGACGTGATCGTGTGGTATGTCATCGCGAGTGTGGTGGCGGCGGTGGCGCTCGCGGCGCGTCGCCGCATCCAGTAAGGCGCGCGACGACCTGAACGGGAGCCGTCGCATACCATACCTCCGAGGCGCCTACGCCTGGCGCTCGCTGCTGGCGACCGGCGTTGTCATCGCCGGCGGCTCCGACTTTCCGGTCGAGAATCCCAACGTCGTGGCGCTCTCCGACGACGTCTTCACGTGCGACGAGGCGCGCATCGCGGAGATCCGACCGGTGCTGACGCTCGTCGACGGGAAGCTCGTCTACAGGCGCACTGACCAGCCGAACTTGCCGTACTCCCTGGGCGCCGCGGTCGAGCAGGCGTCCGCCGGCAGCGGACCATAGCGCGGCCCAACGCGATACCGCCAGGGCGACGTCCACGCGACACGCGTGCCGTCGGCGCGTTCGAAGCAACAGCCCCCAGACTCGCTGCCGTGCATCGGCAGCGCGACGATGTAGATCCGAACACGCCGTTCGCCCGCCATCGTAAAGCGTCCCTGGGCATCGGTGACCGCCTCGGTCTCAGGTGGCCGAGCACAAGCCGGCACAACGATACCAGCCACCGTCAGCAGCGCGCCAAGGACGGTCGTCACCGACAGGCGCTCGCCGAGGAAGATCACGCCGAGCGGGATCGCGAAGAGCGGCGCGGTGGCGGACAGGACGGAGCCGACGGCGACGCCGGCGTATTTCAGGCTGGCGACGAACAGCACCGAGCTGCCCGCCGTGATCACGCTCAGCGCGGCCATGCGCAGCAGCGGGCCGCGGCCGCCGTCGCGCAAGGCCGCCGCCGCGCCGCGTGTCCACGGCGTCAGCCAGAGCAGCGCGGAGGCCAGCGGCAGCCGGATGGCCTGGGCGGTGAGCGGCTCGATCTCGCGCAGCGGCGGCTTCATCATCGCGGTGGACACCGCCCACGCCACCGACGCCAGCACCGCCGTCCACACGCCGAACCACAGCCGCTGCGGCCCCGGCTCGCTCGACCGGCCGCTCACGATGACCGCGACGCCGCTCAGCGTGAGAAACGTGCCGACGGCCACCGCGACGCTGATGGACTCCTGCAGAAACGCGGCGGCGAGCACGGCGGCGCCGATCGGATAGGTCGTGGCGATCGTCATCGCGCGGCCCAGGCCGATGGCGCGGGTGCTCTCGAAGAACACGGTGTCGCCGATTGCGATGGCGGCGACGATCGAGACGGCCAGCAGGGCGAACGTGGCGCCCGACATCGCCACCAGCACGCCCGGCCCCGCCGTCGCGCTCACACAGGCCACCAGCAAGATCCCGGCGACGCCCGAGCGGACCGCGTTGATGGTCACCGAGCCGTAGTGCGTGAGGACCGAGCGCGCCAGCAGGCTCGTCACCGACCAGGCCAGCGCGGCGCCGAGCGCGCAGAGCGCGCCGAGGGTCGGATCGGAGATCACCCCAGAGTTATATCAGGCGGTGCTATGCTGACGTGCGCATGAAACGGTCGATCATGTACGAGGCGCCGCGCGTCGCGGCGGCGCCGGGCGAGACGGTCGTCACCAGCACCTGCGGCCACAACTGCGGCGGCCGCTGCGTCGTCAACGCCCACGTCCGCGACGGCCGCATCGTCAAGATCAGCACCGACCCGCGACGCTGGACGCCCGAGGTCCCGCCGCTGCACGCCTGCGTGCGCGGCTTCGGCCAGGCCGAGCGCGTGAACCATCCGGACCGGCTGCGCCATCCGCTGCGCCGCGTCGGCCCGCGCGGCCGCGGACAGTTCGAGCGGATTGCCTGGGACGACGCGCTCGACGAGGTCGCCGGCCAGATGCTCCGCATTCGCGATACCTACGGGCCGGCCGCCATCCTCGACTGCTCGCGCACCGGCAGCCTGTCCATGCTGCACAACGTGCGCGCCACGGCGCAGCGCCTGCTCCACCTCTTCGGCGGCTGCACGGAGCTCTGGTCGAACATCTCCGCCGAGGCCGAAGTGTTCTCGGTCCACATGACCTACGGCGCCCGGGCCGACTACAAGAGCGGCGGGCGGGAGCCGACCGACTACGTGAACTCGCGGCTCATCGTCATGTGGGGCTGGAGTCCCGGCGACGGCACCTTCGGCACGGGCACGCTGCAATATCTCAAGCTCGCCCGGAAGAACGGCACCCGGATCGTCTGCGTCGATCCCCGGCGCACGCGCACCAGTCACGACCTGGCCGACGAGCACGTCTTCATCCGGCCGGCCACCGACACCGCGGCGCTGCTGGCCATGGCCTACGTGATCGTCACCGAGGGCCTGCACGACCAGGCGTTCCTCGACCGCCACGTGCTGGGCTTCGACGAGGCGCACCTGCCGGCCGACGCGGCGGCCGGCGGCTCGTACGTGTCCTACCTTCTCGGTCGCCACGACGGCGTGAGCAAGACGCCGGAGTGGGCGGCCGCGATCACCGGGGTGCCGGCCGAGACGCTGCGGCGCCTGGCGATCGAGTACGCCACCAGCAAGCCGGCGGCGCTGCAGTGCGGCTACGCGCCCGGGCGGACGATCCACGGTGAGCAGTTCCATCGCGCCGCCTATGCGCTGGCCGCGATGACGGGCAGCGTCGGCAGCCCGGGCGGCAATTCCGGCGTGAGCAACGGCGCCACCGGCCGCGCCGGCATCACGAGCCTGCCTCCGGGCTCGAATCCGGTGAACGCCCGGGTGGCCACGCCGCTGCTGGCCGACGTGCTCGCGCGCGGCAGGGCGGGCGGCTACCCGGCCGACATCAAGATGGTCTACTCGGTGGGCGGCGATCTCTTCAATCAGGCGCCCAACGTCGCCAAGACCTTGGCGGCCGCCGAGAACCTGGAGTTCATGGTCGTGCACGACCACTTCATCACGCCGACCGCGCGCTATGCCGACATCGTGCTGCCGGCGACGACGTTCTGGGAGCGCAACGACGTCCACACGCCGTGGGCGGGCGCCGGGCACTACGCGATCTTCATGAAGCAGGCGCTGGCGCCGATGTACGAGTGCCGCAACGACCTCGACATCTGCGCCGAGCTGGCGCGCCGGCTCGGGCTCTCGGGCTACAGCGACAAGACGGAGGAGCAGTGGCTGCGTGAGCTGACCAGGAACGTCATCGACGACTTCGACACGTTCCGCGCGCAGGGTCTGGCGCGGCTGCCCGCCCCGGACGACGCGGTCGCCTTCGCCAGGGAGATCCGCGATCCCGAGCACCACCCGTTCTCGACGCCGTCGGGAAAAATCGAGATCTACTCGACGACGCTCGCGGCCAACCCCGATCCCTACGGGCTGGGGTCGATCCCGCCCATCCCGACCTGGATTCCCGACCCCGCGGAGGGCCGGCATCCGCTGCGGCTCGTCACACCCAAGTCGCGGGCGCGCACGCACTCGATCCACGACAACCAGCCGATCCTGGCGCGCGCCGACCACGACGACGTGTGGATCAATCCCGCCGACGCGGCCGCCCGCGGCATCGTCGACGGCGCGGCGGTCCGCGTGTTCAACCACCGCGGCGCCACCGTGCTGGCGGCGCGCGTGACCGACCGCATCGCCGCCGGCTGCGTCTCCATCAAGGAAGGCGCGTGGTTCACGCCCGACGCGCGCGGCCAGGACACCCACGGCTGCGCCAACGTGCTCACCGACGACCGCGCCTCACCGGCGGCCGCCGCCACGTTCAACAGCACCTTCGTCGAGATCGTCGTCGCTGGGGGCCGCGAGACGGCTCCTCACATCCCCGCCGCCCCGCCCGCCTGACCTCCGCCACGCCGGGCGAAAGGAGTCCCCGCATGCCGCAGACCCGCATCGAGGTGATCGCCGGACGCTCGCCCGCCGAGAAGCGCGCGCTGCTCGACGCCGTGCACGGGGCGTTCATGGAGGCGTTCAAGACGCCGGCCTGGGACAACAACCAGCGGCTGCTCGAGTACCCGGCCAGTGGCTTCGACGTCCCCCCCGGCTGCACCACCAAGCGCACGCTCATCGAGTGCACGATCTATCCCGGCCGCTCGCGGGAGGCCAAGAAGCGCCTCTACCGGGCGATCGTCGCCAAGCTGGCCGCGCTCGGCACGCCGCCGAACGACGTCTTCATCGTCCTGCTCGAGCCGCCGCTGGAGAACTTCGGCATCCGGGGCGGGCAGGCCGCCGGCGACGTCGAGCTGGGCTTCGAGGTCCGCGTATGACCCCGGTCCCGGGCGAGGCCGACGTCCTCAAGATGCTCGACACGTTGAGCAACTGGGGGCGCTGGGGCGCCGACGACCAGCTCGGCACGCTGAATTTCGTCACGCCGGACACGCGCAAGCGGGCCGCCGCCCTCGTGCGCGAGGGCGTCTCGGTGAGCTGCTCGCGCCCCATCTCGACGGAGATCACGGCCGACACGACGGTGCAGCCGCTGCGGTTCATGGTCGACAGCGGCGAAGGGCGCGACACCGACACGCCGGAGCGCGTGCTGCAGCGGCGCGGCGCCGCCGAGTTCATCGGCATGGTCTTTCACGGCTACACGATCACCCACGTCGACACGCCGGCCCACTACTTCTGGAACGGCCGTCTCTACAACGGACGCTCCTGCAACCTCATCACCTCCCGCGAGGGCGCGCAGGTGGAAGCCGTCGACCTGCTGCGCGACGGCGTGGTCAGTCGCGGCGTGCTGCTCGACGTGGCGGCCGTGAAAGGCCGCTGGCTCGCCTCTGGCGAGGGTGTGATGCCGGAAGACCTCGAGGCGGCCGAGCGAGCCCAGGGCGTGCGCGTCCAGCCCGGCGACATCCTGCTCGTTCGCACGGGCTACTACGGCCGACGCCGGGCCGAGGGGCCGCGCAGTCCGCTCAAGGACGGCTCGCCCGCCGTGCACGTCGCCTCGCTGCCGTGGATACGCGAGCGGTCGGTGGCCATGCTCGGCACCGACACCCACAACGACGTGAGCCCGCTGCCCTACCCGCGGATCGGCAATGCGTTGCACGTGGTGAGCCTGGTGGCCATGGGCATGTGGCTGATCGACAACGGCAACCTCGAAGAGCTCGCGCAGGCGTGCGCGCGCCTGCGGCGCTGGGAGTTCATGCTCACCGTGGCGCCGCTGGTGCTCGAGCGCGTCACCGGCTCTCCGGTCAACCCTATCGCGGTCTTCTGATAATACTGGGGGCCCCGACATGGCCCCCAGACCCCCATTCGCTCGGGCTCCCCGACGAAGCCGTGCGCGGCACGATGTTCGCACGATGAGAGATCGGAGGCCCGCCATGGCCAGGACGAAGAAGCCCAGACGAATCCGCAAGCCGACCGCGCCGAAGGTGTCGCGCACGATGGACCGGGTGCGCCCGCTCAGCGGGACGCCGGGAATGGCGCGGCGCTACGATCCAGGGTTCCGGACGCCGCGCGAGCTCGATCGCGAGGTGGGCGAGGGCGAGCCGGAAGTAAACGGCTGACGCCGCAACCGGCTGCGGTATCGTTGACCGCATCGCCGACACCGGCCTGCTCCTCGCGTGCATGGGCTGCTGCTGCGGTCATCCCGACCGCGGCGGGCCGAAGACCGCGCCCGGCATGCTGAAGCGCCAGATGCGGCGCGCGTTTCGCGAGGCGCGCGTCGACGGTCGCCTGCGCCTGGCCTTCACCGACTGCCTCGGTCCCTGCAGCGAGGCCAACGTCGTCTTCCTGTACGTGCACGGCCGCCCCCTGTGGCTCCGCCGGATCAACACCGCCGACACGGGGTCGGGCCCGCCGCCGCCGGTGGCGGAGTGAGCGCGCGCGGCGCCGGCGTCGCGATCGCGTTGATCGCGCTGGCCGGCTGCGCCGGGCTGCGCGAGCGCTTTCCGGGCCCCGACGTCCTCTTCGTCGGCACGCCGGAGGCCGTCAGCCTCGAGATGCTCCGGGTGGCCGCGGTGACTCCGCGGGACGTCGTCTTCGATCTGGGCAGCGGCGACGGACGGGTCGTGATCGCCGCCGCCCGCGACTTCGGGGCCCGCGGCGTCGGCGTCGAGATCGATCCCGGCCTGGTCAGGACCAGCCGCGACGCCGCGCGCGCCGCCGGGGTCGCCGAGCGCACGACCTTTCTCTGGCAGGATCTCTTCGCGACCGACCTGGCCGGCGCCACGGTCGTGACGCTCTATCTGCGCGACGACGTGAACCTCAAGCTGCGTCCCAAGCTGCTCCGCGAGCTGGCGCCGGGCACCCGCGTCGTCTCCCACGACTTCGACATGGGCGACTGGGCGCCGGACCGCGTGCTGCGCGTGCAGGGCCCGGCGCGCGAGCACCGGCTCTATCTCTGGCGGGTGCCGGTCGACGCCGCCGGGCTGTGGCACGTCCGCCTCGCCGACCAGGAGCCGGCGACGCTGGCCCTGACGCAGCGCTACCAGACGCTGACCGGCACGCTGATGCGCAAGGGCCGGCCGGCCGCCATTGGGGGCGGCCGGGTGCGCGGTGACCGTGTGGAGTTCAGCGTCGACGGCGTGACGTTCAGCGGACGTGTGCAAGGCGACGACATCGTCGAGGGCGCCGCGCGATCGGTGGCGACGGCGGGGCCCTGGAGCGCCCGCCGAGTTCGCTGATTCGAAAGTCACTGGCCTTTCGGTTGCACGCCGCGAGACGCGGAGGTGTTTCCATGGAGCCCACCACGTCCTCCCCGCCGACCGACCCCACGACCCGTGCCCGCTCCATTCGCGCTCGCCTCCCCGGACAGATGCTCGGCCAGCGTCTCGAGATGGCGGCGCTCTGCTACGGTCCGCTCTACTCGGTGGCCGAGGTGCGCCAGCGCGTTGGAGACACGCTCCCGCGTCGGCTCGGCTACGTGCGCGGCGCGAGCCTCGAGCCCATCGAGACGTATGCCTCGCCGATCCCGGACGAGGCGCTGCTGAAGTACGACGACGCGGCGCGGACGGGGCTCTTCTCGAAATTCTGGGTGGCGACGCCGACGTACTACCAGGAACGGCAGGTCGATCCCTGGATCGTGGCCGAGGTGGACGGCTCCGATCGCTGGGCGGTCATCGCCCGCTGGGACGTGTAGCAGTCGACGGCTGAAGTACCATGGGGGCCCGGGAGGCCCCCATGGACTACGCCGAGTACAAGCACCTCACGTTCGAGCGCAAGCCGCACGGAGTGGTGCTGATCACGATCGACCGTCCCGACGTCCTCAACGCCACCAACGATCGGCTGCACTGGGAGCTGACGGAGGTGTGGCGGACGCTCGACGCCGACGACGCCGCGCGGGTGGCGGTGGTGACCGGGCGCGGGCGCGCGTTCTCGGCGGGCGGCGACCTCGACATGGTCGACGCCAACGCGCGTGACCCGCGGCGCCTCGGCCGCATCCTGCGCGAGGCCTCCGACATCGTCTACAACATGATCAACCTCGACAAGCCGATCGTCTCGGCCATCAACGGCGTGGCGGTGGGGGCCGGCTTGGCCGTCGCGATGATGGCCGACATCTCGATCATGTCCGAGACCGCGCGCATCACCGACGGGCACACCAAGCTCGGCGTCGTCGCCGGCGATCACGCGGCCATCATCTGGCCGCTGCTGTGTGGCATGGCCAAGGCGAAGTACTACCTGCTGACGTCCGACTTCATCGACGGCAAGGAAGCCGAGCGCATCGGGCTGGTGAGCCTGGCCGTCCCCGCCGATCAGCTCCTGCCCAAGGCCTTCGAGGTCGCCGACAAGCTGGCGCTCGGCAGCCAGCAGGCGATCCGCTGGACCAAGCGCAGCCTCAACAACTGGCTGCGGATGGCGGCGCCGATCTTCGACAACTCGATGGCACTCGAGCTGCTGACCTTCATGGGCGAGGACGTGCACGAGGGGCTGCAGGCGATCCGCGAGAAGCGCCCGCCGCGCTTCCCCTCGGCCCAGGACGCGCGCGGCTAGAGCGTCACCGCGCGCGCGCGGCGCCGGCGCCAGAGGCGGACGCTCAGCGCCGTCGCGACGACGGCGGTCAGCATCGCCGGTCCCACCCAGCGCGCCTCGCCGGCCGCGTCGGTCCAGCGCTCGCCGAGCAGCCAGCCGACGCCGATCCACAGCGTCGACCACGTCAGCGCGCCGGTCACCTCGGCGAGCACGAACCGCGGATACCCCACGCCGTTGACGCGCGCCAGCGGCCACGCCAGCATCCGCACCGACGCGACGAAGCGGCCGAGCAGGATCGTCAGCGCGCCGAAGCGCTGGAAGAGGTCGGCGGCCCGGCGGCGACAAGCGTCGGCGTCGATCGGCAGCCGGCAATAGAGGTTGAGCAGCCGGCCGCCGGCGAACGCGCCCGCGAAGTACCAGCCGTGATCGGTGATCGCCACGCCGACGGCGCCGAGCACGATGGCGAAGACGATGCTGGCGTTGGCGGCGCCCGCCACCGCGCCGGCCGCGATCAGCAGCATGCGCCCGGGCAGCGGCAGGCCGGTGGCGTCGATCAGCGCCGCGACGAACACCACGACGTAGGTGTGCGCGATCAGCCACGCGGTAAACGGCTGCAAGATATCCGGCATCGGGGGACAACCGTGCAACCAGGATACCAGCCGCGTAGGCTGGACGCCTCGTGACACGCTTCGACGTCTGGGGCGGCGCCGTGATCGCGGGGGCCGTGATCGTCTGCTTCGCGGCCGAGCACCGGCGCCCGCTGCGCCCGCGCAGCCGCCCGCTGGGCGAGCGCCTCGCCACCAACGCCCTCATGGTCGCGCTCGCGGCGCTGACGTTGCGGCTCGCGCTCCTGCCGGCGGCGGTGGCGGTGGCCAGCGCGGGCGAGCGCGCCGGCGTGGGCGTGCTGCGCTGGCTGGCGCTGCCGCCGACCGCCGCCGCCGTACTTGCCTTCCTGCTGCTCGACTGGACGGTCTACGTCTGGCATCGGCTCAACCACCGGGCGCCCTTCCTGTGGCGCTTCCATCTCGTGCACCACACCGACCTGGACCTCGACGTCAGCACGGCCTTTCGCTTCCACGCGGGCGAGCTGCTGCTCTCGGTCGCCTGGCGGAGCGCACAGATCCTGGCGATCGGCGTGAGCCCCGGGCCGGCGCTCGTCTACGAGGCCGCCCTGGAAGCGGCGACGGCGTTCCACCACAGCAACTGGCGGTTGCCGCTCGCGCTCGAGCGCACGCTCAATCGCGTCCTCGTCACGCCGCGCATGCACGGGATCCACCACTCGATCCGGGAGGCGGAGACGAACTCGAACTGGTCGGTGATCTTCTCCTGGTGGGACCGCCTGCACCGCACGCGGTGCGTCGGCGTGCCCGCCCAGACGCTGCGGATCGGCCTGCCCGCCTACCGCGCGCCGCTCGGCGTGCTGCGCCTGCTGGCGCTGCCGTTCGTGCGCCAGCGTCCAGCCTTCACGCCGCGCTGAGCGTCAGCGCGCCAGCGCCTTCTTCCGCCAGAGCTGCCACGGGCGCTCGATCGTGCCGCCGACGGAGCCGCCCGCCCGCTGCGCCTCGTCGTCGTCGAGATAGGTCACCGGGCCGCCGAGTGCCATGGCCTGCGCCTGCAGTCGCGCGTTGACCTCCGTGTAGACGCTGCGGAAGACGACGATCGGCAGCGAGGGACCGACCACCACGCAGCCGTGACCGCGCATGAGGGCCACCGGCCGCGCCCCGAGGGTCTGGGCCAGCGCGTGGCCGAGGGCCGCGGTGCGCACGAGCATGTCGGTGGGGCCGCCGGCAGCGGTCTTGATGTCGAACACCGGCACGCCGCCGCCGAGGAACGCGCTCATGTGGTAGAGCGGCCTGAGCGGGGCGGTGCTCACGCCGAACGGGATCACCGAGGGCGAGTGATCGTGCACGATGGCCTTCACGTCGGGCCGCGCGCGGTAGATCTCACCATGGATGAAGCGCTCGAGGTAGCTCGTCCGGCCGCGCGCATCCACGGCGTTGCTGTCGAGGTCGTACTCCATGACGTCGGCCGCGGTCACCAGCTCCGGCGCCAGCGAGCGCGACATGAGATAGCGCTGCGGATCGCCCGGATGCCGCACGCTGACGTGGCCGTAGCCGTCCACCACGCCCTGATCGGCCAGGATGCGGTTGGCGGCGACGAGGTCGTCGATCAGCGCCGGGTCGACGGCGCCGGCCGAGGCGGGCGCCTGCCCCCACGCGCGGCGGCCGGCCAGCAGCGTGGCGGTGGCGCCGGCGGCGGCCGTCCGGAGAAAGCTGCGACGAGGTGTCGGGCTCATGAGCGTCCTCCTGTGCGCGCCGGGCGGCGCGTTTCGAGCGCGCGGCGCAAGTCCTCGAGCGCGGCGACGAAGGCGTCGAGCGCCGGCGTGTGCGGCTTGTCGCGCCGGCGCACGAGGCCGATCTGGCGCTGCAGCGGGGGAACCAGCCGCATCGCCGTCAGCGTCCGCTCGCGCACCTCTTGCACGACCGAGAACCACGACGTGACCGACAGTCCGAGCCCGGCCTCGACGAG
>VBPC01000090.1 GCA_005887895.1 Candidatus Rokuibacteriota bacterium
CCTGGCGCCAGCGGCGGTTGCGCCGCCAAAGCCGGTGAAGAAGGTCGTCACGCCCCCGGCGAAGCCCCTGGCGACACCGGCGAAGCGCGTGGAGCGGCCACAGTCGATCGCGACCGCCAGCCGGCGCGCCGACCCGACGCCGGCGGTCGAGCGGCCGGCGGCCGTCACCTCGCCTGACTCGACGCCGGTCACGCACGCGCCTGCACCGAAGGACGCCCACGAGCCCGTCACGTCACCGGCACCGATCTCGGTGGCCTCGAGCACGGCGGTGCGGCCGGCGCCGGAGACGATGAAGGCGCCCGATGGCGCGCGGCCGCCGAAGGACTTCCGCGAGAAGCTGCGCAACGACTGGCACGCGATCCGCCGCGGCTGGGACAGCGCGGGCGACGACTTCCGTCGCGCGATGGATCGCTTGCGGACGGGCGGGGAGTGACGGGCTAGTTCGTCCGATTCGAGCAGCCGGCGGAGCGCGTAGCAGAGCTCGTCGGGCTCGATCGTCTTCGAGAGGAACGCGTCGAAGCCCTGCGCCAGCGCCTGCTCGCGCGAGTACCGCTCGGTGAACGCGGTGAGCGCGACTGCGGGCACTGCCGAGGCTGGCGCGTGCTCGCGCACCTGGCGCAGCAGCCAGTAGCCGTCGTGGCCCGGCATGGCCAGGTCGGTCACGACGATCTGAGGGCGGTCGCGGAGAAACGCCTCGAGCGCTTCGGCCGCTGACGCCGTCGCCGTCACCACGGCCGCGCACTGCTCGAGCACGAACGCGAGCAGCTCGCGTGCGTCGTCGGTGTCCTCGACCAGGAGAACGCGAACACCATCGAGGGCGCGGCGGAAATCGCCGCCCACAGAGCCGGCGGGCATGCGCGCATTCTGGGGAGCGCGCCCGGGAGCGTCAAGAGCTTAATGCGCTCGCGCTGGGAAAACCTTTTCCTACTCGCAGACAGTGACCCAACCCGTGCCGTACTGCTTCTTCGTGCACCTGGCCGCGGGCTCCCCGGTGCGCTGCAGGACGTCGCGGACCTGCTTGTCGGCTTCCTCTTCCGAGATGGGCCGGCTCGGCCGCTCGGGTTCCGGCGCGGTCGGCGTGGCTCCGGGCTGCGGACCGAGGATCGTCGTGGACGGCGAACCCGCCGGCGCGGTGCCGCCCGGCGGCGTCGGCGCGCTTGCCGCGGCCGGCGGGGTCGGCTGGGCGATGCACGCCTCCATGTCTGCCCAGGAGGCGCTCCCGCTCTGACAGCGGCCCCACGCCTGCGGATCGATCGCGCCCTGTGCGCGGGCGAGGCGTTCCTGCGACGCCTTCTCGGCTCCGACACAGCGAACCTGCGCCGGCGGGTCGGGATTGATCGCGCGGCAGTAGGCCTCGAGATCCTGGGGCGGTGCCGCCGCGACTGGAACCATGACGCCCAGGACGGATCCGATAGCCACGAGCGAGGCGCCTACACGACGCATCGCGCCCAGTGTAGCGCACGCTTCTAGGCGGCCGGTGCTTACGCCGTGCGGCGGCGCGGCTGCGCCGAGGCGACGGCAGCCAGGTGGTCCATGTAGAGGAGGTTGAAGGGCTTGGGTATGTACCCAAAGGCGCCGGCCTTGAGAAACGCCTCGGTGATCGCGATGTCCGTATTCGCCGTGACCATGACGATCGGCACGCCCGGATCGGTGAGGCGCAGCTGCTTCAGGACGTCGACGCCGTTGCCGCCCGGCATGTTGATATCGAGGAAGACGACATCCGGGCGCCGCGCCGCGAAGCGCTCCACGGCCGCCGCGCCCGAGAGCGCCGTGTCGACCTCGTAGCGCCCCTTGAAGTAGTCGCCGACCATCTCGAGCAACTCCGGCTCGTCGTCGACGACGAGGATCCGCTTCTCCGCCACCGCCATGACTGGTCCTCGGCTGACTTCCGCCGGCGCCCAGAGCGCCCTCACCGCTGCCCGACCGATTGACAGCGTAAGACGTTCCGATGGCCGACGGGAATCCCTGAAAACTCTTTCCCCAATGCCGGTCTGCAACTGATCAGCGGCGCGGATTTCACCAGTGGAACGCGATTCCGTTACCCGACGCTGAATAAACGGCGCAACGGGCCGTCCAAGGCGCGCCCATGGTCAGCGGCGACGCCGACCCCGTTCCCGCTTCGGTCGTTCGCCGGCGGATCCGTGAATTGGTCCGCGGGGGCGTGCTGCCTGCCAAACCCGAGTCGACGCTGGCGGTCCCGAGTCCCGGTGGCCGCTTGTGCACGGCCTGTGGCTCCGCGATCGAGCCCGGCACGCCGGAGCACGAGACTCTGACGAGGGCCAACGTGCGGCTGCGGCTACACAGCCGCTGCCGCGACCTCTGGATGAACGAGGCGGAGGGGGAAGGGTAGTTCCCCGGGGGAGTGGACTTGGCAGCCGCCTTCATCTACAGTTACCCGCGATGGGGTGGCTAGGCAGCTTCGTCGTCCTTGGCCTAGTGATCGTTGGGCCGGTCTCAGTATCGGCGCAGTCTCCGACGACACCGGCCCATCCCGCGCTTCCGTGGAGCCTCGGTCCGGCAATTCCTCAGGGCCAGTTGATGCACTACGACTACGCGCCCTCGGCAGGCTTCATCAGGGACATCTGGATCCCGGCGCAGCCCGTCGTGGTCGACATGATGGTGGCGCTCCCGTCGTCGTCGGAGCCGCCGCGGACGACTGATGCCCATGAGTCAGAGACGCAGCGGAACGCCGACACGCAGTACGGCATCCTGCGCCAGAACTTCGTCGTCCCGGGCTACTACGTCCGTGAGACGACCGTGGGCTTTCATTACCCCGAGCGGTGGGTGCTCGACCAGTCGTACACGTGGCAACTGGTGCCGGCGCAGTTCTGGCCCCGGTCGACCGTGCTCAACCCGGGCTTCCCGCCTCCGCCGGTGACCGCACCGAGCCTCGGCTCAGGATCAGCTCAGCCGCGGTCGGTACCCAGCCTGCGATAGCCTGCCCCTACTCGAGGCTGCCGATCTCGTCGGCGGCGCTGCGCAGGATGATGATCGTCGGCGCGGCACCGTCTCGGCGCACGCGAACGATGTCACCCGTGTTCAGCAGGCCGAGATCCCGCTTCGTCGCGTGGGGCGCGACGATCATCGCGCCAGGAGCCTCGAGCCAATTGACGGAGACGCCGTTGCGCAGCAGCACGCCGCCGGTCGCCTTGTCGACCTTCACGACCGTCATGCGGTCCGACTCCAGCGCATCCGTGAGGTTTCCGGCCCACGCCGCCGAAGCGCTGAGCATTCCCACCGTCATGATCGCACCGAGCGCTCGCGTCACCATGTCGCCCTCCGCCCGTGCCGTTCGCTGTGCCCGCCGTGGATCGGCGCCGAACCGTCGCCGCCTCATGAGGCAACGCGAGTGCCAAAGGGCAACGTCAATGGCGACAATGGTTAGCGCTACGCCGTCGCCCGCGCGCCGCGCGAAGCGGTGAGAAGCTGATCAGCCGTCGGTGAGGTCATGACCGCCGGCCCGCATCAGGGCATGAGAGCCCGGCGGTCAGTCGTTCGGAAGCGCTGTGTTACGATGAGCGCGCGTGACGTAACCCGCCGGATCGTCCTCGCACGGGCGGATAGCTCAGCTGGAAGAGCGCAGCCCTTACAAGGCTGAGGTCGCAGGATCGAAACCTGCTCCGCCCACCATCCACGTCCCGGATGTCACGCGCGCGCGCGCAGGCGGCGCAGCTCGTCCTCGACGACTCTCCGCAGGTCGGCGTCGAGGTCGCCGCCGCCGACCGCATAGACTTCGACCGAGTGAATCGCGCGATCACCAGTGCGAAGATCGCGGCACACGAAGACCCGGGCGTTGTCGAGGAAGGCCTTGACCAGCACGGCGTAGAGCTGGGGGTCGTCTCGGGGCACGATCACGAGGCAGCGTTGAGCGACGTTCATCGGATGCGGTGAGCGTAGTCGATCGGTGGCCGGAACGTCAACGGTCGCGGCGTCAGGCGGAGGTCGCGTCGGCGCCGGCGTTCGGCCGGCGGAGCACCGTTTCGATGGCGCTCAGCAGCTCCTCCGGCAAGCACGGCAATCGCCGGGTCGCCTCGTAGCCGTCCATGCCGGGCAGGGTGAGGTCGATGACGATCACGTCGGGCTGCAGGCTGCGGATCATCTCGAGCGCCTCGCTGGCGCTGCCCGCGCCGGCGACGCAGTAGCCGAAGTACGACAGATAGTCGGCATAGATGTCACGCGTCTCGCGCGAATCGTCGACGATCAGGATGCTGGCACGTGGCGGCGACGTCATCGGGGGATTTATGGGTTCCTCTGAACACCCCTCGGGGGAACTCGGATGGTGCTCAGCGTACGGGATGGCATCGAGGCGTGCAACTCGGAGCCCGGGAGCGGGGGGCCGCTGGAGTGAGGTAAGATGCCCCCCGGCCGGGGGAAGAGAGATAGAGCCATAGAGATAGAGGGTGTCACGGCTGCGCCGGGACGCCCGAACGCTGGGGGTTTGGGGGCCATTCGGGGCCCCCAAAGGAGACGGAACGGATGGTCATGCGACGGGTGTGGCTGGTCCGGCATGGGGAGACCGAGTGGAGCAAGAGCGGCCAGCACACCGGCCGGACCGACATCGCGCTGACGCCACGCGGCGAGCAGCAGGCCAAGGCCCTCGGCCGCTATCTCGCCGGCCACAAGTTCGTGCTCGTCCTCACGAGCCCCATGGGGCGCGCGCAGGAGACGTGCCGGCTGGCGGGCCTGGGCGACGGCGCCGAGGTGACCGAGGACCTGCACGAGTGGAACTACGGGATTTACGAGGGCATCACGACCAAGGCCGTTCGCGAGAAGCAGCCGGACTGGACGATCTGGACGACACCGATTCCGGAGGGTGAGACCGTCGAGCAGGTGGGCGTGCGCGCGCGCCGGCTGATCGAGCGCGTCGAGCGCGTCGCCGGCGACGTCGCGCTCTTCGCCCACGGCCACATCCTGCGAGTCCTCGGTGCGTGCTGGATGGGGCTGGCGCCCATCTACGGCCGAAACCTCGGCCTGCACACCGCGACGATCAGCGTGCTCGGCTACGAGCGCGAGACGCGCGTCATCGAGGTGTGGAACCAGCCGCCGCCGATGGACGGCTGAGTCACGCCGCGGCCAGTCCGCTCTCTGGCCGCCGCCGTACCTCCACGAACCCATCCCGCACGCGCGTCTCGAAGCACGGCTGCGGCATCGTGGCCGGGCCGTCGAGTACGCGCCCGTCTTCCAGCGCGAAGCGCGAGCCGTGCCACGGGCACACGATCGCGCCGTCCTGCACCTCGCCCTCGGCCAGTGGGCCGCCCAGATGGCTGCACGTCTCGCCGAGCGCGTGGATCCGCCCGTGGCGCCGCACGAGCACGACCCGCACACCCCCGACGTCGGCGCGCACGGGCTGACCCTCGCGCAGATCGGCCTCGCGCACCGCGCGCGCGAAGCCGTTCGGCTCGTCGCGCTGGGCGTGGTCGACCCCGATGTGCTCGCGATAGACGAGGCGGCCGCCGAGGTACGCGGAAGCCAGCAGCACGCCGAAGCCGGCGCCGGCCAGCGAGCGCCCCGCGCGGCGGGCGCCGCGCCGCCGCATCGCCAGCGAGCCCACGTACAGGCCCAAGGCCAGCGTGTTGAGCGTGGCGTGCGCGAAGCCGGTGCGGCGCGCGGTCCCGCCGGTGTGCTGCCAGTCGGTGAGGCCGGCCAGCGCCGCGCCGACGGCTCCCACGATGCCGAGCACGATCGCATCGTCGGCGCGACGCTGGAGTACCGATCGCCACGGCCAGCGGCGGCCGCGGGCGTCGAGCGCGTCGAAGACGAGCGCGGTCGTCCAGGCGCCGATCGGCACGTCGGTGAGGACCGGGTGCAGTGGATGCCCGAGCCAGGTGCCGTGCAGGAAGTTCTTCACCGCCCTGCCAGCGGCACCGCCGGCCTGGAAGGCGGCGCTCACCGCCCGCTGCAGCCCCTCCTCGAGTGGCACCAGCCATTCCTGGCGCTCGATCACCTGGACGGCGCTCTCGGCGAACCCCGACGGCCGCGCGTCGCTCATGGCTCAGTACTTCTTGTTGCGCGCGTCACCGGGCTTGGACGGCGGTGGGGTGCTCGGGCTGGCGGCCGGCGCGCTATCAGCGCTCTTCGCCTTCTCGCCGCCGACGCCGAGGATGCCGCCCCTATTGAGGATCACGTGCGTGACCTTGCCGTCCGCCTGGTTGACGACGACCTGGTCGACCTGGCCGATGTCCTTGCCATCGGTCGTGCGCACTTTCGTGCCGATCAGCTTGCTCGATTCCACGGCGTTCGCCTGCGGTGTCCACGTCGTGCGCTCGACGTCCTGCGTGCTGCCCTTGGCCTTCGAGCTGTCCGCCGGACGCGTCGTCGTCTGCGCCGCCGCGACGCCGGCCACCGCGATCGACAGGAGCGACACGGTGAGAGTGGCGAGGTACTTCTTCATGACGGATGCCCCCCTGGCCTTCCGAGGCAGCAAGCCGGATGCCGCCGACTGCCGGCTCGCCGCCTGGAAGCGGGCTGCGCGGCGGGTGGTGTGCTATTTTCGTGGGGCATGCGCGCTCCGGCCCGCGTCGTCCTGCTGCTCGTCAGCCTCCTCGCGGCGCTCCTCGCGCCGGCGTACGCCCAGGAAGGGTTCAAGATCACCTACGACGTCGACCAGAGCCGTCCCGAGAAGGCGCGCCTCAATGGACGGATCGTCAACGAGCGCTCCCAGGACGTCTTCGAAGTCAACGTGACGGCGGAAGCCCTCGACACCCACGGGCGCGTCGTGGCCCGCGGCATCAGCTACGTCGACGCGCGCATCGGTCGCGGGGACAGTCGAACGTTCTCGGTGAGTGTGCCGACCGTGCCCGGCACCGCGAGCTTTCGCGTCGTCGTCAGCTCCTATCGCACCGGCTTCTCCAACCAGGGGCCGTGACCGGTCGGACCATGACGCGCGTCACGCGGCGTGCCACGTGACACGTCGTTTTTTCCACCGCCGGGAAATCTCTTTCAGGGGTTGTGCGGCTCCGCTCCTTCCGTTAGGGTGAGCATCTTCACAGAAGACGAAAGGGAGCAGGAAATGGCCATGGATGGGTGGTGGAACGAGATCGACGACCAGGTGAGGGGTTGCCTGGAGCGCAACGGCGCGATGGCGCCCGCCGAGATCGCTCGCCAACTCGGACTCTCGGAAGGCGCCGTGGCCTCCGTGCTGTCGCTGCTCGCCCAGGAGGGCAAGCTGCGCATCTCGCGCGTCGAGCTGCCGCAGCGCGAAGATCGCCGGCAGCTGACGCTCTGATCAGCTGACACACCCGCCCGGCTTTGACCGAGCCCGCCGCGCGTGATAGCCTGTGCGGGCTCGCGCACGGGCTCGTGGTGCAGCCTGGTTAGCACACTGGACTGTCAATCCAGAGGTCGCGGGTTCAAGTCCCGTCGAGCCCGCCATTCACTTCGAGATCGGGGGCCGGTGACGAGCCGCCCCCGATACCTTTCTCCGCATGTCGAAGCTCATCGTCGAGCGGACGAGCCCAGCCGCCCCCGCTGACTGCCTCGCGGCGCTGATTGCCGAGAGCGAGCAACAGGGGCTCCGCTTCGTGCGCCGGCTCGCCGACGAGTGGGCCAGCGGCGCCAACCGGTTCGATCGCCCCGGCGAGGCCCTGTTCGTCGCGCGCAGCGCCGGTGACGTCGTCGGCGTCTGCGGACTCAACGTCGACCCGTACGCGACCGCCCTGGATGTCGGCCGCGTGCGGCACCTGTACGTGCTGCGGGTGCATCGCCATCGGGGCATCGGCCACCAGCTGGTCACGGCGATCGTGCAGGCGGCGCGCGGACGCTTCCAGCGGTTGCGGCTGCGCACGCAGAATCCGGAGGCGGCACGGCTCTACGAACGGCTGGGGTTTCGGGCAGCGGTCGACGCGACCGACTGCACGCACGTCATGGAGCTGTGATCAGCCACCCCGCGGGACCCGGCGCGGCACCTCCACCGGGTCCTCCCACCAGGTGCGCCGGAAGTCGCCGGGGCGGCGGCCGGAGTATTTCAGGAACAGGCGGGAGAGATGGGAGGCGTCGTGGAAGCCGACCAGGGCGGCGACCGTCTCGATCTTCTCCGAGGTGTCCAGCAGCAGGCGGCGCGCCGCCTCGATGCGCACGCGGTTCACGTACGCCTTGAGCGTCATGCCGGTCTCGGAGCGGAAGAGGCGGGACAGGTAGTACGGCGACTTCTCCAGCGCGATGCCGAGGTCCTGCATCGTCACGCCCGCGAAGTGCGCGCTCACGTATTCCATGACGCCGACCACGCGCGCGCTGAAGCGGGGAATGGCGCGCAGCGACGGGCGCAGCTCGGCGCGGATGCCTTCCAGCGAGGATCGACGCGAGCGGAAAGCGCGCGCGGAGCTTGGTGAGGCTGTCGCGCGGCGTGGGCGAGGCGTCGAGGTCGACGACGATCGTATCGGGGCTGACGGGCGGCATCAGCGCCAGGACCCCGGTGTCGGCGGAGATGCTCTCCACCTGCGCGTAGTACGCCAGCGCGCCGGTCAGCGCCGCCGCCACGCCGACCGGACAGCCCATCAGCAGAATGCGTGCCGTGTCCGAGTCGGGGCGGAGCTGGGCCGCCTCGCGCGCGCGGCTCACCGCGCAGGCCAGGACCGCGAGGAGGTCCTCGTCGTCGCAGGGCTTGGTGACGTAGTCGACGGCGCCCAGCCGCATGGCGGCGGCCGCCGTCCAGGCCGTGTTGATCCCGGACATGATCACCACGGGGACGTCGACGCCGGCCGCCCTCAGGCGCTCCAGCACCGTGATGCCGTCCATGCCTTCCATCACGAGGTCGAGCAGGACGACGTCGACCGGCGTCGAGCGCAGCCGCTCGAGGGCGGCCTTGCCGTCCTGGGCGTCGAACACCTCGTAGCGGTCGTCGAGCAGGAGGTGCAGCACGTCGAGGACGGCCCGATCGTCGTCCACGGCGAGGACGACCGGTCGCCGCATCGGTTCAGCCATGACGACGGCATTGTAGCGCGTCGCGACGCTGAAGCGACGACGTTCGACGGCGCGTTTGACTGAGGGCGACATCGGCGTGAAGCTTGGGTCGTGGAGACGTCGGCATGAGCGGCAAGCGACGACGGGCCTCGCCGAAGCGGACGGGCAAGCGCCGCGCTGTCGTGGCCAGGACGCCGGCGCACCGGCGATTCGTCGACGACGTCGCCGCGCGCGGCGAGCCCGTCGAGCCCGCGGCGGACGGAACGCTGCCGCAGCACGCCACCCACGTGATCAAGCGTCGCACCCCGGACGGCGGCGCCGAGATCGAACGGGTCCGTCACAAGGCCTTCTGATCGCCGACACGCTCCTCCTCAAGCTGCTCCTCACGCCGGCGCTCATCGCGATCGCCAGTCTCGCCGGGCGCCGGTGGGGCCCGGCCATCGGCGGCTGGCTCGTGGGCCTGCCGCTCACGTCGGGGCCGGTCGCGTTCTTCCTCGCGCTCGACCACGGCGCCGGCTTCGCGGCCGCCGCCGCCGCCGGCTCGCTGGCCGGCGCGCTCGCCGAGGTCGCGTTCTGCCTCGCCTACGGCCGGCTCGCGCGGCACGGCTGGCCGCTGGCGCTCGCGGCGGCGTGCGCGACCTTTGCGGCGGCGGCGATGCTGCTGCAGCGCCTGACGCTGGGCCCCGCCGCGCTCGGGGTCGCGGTGGTCGTCGCGCTCGCGCTGACGCTCTCGCTCATGCCGAGGGGCCACGGCGTGCGGATGACCGGGTCCGCGCCGCGCTGGGACATCCCGGCGCGGATGATCATCACGACCGCGCTCGTCGTCGGGATCACCGGCGCCGCGGTCACGCTCGGTCCGCGACTGAGCGGCGTGCTGGCGACGTTCCCGGTCTACGCGGCGATCCTGACGATCTTCGCCCACCGCGCCGGCGCGCCGCCCGCGGTGCAGGTGCTGCGGGGCCTGCTGCTCGGCCTGCTGGCGTTCGCCGGCTTCTTCGTCGTGCTGGCCGCCGTGATCGAGCGGCTCGGCATCGCCGCCGCGTTCGCGCTGGCCACCGCGGCGGCGCTGGCGATCCAGGCCGGCTCGCTGGCCCTCGTCCTGCCGGGCGCGGATCCGGGGACGCTCGAGCGCGGTCCCTGCGGGAGGTGAGGTGCACGATCTGGGGCTCACGCCGCGCGAGGTGCGCTCGCTGCGCGCGCTGCGCACGCCATACGGCGTGCAGCGCGCGCTGGAAGCGATGCCATACCACCACGCCTCCACCGCGTGGTCGCCCCGGCGCGTGCTGCGCGAGTGGACCGCGCACTGTCTCGAGGGCGCCATCTTCGCCGCCGCCGCGCTGCGGGTGCTCGGCTTCCCGCCGCTGCTGCTCGACCTCGTGGCGGTGCAGGACACCGATCACGTGCTGGCGGTGTACCGCACGCGCGAACGCTGGGGCGCGATCGCCAAGTCGAACTTCGCCGGCCTCCGCTATCGCGAGCCCGTCTACCGCAGCGTGCGCGAGCTGGTGATGAGCTACTTCGACGACTACATCAACCTGCGCGGCGACCGGACCCTGCGGGCCTACTCGCGCCCGCTGAACCTCGCGCGCTTCGACCGCCGCCGCTGGATGACCACCGAGGCGGACCTGTGGTGGATCGCCGAGCACCTGGTGGGCGTGCCCCACACGCGGCTGCTGACTCCGGCCATGACCCGCGCGCTGCGCCGTACCGACCGGCGCTCGCTCCACGCCGGGCTCGTCGGCTACCGCCGGCACCGATGAACGCTGGCGCCCGACGCCTCCGCGTGGTCTACGGGGACATCACGCGGCTCGAGGTGGATGCCATCGTGAACGCCGCCAACTCCACGCTGCTCGGCGGGGGCGGCGTCGACGGCACGATCCACCGGGCCGCCGGTCCCGAGTTGCTCGCCGAGTGCCGGACCCTCGGCGGCTGCTCGCCCGGGCAGTCGAAGCTGACGCGCGGCTACCGGCTGCCGGCGCGCTGGGTGATCCACACCGTCGGGCCGGTCTGGCGCGGCGGCGGCGAGCGCGAGGACGAGGTGCTGGCCTCCAGCTATCGCACGGCGCTGGCGCTGGCCGCGGACAAGCGCCTGGCGACCGTCGCCTTTCCGGCGATCAGCTGCGGCGTGTACGGATTTCCGATCCCGCGCGCGTGCCGGATCGCGGTGCGCGAGATCGAGGCGTTCCTGGCCTCGAGCCCGCATCCCGCCCGCGTCGACCTCGTCGCGTTCGACGAGGCCGTCCGGCGAGAGTACGCGGCGCTGCTGCCCGGCAGCGTATAATCGCGGCCCATGACGCCACCGAGAATCCTCGCGCTCGACTTCGACGGCGTCGTCTGCGACGGCCGCCCCGAGTACTTCGAGACGGCCTGGCAGGCGTACGTGGCGGCGTGGCCGCCGCCCGCGCTCACCACCGGCCGACCCGATGCGATCGCCGCCCGCTTCTCCGCGTTGCGGCCGCTCATCGAGAGCGGCTGGGAGATGCCGCTGCTCGTGCACGCGCTGCTGGCCGGCGTCGGTGACGACGCCCTGAAGGACCGCCACGCGTGGCTGAAGGCGGCGCCCGGGCTCATGAAGGCGGCCGGCGTCAGTGCCGAGACCCTCGGCCGGGCGCTGAACAGGGTGCGCGACGAGTGGTTCGCGCGCGACTCCGGCAGCTGGCTGGCCCATCATCGCTTCTATCCCGGCCTCGCCGGCCAGATGGTCTCGCTGCTCGACAGCCCCACGCACGTCGTCATCGTCACCACCAAGGCCGAGCGCTTCGTGCGCTCGCTGCTGACCGCCGAGCGGCCGCGCCTGGCGGAGATCACGGTGATCGGCCGCGAGCCCGGCAAGCCGGTGCCCAAGTCCGACATCCTGCGTCGCCTCGCGGACCGCGACGGTCTCGGCCCCGACGCGGCCGACCTGTGGTTCGTCGAGGACATGCTGGAGACGCTCGACGCGACGGCGGAGCGAGCGGACCTGGCCGGCGCCCGGCTCTTCCTGGCCGACTGGGGCTACAACACCCCGTACGATCGTGCCCGCCTGAAGAGCGGCGGGCGGATTGCGCTCCTGCCGCTCCCGCGCTTCGCCACCCCCCTGGACACCTGGCCCGACTGATCGTCGCCGGGAGCGTGCCCTCCGGCGCCTCCCGGCACCGCGTTTGCTAGTCTCTTGGTCGCTGGTGGGGCAAGCACGGTCGTTTCAGACGGAGGGCCAAGCGGTGATCAAGAGCTTTCTCGCAGGCGCGATCGCGGGCGGTGCCGCCATGTGGATCTGGGGTGATCGGATTCGCAACACCATCGACCAGGCGACGAGCGGCGTCCGGACCCGGGCTGCCGAGCAGTTGCACGGGGTCGCGGACACGCTGCAGTCCGTTGCCGACACGGTGGATCAGGGACTGACGGGATCGCCGCAGCAGCGCGCCTCCTGACCTGGCCAGGGCCGAGCGGCCCGACGGACCCGCTCCCGAGTGGGTCGCTCGCGCTCCTGGTGAACGCCGGCGTCTCTTCGGCCGGATGGTGACCGAGGGCGCGCTGGCGGGGCGCTTCATCACGGTGCTCGACCAGTTCCTCCTCGTGCTCATGATCGTCGAGATCCGCTAGTTGACGGTCCTGATCCTGGGCCTGGTCGGCGCGCTGGGCATCGTGCGCCGGCGCGCCCCCAGCTCCGTCGCGGAGAAGGCGTGATCGGCTAGCTGGCGTCTGCGGAGGGGGCGCCCCGCGCGAGCCAGGCGGCGAACTCGGGGCTGGCGACGGCCAGGCGCCACTCGCCGAAGACGTCGAGTGCGACCGCCCGGGCGGCGCCCACCGAAACCGTGTCCGCGGCCGCCAGGCACTGCTCGACGAGCCACCCCTCGAAGGCGTCGGGCTCCGGGTCGTCCGCCACGGCGCGCTCGAGCAGCTCGCGCTTGAGCGTCAGGCCGATGGCGTCGGCCGTGGTGTCGCGCTGGCGGCGGCGCCGCCGTCCCTCGGAGGCGTCGAGCGCCAGCAGCAACCCGCGACAGAACTCGGCGGGACGCACGCTCAGGACCGCCACGCCCCGAGCAGCCCGCCGGCGCGCGGCTGCAGCCGCACGCGCAGCGGCGCGCCCACCCCGCTGGGCCTGGCGTAGCCGTGCTCGAGCGCCGCGACGTCGAGCTCGACGGTGGCGAGGTCGAGCAGTCCGAGCTCGTCCGCCGCCGTCGGGAGCAGCGTCGTGAGCGTCTTGAGGTAGCCGCGACAGGCGGCACAGGTGTCGACCTTGCGGGTCTCGCGCGTGGCCTCGGGCACGAGCGATCCCAGGCGGGTGTGCTCCGCCGTCGCGCAGTAGGGGCACGTCAGCCACGTCGACGGCCAGTCCGCCGCACACCGCCCGCAGCGCAGTCGCCGTTCGCGCTCCAGCCCGCGCGCCTCGGCCAGGGCGGGCCAGGCGCCGCAGATCGGACAGTAGCCGCGCGCCCACGTGGGCGCGACGCGCGCGCCGAGGCGCTCGGCGCAGGCGCGCAGGAGCGGCGTCGGCAGCAGCGCGGCGACGGCGGCGAGGGCGCCCGGATCGGCGCCGAAGCGCCGGGCGAGCGCCGCCAGCGTCGCGACGTCGTGCGCGAGGCCGGCCTCGAAGAGGGCGACGACGTCGTCGGCGGCCGCGCGGCTCGCCGCGGCCAGCGTCGCGGCGGCGCCGCCGCTCGCGGCGGCGGTCTCGAGGAGCCGCCGCGTCCAGCGACGAAGCAGGCGACCGTCGAGCGCGATGGTGGCGTCGGCGAGCAGCGGCGTCGCGGGGTCCTGCCGGCCGGGCACGTCGGGCACCGTCTCGCTCCACGCCCGGTCGGCGGCCGCCTCGCGCACGGCGTCCAGCAGCGCGACCCATGGCCGCCACTCGACACGGCTGCGCGCGACGTCGACGAGGCCCTTCGCGGAGGCGACCGTCACGCCTACTTCCGCTCGACCGGCGACGCCGCCGGCTCGGGCGCACCGCGGCTCAGACGGTCGGCTTGCCGCGCGCTGTCGATCGGCGCCTGCAGCGTGTCGGCCAGTCGCCGCGGCGTGTGCCAGTAGGGCAGGGAACCCTCGTGCATCCGTGCCGCGCCCGCGCGGTGGTTGCCGGTATCGGCGCCGGGCCCGCCGGCGCGCATGCGCGTCGACTCCGGGCTCGTGCACGCGGCCAGGGCGACGCCGATTACGAGCGCGATCCGGAGGGCGGCCGCACGGGCGCGCATCGTCACGCGCCCTCCGACGACAGGATGATCACCACCCGCAGCAGGAAGCCACCGGCCAGCACGAGCGCGGCGGCGGCGACGCCGCTGGCGTCACCGAAGCGCAGCGAGCGGCGATAGAGCCCGAGCGGGATGAGGATACCGAGGACGACGACCCCGAGCACCAGGAGCGCACCCCACACGCTGAGCCAGAGTCGCGCGACCCCGCCCAGCGAGACGACCAGCGCGATCAGGGCCACGAGCTCGAGGACCAGCATGATGCTGTCGAAGCGCTCGAGCGCGTGCACGCTGCTCGCCGCGCGGCGCTGGCCGAGGAGCGCCAGCAGGGCGGCGGCGGTCGAGGCGCCGGAGATCAGGAACACGAGGCCGAGGAGAGTGGTATCGCCCCAGATCGGGCGGTTGGTGACGGTGAGTAGCACGCCGGTGTAGCCGGCGACGAAGAAGCCGAGAACGCCGCCCAGCACCGCCACCACGAGGCCGAGGAGTCCGGGCGGGCGCAGGCGCGCCAGCCCGCGCCAGCGCCACCGCTCGTCCTCGGCCAGCGCGCCCAGGAAGGCCAGGAACGCGAAGAAGCCGAAGAGCAGCAGCGCCCACGAGCCCAGCGACATCGGCGACCACACCTTGAGCATCGGCCGCAGCGTCTCGGACTGCAGCATCATGTGCCAGAAGCGCAGCGGGCGTCGGAGGTCGGCGATCAGCAGCAGGCCGCACACCACGGTCAGCGGGAACGCGACGAGATAGGCGAGCCGCGCCAGCGGGCGCTGCAGCGGGCCGCCGAAGAGGTCCATCAGCGCGCCGAGGAAGTAGGCGCCGCCAGCGATGCCGCCCAGGAAGAAGTAGAAGATGATCAGCCAGTGCCACTCGGGCGGCGCCGTGAAGAGCGTGCTCGACGGCGCGCTCATGCCCGGCTGCCCCGCGTGCGGAAGCTGATCAGCCCGGCGACGCTGACGACGACGGCGCCGATCACCGACAGCCACGAGCTCGACTTGAGATTCCGGGTCGGCAGCCTGGGATCCGGCGGCAGGCCGTACACCTCCGGGCGGTCGACCAGGAGGAAGAAGGAGTTCAGCCCGCCCAGCATCTTGTCGTCGGCGCCGTAGAGCTGCGCGCGCGTCTCGCCGGCGTTCTGCAGCTGGCTGACGCGGGCGTCGGCGCGCTTGCGCAGGTCGGCCACCGGCCCGAACTGGATCGACGCGGTCGGGCACGCCTTGGCGCAGGCGGGCTCGAGCCCGACCTGCAGCCGGTCGTAGCAGAGCGTGCACTTCTGCGCCGTGCCCGACGCCGGGTTGATGTCGATCACGCCGAACGGACAGGCGCCGATGCAGTCGCGGCAGCCGTTGCAGACGTCGGACTGGATCACCACCGTGTCGAACTCCGTGCGGATGATCGCGCCGGTCGGACACACCTCCAGGCTTCACGTGCCGCCAGTGGATGCCGTCGAGCCGCCGCGTGTTGTCGTAGCTGTCGCCCGACAGCGTATTGGCGCCGCCATTGGCCGCCGGCAGCTGGTTCCACTCCTTGCAGGCGACTTCGCACGCCTTGCAGCCGATGCACACCGTCGTGTCCGTGAAGAATCCCATCGCCTGCGCCATCTCAGGCCTTCTCCACGTTGCACACGAAGGCCTTGCCCTCGTGAATGGTGACGTTGGGATCGCCGACCAGCGCGGTCAGCTCGTTGACGATGTCACCGGTCACCACGCCCTCGTAGCCCCAGTGCCACGGCATGCCGACCTGGTGGACGACCTTGCCGTCGATGGTGAACGGCCGCAACCGCCGGGTGACGAGCGCCTTCGCCCGCACCTGGCCGCGCGGCGTGCTGACCTTCACCCAGTCGAGATTCTTGATGCCTTTCTCCTGGGCCAGCTCCGGCGCGAGCTCGACGAAGAGCTCGGGCTGCAGCTCGGTCAGCCAGGGGTTCCAGCGGCTCATGGCGCCCGCCAGGTAATGCTCGGTCAGGCGGTAGGTCGTGATGGCGTACGGGAAGCGTTCGTCACCGGCCGGGACGAGCGGGTTGTCGTCGCGTTTCCAGTACTTCAGCACCGGGCTCGCCTGCTGCGCGTAGAGCGGGTTCTTCACCGGCGACTCGACCGGCTCGTAGTGCGTCGGCAGCGGGCCGTCGAGGAGCCCGGTGGGGACGAACAGCCAGGCTCGGCCGTCGGCCTTGAGGATGAACGGATCGGCGCCGGACAGCGCATCCATGCCGATGGCCCCGGGCTTGGCCGGCGCGTTCGGCGCCTTGGTCGTCGCACAGTCGGGCACGTCGTAGCCGACCCACTTCTTCTGCGCCTCGTCCCACCACACCCACTTCTTCCGCTCGCTCCACGGGCGGCCCTGCAGGTCGGCGGACGCGCGATTGTAGATGAGCCGGCGGTTGGCCGGCCACGCGAAGCCCCAGTTGAGCTGGGCGCCCGGCTGGCCGGGCGGATCCGCCTGCCGGCTGGCGGCCCGGTTCTGGTCGGGCGCCGGGAACACGCCGCAGTAGATCCACGAGGCGGACGTTGTCGAGCCGTCGTCTTTCAGGTCGGCGAACGAGGCGACGTGGCGTCCCGGGTCGTCGCTGTAGTAGCCGTTGAGCTCCTTGAGGATCTTCCTGGCGTCGGGCTCGCCGCGCTGCCGCTCGTGCGGGTCGTCGTGCTCGTAGTCGAAGAGCAGATGCTTGAACCCCACGTCGCGGGCGGCGGTGCTGTCGGCGTACAGGCGCTGGAGACGGCGCCCGAGCTGGTAGGTGAACCAGACGTCGGTGCGGCAGTCGCCCGGCGCCTCGGCCGCCTTGTGGTGGAACTGCAGCATGCGCTGCGTGTTGGTGAAGGTGCCCTCGGTCTCCGCCACCTGGGCCGACGGGAAGAAGAAGATCTCGGTCTTGATGTCGGCCGGCTTGATCTCGCCGCGCTTGATCTCCGGCGCGTTCTTCCAGAACGTCGCGCTCTCGTGCAGCCAGTTGTCCTTGACGACCAGCCACTCGAGCTTGCGCATCCCCGCCCGCTCGAGCTTGGCGTGCAGCGAGGTGGCCGGGTTCTGCCCGATCAGCAGCATGCCCTTGACGCGGCCGTCGTTCATCGCCACGAACATCGGCAGGTGCGAGTGGTCGCCGAGGATCTTCGGATGCCAGTCGTAGCCGAAGTCGTTGTCCGGGGTGGCCGCCGCGCCCCACATCGACTTGAGATACGACACCATGAACTTCGGCGTGTTGGCCCAGTAGCCGGTCGGGACCGTCTCCGCGACCAGGTACTCGCGGAGCGTGTCGTGCTTCTTGAGCGCGGTCGGCGCCGGCATGTAGCCGTGGATCGAGTGATAGAGCGTGGGAACGTCGGTCGAGCCCTGGATGGAGGCGTGACCGCGCAGCGCCATGATGCCGGCCCCGGGCCGGCCGGCGTTGCCGAGGAGGATCTGCAGCAGGGCCGCGCAGCCGATGATCTGCGGCCCGTTGGTGTGCTGCGTCCACGCCACGGCGTAGGCGAACGACGTCGTGCGGTCGGGACCGGAGTTCTCGAGCAGCGTCCGGGCGACCTGGAGGAAGGTCTCCCGTGGGCAACCGGTGACGCGCTCGACCATCTCCGGCGTGTAGCGGCTGAAGTGTCGCTTGACGATCTGGAAGACGCAGCGCGGGTTGTGGAGCGTCTCGTCCCGTTCCGGCGGCGGCTTCAGCAGCGACTTCACGAGGTCGTCGTACGGGGGCCCGCCCGGGGCCGGCGCGCTTCCCGGCGTGCCGCTGCGCGCCGGCGTCGGCGCCTGCCGCTGCTGGGCCGGTCCGCTGGCGCCCGACGTGTGCCCCGGCGTCTCGCCGGACTGAGCGGTCGCGGCGACCCGGCCCTGGTCGCCGATGCCGGTCCGCGCGTACTGCCAGCTGCTCGTCTCGTACTGGCCGACGAAGCCGTTGTACGGCCATTCCTTGACGCCGCCGCTGTACTCGAGCAGCCCCGAGAAGACGCCGCCGTTGTCCTCGGCGTCCCGGTACGCGTCGCTGACGATCGTGGCCGCGTTGCTATAGTGGACCAGCCACGTCTTGAAGAACGGGTCGCTGTTCCAGCGCGGGTCGTTGATGACGTGGTTGATGATCCCGCCGAGGAAAGCGATGTCGGAGCCGGCCCGGATCGGCGCGTAGATGTCGGCCATCGCGCTGGTGCGGGTGAAGCGCGGGTCGACGTGGATGAGCTTGGGCCCCTTGAGCTTGGCCTTCATCGGCCACCGGAAGGCCACCGGATGGTTCTCGGCCATGTTCGAGCCCATCACCATCACGCAGTCGGAGTCGGCCATGCTGCGCGGGTACATCGTGGCGGCGCCCCGCCCGAACCGTGTCCCCAGCCCGGGGACGCTGGAGCTGTGTCAGATCCTGGCCTGGTTCTCGATCGCGACGACGCCGAGGCCGCGCATCAGCTTCTGCTCGATGTGGTTCCACTCGATGTCCAGCGTGGCGCCCCCGAGCGAGAAGATGGCCGGCGTCATGTTCACCAGCTTGCCATCGGGCAGCCGCTCGATGAACGTCTCGTCGCGCGTCTTCTTCACCAGCTCGGCCACACGGTCCATCGCCCGGTCGAGGTCCCACACCTCCCAGTCGTCGGCGCCGGGCGCCCGGTGCAGGACCTTGATCGGCCGGTTGGGATTGACGTGGAGCTGGTAGATCGCCGCGCCCTTCGGGCAGAGCGTGCCCTCGTTGTGCGGGCTGCGCGGATCGCCCTCGATGTTGACGATCTGGCCGTCGATCGTATGCACCAGGGTCGCGCACCCGACCGAGCAATACGGGCAGACGCTCGGCGTCGTCTTGGCATTCTTGATGCGCAGCTCCTGCGCGCGCGCCAGCGTGGGCGCCAGGTTCGCGCCGAGCCCGGCCAGGCCGCCGAGTGCCGTCCCGCCGGCGACGCCACCCGACACTTTCAAGAAATCGCGTCGCGATACGTCCATCACGCTCTCCGTGTCGCTCGACGGGCCATCGTAGAAACGACAGCAATCGATGTGCCGACGAGGTCGGACCACGACGCTGGCGGCACGCCCATTGCGGCGCCGGTCAGCCGCAGGACAATTGCACTCCTTCTGACGCTCGCGGTCGCGGGGACGTTACGCGCCGCCGCCCCGACCTCCGGGACGCGTCATTCGGGGCAGGTGGTGGCCGTCGACTCCGCCGCTGGAACGCTGCGGTTCGAGGAAATGCTCGGGTGGACGGGACCGGGCACCGGCATCGTCGACCGCACCGTTCGGCTTACGCCGGCGACCGACGTGCGGCTGGTCGAGCGCGCCGCCACGCTCGATCCCGAGCGGTGGCCGAACGCGTGCCAGGAGCATCGCATCGGCCTCGACGCGCTGCGTCCCGGCGACTTCGTCACGGTGACCACGGGCGGTGACGACACCGCGGTGGCGCTGGAGGTCATGCGGCCGGAGCGGTGAAGGTTGTGAAAGTTACGCGGCGCTCAGGCGCCGGTGCTGCCGAAACCGCCGACGCCGCGTGCACTCGGCGTCAGCGACGTCACCGGCGTGAGCGCCACGCGCTCGACGCGCTGCACGACGAGCTGCGCGATGCGGTCCCCCCGCTCGAGAGTCACCGGCGCCTCGCCGTGGTTGATCAGGAGCGCCTGGACCTCGCCGCGATAGCCGGCGTCGATCAGCCCGGGCGCATTGAGCAGCGTCACGCCGTGGCGCAGCGCGAGCCCCGAGCGCGGCAGCACGAAGCCCGCGAAGCCCGGTGGAATCGCCAGCGCGATGCCGGTGGGCACCAGCGCGCGCGCGCCTGGCGCCAGCGTGACGGTCACCGCCGCGTGCAGATCGAGGCCGGCGTCGTCGTCGCGCGCGTAGGCGGGCAGGGGGAGCGCGGCGTCAAGGGTGTGGAGCGCGACGGTGACCGGCTCCGTCATCGGGCGGCGGTCGCGCGCTCGTGGTCCGTTCGCACGATCCAGTTGGACAGGCGGCGGAGGATCTCGATGGTCAGCTGCGGGCGGTTGCGGATCAGCCAGTCGAGCCGCTCGTTCTTGATGACCAGCAGCTCGACGTCGGCCTGGGCGATGAGATCCGCCGAGCGCGGCGACTCGCGGAACAACGCCATCTCGCCGATCAGCTCGCCCTCGCCCATGGTGCCGAGCAGCCGGTGCTCACCGTCGAACATGCGACGAACCTCGACCACGCCCGAGTGCACGACGTACGCCTCGCCCCGCGGGTCGTCACCCTCCTTGGCGATGACGTCGCCCGCCTTGAACCGGCGGCGTTCCAGGTCGCCGAGCGTGAGGTTCTTGTAGATCTCGAGCCCGATCGACGGCAGCGCCGACTTGGATTCCACGGGCAGGCGCGCGTTGGTCCAGCCGCCGAGCCCGCCCTTGAGGATGCGCACGCGCCGGAAGCCGCGCTCGCGCAGCTTCTGCGCCACCGTCGCGCTGGTCGCCTCCTCGGGACTGGTGCAGTACGTCACGATCATCTGCGCGGGCGCGACGTCGAGCGTGAAGTCGGGCCGGTCCACGGCGTCCGGCTCGACGCGGATCGAGCTGGGCAGCCGCAGCGGACTGGTCTCGTAATCGCTCGTGGTGCGCACATCGAGCAGCGCGGGCGTGTCGCCCGACTCGATGGCCCCGATCACCTGGGCCGGCACGATGCGGAAGCGGTTGCGCCACCAGCGCTGCGCGAACATGCCGCCGTACACGCCGACGCTCAGCAGCGACACGCCCAGCGTGGCCCACGCCCACGGAAAGGGGCGTGGCGGAGGATTCTTCACGTACCGTTCCGCCTCGCCCAGCTGGCGCTTCACGTCGACCAGGTTGGGCAGCAGCGCGTCGGCCTCCTTGAGCTTCGCCAGCGCCGCCGCGTACCGACCGCCGAGCAGCAGCTCGACGCCGGCCTGCCACACCGGGTTGAACTTGCTCTCGCCCGGGCGGAGGTCGGTGCCCTGCAGGAACGTCCGCACGTCGCGGGCCGGGA
>VBPC01000180.1 GCA_005887895.1 Candidatus Rokuibacteriota bacterium
GACGTTCTTCGTGACGATCGCCAGCACCGCCAGCGCCCAGGGCAAGAACGCGGTGTTCGGCTTCAGCTTCCCGCCCGGCGCCGCCCGGAGCGGCCCCGCCAACCAGTCGGTCCTCTCGATCCGGCCGGCGCCGGTCCTGAGCTTCGACGCGGCGACCTACTCGGCGAAGGAGACCGACGGCAGCGTCGTCATCACGATCGTCCGTGACGGCGACCCGTCGGCGCCCGCCAGCGTCGACTACGCCACCAGTGACGGCACCGCCACCGCCGGCAGCGACTACACGGCGACATCCGGCACGGCCTCGTTCGAGGCCGGTCAGCGGACCTTCACGTTCACGGTGCCGGTGCTGACGGACACGATCGTGGAGGGTGACGAGACGGTCACGCTCACGCTGGGCAGCGTCTCGGCCAACGCGGTCCTCGGCAGCGTGCCGACGGCGATCCTGACGATCACGGACGTGCCGACCTACACGTTCACGTCCATCCAGCAAAACGTCGCTCCGATCACCAGCTTCGAATTCGCTCCCGCCATCAACGACAGCGACACCGTGTCGTTCTACGCCAACCTGCCCGGCGGGGTCGCCCGCCTGGACACGTCGAGCGACGCGGTCCCGACCGTCGTCGTCGAGACGCCCGACGCGACGCTCCTGAGCCTGACGCCCTTCGGCAACTTCCCGCTCGACGCGGCCGGCGACGTCGTCTATCTCGCGACCCTGACGGCGGGCGGGAAGGTCGTCTCGGTCGGCAACAGGGCGACGGGCAACAGCAGCGCGCTCTTCCAGACGGACTCGACCTACGTCGACCTCGCGCCGCCCTCGGTGAGCCCGGGCGGCAACGTGTCCTTCGTCGCCATGCTGTCCGATGGCAGCCAGGCGTTGTTGCGCGGCACTCTCGACGGCGGCTTCACGTCCATCGTGCTGACCGGCAACACCTCACCCTTCGCCAGCCTCATCGCCGGCGCGCCGCCGGTCAACGACGCCGGCTTGGTGGCCTTCCGGGCGCTGGGCAGCGACGGCTTCGGTGGAATCTTCCTGGCCGACGGCACTTCGACGACGACCGTCGCCAGCGGCCCGCAGTTCTTCGAGCTGGGCGACTTCCTGTCCATCAACAGCGGCGGGGCGGTCGCGTTCTACGGGGCCCAGGAGACCGAGTTCGGGATCTACGTCGGCGTGAACGGCAGCGCGCCGGTGGTGTTCGCAACCGACGCCCAGGGCTTCGCCAGCTTCGTGTCCGAACTCCCGCAGGCCTCACCGGCGATCAACGACGCCGGGCACGTCGCCTTCTTCGCGTTCGTCAGGGGCGAGAGCGGGGATTCCGGGATCTTCAACGGGCCGGACCCGGTCGCGAACACGATCATCCAGACCGGCGACAGCCTGTTCGGGTCCACGGTCTCATCGCTGCAGCTGGGCGGCATCAACGCGTTCGACGAGGTCGTCTTCCGGGCGGTCCTGGCGGACGGCCGGGACTTCATCGTCATCGGGACGCCGCCGGCCGACTGAGTGCGGCGCGCTCTGTGGTGGCCGGCCCGCATCGCTGCGGCGCCGGCGCTAGCGGGGGCTAGCGGACGACGCTCTTGAGGTGGGCGAGGACTTCGCGCTCGAACTGATCGAGGTTCTGGCCGAAGGTGTCGTGGAAGTTGGCGTGACGGTCCTGGCGACGCTCGAACGAACGGAAATACGTCAGCACGCGCGGAAAACCGTCGCGAGTGATGAGGTAGTCGGCCATCAGGAACGCCAGCTGATAGGTCGGCAGCGAGCCCTCGCGCAGGTGGCGCACGGTGAACCCGCGCGGATTGCCGAGCGTCTCGAGGTCGAGCCGCGCGGCCAGCAGGGCCGCATGGTTGCGAATGCCGGCGGCGGCGGCCTGGCGCCGGTTCGCGACGGTGTCGAGGCCGAGGCGCTCCAGCACGTTGAACGCGGCCCACTCGGCCGTGCCCTCGGCCAGCCACTGCTCGGCGCGACCCTCGCCCTGGGCCAGCTCGATCTGGGAGACGTGCGCCAGCTCGTGCGCGATCAACCGGTACCATTCCCGGCCGCGCGCGGTGCCGCCCTCGTCGTTGAGCAGGAGCTGCCGGCGCTTGCCGATGCCGACCGCGAACTCCGAGAGCTCGGCGGCGCGCACGGGCGCGACGTTGGCGTCGTCGACCAGTCCCCGCTCGAAGCCCTGGCGTCCGGAGTACACGTAGGCCGTGAACGTGTAGGGTAGCGGCAGCCCGAGATCCCGCACCATGATGGCCGAGATGCCGCGGATCGCGTCCTCGGTCGTCGCAAACTCCGCGGCATGCGGCGCGGTCAGCGTGCTGGCGTCCAGGGTGAACGGCAGAACGACTCGGCCGCTGCCGCAGCCGGCGATGGAAAGCAGTCCGATCAACAGCGCGGCCGGGAGCCGCTGTGAAACGGATTTCATGGGTCGGCGCGAGTTTGACACGCCGACGGGTATGGTGGGAAGAACTTTTCTCGCTGTCGTTTTGTGAAACTTACACGCCCCTACCCTCCAGCAATTCGGCCAATCTGCGCGCGTTCTTCACCGCCGCGCCCCCGCCGTCGTTGTTGAAGTAGACATAGACGTCGAGGCCCTGCGCGAGCCAGCCGTGGACACGGTGGGCGTCCGCCCGCAACATCGCCTCGGTGTAGGAGCCGTGATAGCGCCCGCTGGTGCCGTGCCGGCGCACGTAGACGAAGCCGGCGGTGACGGGCTCCGTCACCGGCTGGGCTCGCGCGTCGTGGAAACAGAGCGCGACCCCGGCCTTGCGGAGCAGGTCGAATGTCTCCGGCACCAGCCAGGAGGCATGGCGCACCTCCAGCACCGCGCGCACGTCGGCGACGTGGCGCTGGCGCTCGAGGGCCCGCACGAAGCGCGCGAGCCGCGGCAGGTTGGCGTGAAACTGCGTCGGCAGCTGGAACAGGACCGGCCCCAGCGCCGGCCCGAGCGGCCGGACACGGCGGAAGAAGCGGTCGAGCGGCGGCGTGGGCGCCTTCAGCCGCTTGAGGTGCGTGAGGTAGCGGCTGGCCTTGACGGCGAAGCAGAAGTGCTCGGGGACGGCGGCGCGCCAGGCGCGGAACGCGGCCTTGCTCGGCAGGCGATAGAACGAGTTGTTCAGCTCGACGGTGGCGAACTGCTGCGCGTAGAACGGCAGCCAGTCGCGCTGCGGCAGCCGGGGCGGGTAGAACACGCCCCGCCAGTGCCCGTAGACGTAGCCGCTGGTGCCGAGGAAAAGCCGGCCGGCCATGCGACACCGGCGCAGCAAAGCGTGGGCCGTGATGGGCTACTATCACCGGGCAAGGAGGCGCGATGAGCGCGGCGATCTCGGCGGCGGACTGGTACGAGCGGCGACGCCTGCGGACGCTGGACAGTCACCTCTCCTACGTCGAGGTCGGCGTCGGCGATCCGATCGTCCTGCTGCACGGAAACCCGACGTCGTCGTACCTCTGGCGCAACGTCATCCCGCGCCTGGACGGGGCGGGCCGGTGCCTGGCGCCCGATCTGATCGGCATGGGCCGCTCGGGAAAGGCGCCGGCCGGCTCCTATCGCCTGGCCGATCACGTGCGCTACCTCGACGCGTGGTTCGATGCGCTCGACCTGCGAGGCGTGACCCTGGTGGTCCACGACTGGGGCTCGGCGCTCGGCTTTCACTGGGCGCGACGGCATCCCGACCGCGTGAAGGCGCTCGTGTACATGGAGGCGATCGTCCGTCCGCTGACGTGGGCCGAGTGGCCGGAGGCGTCACGGAAGCTGTTCCAGGGGCTGCGCTCGCCGGCCGGCGAGGAGCTGATCCTCACCAAGAACGTCTTCGTCGAGCGCATCCTGCCCGGCAGTGTGCTGCGCGGGCTCACGTCGGAGGAGATGGATCGCTATCGCGAGCCGTTCCGCCAGCCGGGCGAGAGCCGACGGCCGACGCTGACCTGGCCGCGGGAGATCCCGCTCGACGGCGAGCCGGCCGACGTGGTCGCGCTCGTCGACGACTACGCCCGCTGGCTGGCCGAGAGCCCGCTGCCGAAGCTGTTCGTCAACGCCAGTCCGGGCGCGATCCTGGTGGGCGCCCAGCGCGAGTTCTGCCGGGCGTGGCCGAACCAGCAGGAGGTGACGGTCAAGGGCAACCACTTCCTGCAGGAAGATTCGCCGGCCGAGATCGCGCAGGCGATCGCCAAGTTCCTCCGGTACCTCTGACTCACAGCAGCTTCTCCACGATCACGCAGTCGCGCCACTCGCCGTCCAGCTTGCCGTGCCGCTGGTAGATTCCGACGACGCGGAAGCCGCACCGCTCGTGCAGGGCCAGGCTCGGCGTGTTCTCGGGGAAGATCCGCGACACGAGCTTCCAGAATCCGCGCTCGGCGTAGACGCGGCACAGCGCGGCCAGCACCGCGCGGCCGGCGCCGGAACCGCGGGCCGCCCGCGCGACGTACACGGAATGCTCGGCGACCCCGGCGTACGCCGGGCGGCTGCGGTAGGGCCCGGCCCCGGCCCAGGCGACGACCCGGCCGGCGCGCTCCGCGACGACGGTCGGGAACCGGTCGCCGCGCTCGCGCAGCAGGGTGAGGATCTGCTCCGCCGTGCGCGCCTGCGTCTCGAACGTCGCGATGCGATCGGCGATGCCCTCGTTGTAGATCGCCGCGATCGCGCCGGCGTCGCCGCCGCCGGCCAGCCGCGTCATCAGCGATGTCCCGTGATCCTCCATCCGTCTACTCGAGGGGCGCGGCGTCGCGGGACGGCCGCGCGGTGTCCGGCCGCGCGCGGGGGACGACGACGGACGGCGCCAGCTCGGGCAGCGCCGGAATCAGCCAGCGAAAGAGCGCCGTGGCGGCGGCCGCCCCGAGGAGCTGCGCCACGATGAACCCCGGGACGTCGGCGGGCCGAACGCCCGCGAACGTATCGGTTGCCGAGCGCGCCAGCGTGACGGCGGGGTTGGCGAACGACGTCGAGGCCGTGAACCAGTAGGCGGCGGTGATGTAGGCGCCCACGGCGAGCGACACGATCGCCGAGCGCGCCCGCACGCACCCCCAGATGACGGCGAGCAGCCCGAACGTCGCCACGAACTCGCTGAACGCCGGGGCGATGCCCGCGCGAGCATGGCGCGAGGCCGTGAACAGCGGCTCGCCGAACATCAGGTGCGCCGCCGCCACGCCCGCGAACGCGCCGACGATCTGCGCCGCGACGTAGAGCGGCACCGCCGGCCACTCGACTCCGCCCTGCGAGGCATCGGCCAGCGTCACGGCCGGGTTGAAGTGCGCGCCGGAGATCGGGCCGAAGGCGAGGATCAGGGCGACCAGTGCCGCGCCGGTGGCGACGGTGTTGGCCAGCAGCGCCAGCGCAGCGTTGCCGCCGGCCAGGCGCTCGGCCATGATGCCGGAGCCGACGACCGCCGCCAGCAGCAGGCCGGTGCCGACACCTTCGGAGGCGAGGCGGCGAGCAAGCGAGAACGATTGCGCCGAGGTCAAAGCCGGTCGAGACTACCGCGAGCGGTCGTGAACAAGCAACGCGTGCTCTTTCTCTGCACCCACAACTCGGCCCGGAGCCAGATGGCCGAGGGCTTCCCACGCGTCCGCGGCGACCGGCACCGAGAGCCTGGCCGCCTGGCTCGCGACGCTCTGATCGACATCTCGCTGGCACCGCCCCTGCATCGCCAAGCAGGCGGAGGCGTGGACGATGTTCCAGCGGATCCTGTGCGCCACCGATTTCTCGGACACGGCGGAAGCCGCCTGGGAGATCGCGTGCGACCTCGCTCGCACTCACCGGGCCGACCTGGTGCTCGTCCACTCCTTCACCGAGCTGCCCGTCTATCCCGAGGTCGCGGTGGCCAGCGTGCAGCGCGTCTGGGAGGAGCAGCGCCTGTGGGTGCAACAGGCCCTCGATCAGCGCGTCGGCGCCGCCAGCGCTCGTGGCCTCAGGGCGCGATCCCTTCTCAAGACCGGTCCGGCCCCGGAGACGATCGTCGACACCGCGACGGAGGAAGGCGCCGAGCTGATCGTCATCGGCACCCATGGGCGCACCGGGCTGACGCGCCTCGTGATCGGCAGCGTCGCCGAGCGGGTGGTGCGGATCGCGCCGTGCCCCGTGCTCATCGTGAAGCCGTCCGCCGTCCGCGAGCACGTGCGCGCCGCCGCGTAGGCCTCAGCGGCCGGGGCCGAGCCGCTCGATCGAGATCACCAGCAGCGCGTCCGCTGTTTCCTTGAGGCCGAACGCGATGCGATCTCCCGTCCGGAGCCCCTTGAACAGCGCCGTCGATGCCGCCAGGAAGGGCATCGACATCTCCTCCTTCATCAGGCCGTCGATCGGGTCGTGGCGGATGACGATCACCGGGCGGGTGGCGTGCAGATCGGACGGGGGCGGCAACAGCTTCAGGACGATCCCCGTGCCGCGCCAGTCCGGCTGGTCGGCCGGCGGGCGCGTCGGCTGCGCCCCCGCCGACGTCCCCGCCAGCGCGATCCCCACGAGCGCGAGCAGCGTCCCGCCGCGATAGCGCACGCGCGCAGCATAGCAGCGGGATGAAGAGGGCCGCCCCGCGTCCGCCGGCGCGGCCCGAACGTTTGGGGGGTTGGGGGCCATCTCGGGCCCCCACGTAACTCAAGCCGCGCGGTACAGGGCGCGGGCGAAGTCGAGGACCCGGTCGCGCGTCTCCTGCAGCGTGGTCGCGACGGCGTCGGCGCCGGCGGCCAGCAGCGCCTCGCGCATGGCGTCGACGTCGTCGGCCACGCACCAGCGGCCGACCACGATCTTGACGCCAGGCAGGACGGGCCGGAGCCGCTTGCAGAGGTAGCGCGCGTGGGTCAGCCCGCCGGGCGCCAGCGCGCCGATCACCACCAGCTCCACGCGCCGCTCTCGCGCGGAGCGCACCAGCTCGTCGCACGGCAGATCGGCGGACACCACGTCGAGGTCGATGCCGGCCGGTCGCAGGAGGTTGCGCAGCATCAGCAGCGCGACCTCGTCCGCCTCGCTGCGCGCCGCGCCGGCCAGGATCCGGACCCGCGACGCGCCCGCGCCCGGCGCCGGCGGCGGCAGCAGATCCTCGACGATGTCGCGCATCGCGCGGCAGACGAACTGCTGCTCGTCGCTGCCGATGCGGTCGCGTCCGTGATCGCCGGCGGCGAGCGCGAGCGGCGACAGCAACACGTCGTCGTACACGGCGTCCCCGGGGTGCTTCGCCAGGTGCCGCTCGACGATCTCGCTGGCCTCGTCCTCGTCCTCGGCCAGGAGCCGCTGATAGAGGGCCAGGTCGGTGGAGACGATGGGCTCGTCGCCCATCAACACCCACAGGAACTCCAGCTCGGGAACGTACTTCGCGATGACGACGAGGCAGACCGTCAGCGGCGTCGCCAGCAGCAGGCCGAGCGGACCCCACGCCCACGTCCAGAAGGCGACCGCGACGAGCAGGCCGACCTCGGAGACGCCGGCGCTGCGCGCGTACAGCAGCACCTCGAGCACGCCACTGGTGAACACTTCCAGCACGGCGAAGAGCCCGACGACGAGCAGGCCCTTCGTCCAGCCCTGGAACACCGCCATCGTCATCGCCACCGGGAGTCCGGCGCCGAGCCAGATGCCGACGTACGGCAGGAAGCGCAGGGCGCCGGCCAGCACCCCGAACAGGATCGCGTACGGCACGCCGATCAGGAAGAGTCCGGCGGCGACCAGCACGGCGAACATGGTGTTGACGAGCGACTGCGTCAGCAGATAGCGCGTCACCCGCTCGCTGGCCTCGTCGAGCGCGCGGGTGGTGAGCGCCAGTCGGCCGAACCCGACGAGACGGAGCACGCGGTTGCGCAGCTCCTCGCGCGCGAGGAGCATGAACGGCACGAGGATCGCGACGAAGCCGGCGCGCGCGAGCAACTCCAGCCACGGCGACAGCGCCGCCGGCAGGCTCATGAGCCTGGTGGAGCGGTCCTGCTGGATCACGACCGGCGCCGGGCTGGGTGTCCTGGCGGCCCCGGGCCCGGTGCGCTCGACTTCGCGCTCGACCTCGTTGGCCGCCTGCTTCACCGTCTCCTGCGCGCGCTGCAGCCCGCTGTGACGGCCCAGCAGCCGCACGTCGGCGATCTTCTGCTTGATGTTGCTCTGGTACTGCGGCAGCTCCTCGGCCAGGCCCATCACCTGGGTGGCGAGCACCGCGCCCAGGCCGAGCACCACCGCGAACGCGAAGAGGACGACGGTGACGACGGCCACCGGGCGCGGCAGGCCGCGGCGCTGTAGCCCGATCACCAGCGGCGCCAGCAGGAAGGCGATGAGCACCGCCAGCGCGAAGGGAATCAGGATCGCCTGACCCCAGTAGATGCAAGCCAGCGCGAGCACGACGCCGGAGAATCGGAGCAGCGGGTTCAGGGCACCGGGCGTCGGCCCCTCGCCCCGGCTCCGGGACGGTGCCGGCGGGCCGGCGGCGGGCGTGACCATTGCGTTGCATAACCTTGCACGTTCCGGGCCACCGATTTACGATCTACGGGCCCCGCTGCCATGGATGCAATCGCGCGCTACGCCGAGCTTCACCCCGCCGCGCCGGCCGTCATCGAGGGCGAGCGTCGCCTGAGCTGGCACGAATATCACCTCGCGCGCAATCGTCTGGCCCACGCGCTGGGCGATCTCGACCTCGCCGCCGGCGAGCACGTCGTTCTCTACGCGCACAACTCGCTCGACGTGCTGCTGGCCTCGGCCGCCGTGCGGGCGGTCGGCGCCCTCCCGGTGCCGATGAACCATCGCCTCACGGCCGACGAGGTGGCCTACATCCTCGACGACTCCGACGCCGTCGCGCTCTTCGCCGGCGACGCCTTCCTGCCGATCGTCGAGCGCGTGCGCGCTCAGGCGCCGCGGCTGCGCCACGTCGTGCTGCTCGGCGCCGAGCGGCGGCCGTGGGCGCGTCACGTCGACGAGCTGCTGGCCGCCGGCTCGCCGGCGCCGGTGGCGGCGCCGGCGGGACTGGGTGGCTCGATGGTCTACACCGCCGGCACCACCGGCAAGCCGAAGGGCGCGCGGCGCCGGGCCACCGACCCGGCGGCGATGCTGCCGCGACTGACGGCCCTGCACTGCGTCGACCCGCACGACGTGCATCTCGTGGCCGGCCCGCTCTATCACTCGGCCCCCGGCGCCTTTGCGCTCTACGCCCACGCGCTCGGCCAGACCGTCGTGGTGCTGCGCAAGTTCGACGCCGAGGATGCGCTCCGTGCGATCGAGCGTCACCGATGCACGACCACCTTCATGGCGCCCACGCTGCTCAAGCGGCTCGTCGACCTGCCGGCGGCGGTGCGCGGCCGCTACGACGTGTCGTCGATGCGCTCGATCGTGGTGGCGGCGGCGCCGTGCCCGATGCGCGTGAAGGAAGCGGTGCTGGCCTGGTTCGGGCCCGTCCTCTACGAGTTCTACGGCTCGACCGAGCTGGGCGTGAACACGGTGCTCGGACCGGACGACATGCTGCGCAAGCCGCAGTCGTGCGGGCGGGCGGCGCCGGGCGTCGAGCTGGCGATCCTGGACGACGCCGGCCGTCCGCTGCCGAGCGGTCGGCCCGGCGAGCTGCACGTGCGCCGCTACGACGGCGTCTTCGACGGGTACTACAAGAACGCGGCCGCCACCCAGGAGACCGCCCGCGGCGAATGGCTGAGCGTCGGCGACGTGGCGTGGATGGACGACGAGGGCTTCGTCTACATCTGCGATCGCAAGCGCGACATGATCATCTCGGGCGGCGTCAACATCTATCCGGCCGAGATCGAGGACGTGCTGCACCGGCACCCCGCCATCGAGGACGCCGCCGTGTTCGGCGTCCCCGACGCCGAGTGGGGTGAGCGCGTGCACGCGGCCGTGCAGCCCCGCCCCGGTGCGGCGGTGACGGCGGCCGAGGTGATGGAATTCTGCCGCCGCCACCTCGCCGACTACAAGGCGCCGCGGGAGGTCTCCTTCCACGCCGACTTCCCGCGCGACACCGCCGGCAAGCTCGTCAAGCGCGTCCTGCGCGAGCCCCACTGGGCCGGGCGTGCCACCCGGGTGTAGCGGACGTTTATCCCTTGACGCGAATGACCGGCAGTGCTTAGCTAGCGGACCAAATCATTTCGACCCTGACGCGGGAGGTGGCCATGCCGAACCGGGTTGCCGTCAACACCGCTCAGTTCCGGGAGCTGCTCGAGCTGCCGGGCGTCGGCATCGAGCAGGCCGACCGTATCGTGCGCTTCCGCCGGGTTCACGGTCCCATCGTCGACGAGTCCGAGCTGAGCCGAGTGCTCGGCTGGCGCGCGCTCGACGAATCGCTGTGGAACCGGGTCGACTTCTCGCCCGAGAGGCCCTGAGCCGCTCGCCGGATTACGAGGACGCGGGGGCGGGCTTGCCGTTTCCGTCGTCCTGACGGAAGAGGGTGACCGAGCGGGGCTCGAGGTCGTAGGTCTGACCACCCTTGAACGGCTGCCCCCGCAGGCGCCCCAGCGCCTCACGGGTGTCGATGATCGGGGCCCACCGGACCCCGCTGCGGTGGGCGGGCAGAACGAACGGCAGCGGCTCCCAGAAGGCGTTGATCAGGATCAGCAGGGTGTCGTCCACGATGCGATGGCCCCGCTCGTCGACCTCTTCGATGGCGTCGCCAGCCAGCCGCAGGCCGAAGCAGCGCGTGTGCGGGTTCTGCCAGTCGGCCTCGGTCATCTCGCGGCCGTCGGGCCGGAACCACGTCAGGTCCTTCACGTCGGAGTAGATCGCCCGGCCGTAGAAGAACTGCCGGCGCCGCAGCACCGGATGGTGGCGCCGCAGCCGGATCAGGAAGCGCGTGAAGGCCAGCAGCGCCTTGCGGCGGCCGTCGAGCTGCCAGTCGTGCCAGGAGATCTCGTTGTCCTGGCAGTAGGCGTTGTTGTTGCCCTGCTGCGTGCGGCCCATCTCGTCGCCGCCGCAGATCATCGGCACGCCCTGCGACAGGAGCAGCGTGGCCAGGAAGTTCCGCTTCTGGCGCTCGCGCAGCTCGACGATCTTCACGTCGTCGGTCGGCCCCTCGACGCCGTGGTTCCAGGACAGGTTGTGATCGGCGCCGTCGCGGTTCTCCTCGCCGTTGGCCTCGTTGTGCTTGTCGTTGTAGGAGACCAGGTCGTTCAGCGTGAAGCCGTCGTGCGCCGTGACGAAATTGATGGACGCGTAGGGGCGTCGTCCACCGCGACCGTACAGGTCACTCGACCCGGTGAGCCGGTGGCCCATGCTGCCGACCTGGCCCTCGTCGCCCTTCCAGAAGGCGCGCGTCGTGTCGCGGTAGATGCCGTTCCACTCGGCCCACAGGTAGGGGAAGTTGCCGACCTGGTAGCCGCCGGCGCCGAGGTCCCACGGCTCGGCGATGAGCTTCACCTGCGAGATGATCGGATCCTGGTGGATGATGTCGAAGAACGAGCCCAGCCGGTCGACGTCGTTCAGCTCACGGGCCAGCGCCGAGGCCAGGTCGAAGCGGAAGCCGTCGACGTGCATCTCCTGGATCCAGTAGCGCAGGCTGTCCATGATGAGCTGCAGCGTGCGCGGGTGCGTCATGTTGAGCGTGTTGCCGCACCCCGTGAAGTCCATGTAGTGGCGGCGGTCGTCCGGCATCAGCCGGTAGTAGGCGGCGTTGTCCAGACCCCGGAAGCAGAGCGTGGGGCCCAGGTGGTTGCCTTCGGCCGTGTGGTTGTAGACGACGTCGAGGATGACCTCGATGCCCTCCTCGTGGAGGATCTTCACCATCGTCTTGAACTCGGCGACCTGGGCGGCGGCGCGGTGGTGGGCCGCGTAGCGGATGTCGGGAGCGAAGAAGCCGATCGAGTTGTAGCCCCAGTAGTTCGTCAGCCCGCGCTCGACCAGGTGCTTGTCGGCCACGAACTGGTGCACCGGCATCAGCTCGACCGCCGTCACGCCGAGGGAGCGCAGGTGGGCGAGGGCGGCCGGCGAGACGAAGCCGGCGTAGGTCCCGCGCAGGTGCTTGGGGACGCCGGGATGGCGCGCCGTGAAGCCCTTGACGTGGACCTCGTAGATGATCGTCTCGTTCCACGGAGTGCGCAGTGGCCGGTCGGCGCCCCAGGTGAAGGCGGTGTCGACGACGAGCGACTTCGGCATGCTGGGCGCGCTGTCGCGCCCGTCCATCGCCAGGTCGGCGTCGGCGTGGCCGACCTCGTAGCCGAACAGCGCGTCGCTCCAGCGCACGGCGCCGTCGATGGCGCGGGCGTAGGGGTCGAGGAGCAGCTTGGCCGCGTTGAAGCGGTGACCGGCGGCCGGCTCCCATGGCCCCTGCACCCGGTAGCCGTAGCGGAGACCCGGCCGCGCCTCCGGCATGTAGACGTGCCAGACGCCTTCCGTCCGCTCGGTCACGGGCACCCGCGTCTCGCGGTCGCCGTCGAACATGCACAGCTCGACGGCGGTCGCGTTCTCGGAGAAGAGGGCGAAGTTGACGCCGGCGCCGTCCCATGTCGCTCCGAGCGGGTACGGCCGGCCAGGCCGCTTGCGCACCGGACTCGACCAGGGTCGTGGAGTCACGCCCTCACATACTGCGATTCCTGTGCCAGCGCTAATTCAACCTGGCCCGGAGGGAGTGGAGGGCTTTCGCGGCGGCGGGGTCGCCGGGGGCGGCACGCACGGCGGCCTCGAGCTCGTGCAGCGCTTCGCGCCATTTGCCCTGCTTGAGGTAGATTCGGCCGAGATTCATGAAAGGAAACTGACGCGGCTCGTAGCGCGGCGCGCGCTTGGCCTTCTCGAGCCAGGGAATCGCCTCGTCGAGCTTGTCCTGCTGCATCAGGTAGACGCCGATGTCGTTGTAGGGGTTGCCGAAGTCCGGATCGAGCTCGATGGCGCGGAAGCACTCCCGCGTCGCCTCGTCCAGGCGCCCCTGGAACGAGTAGGTCCACCCGAGGAAGGTGTGGGCCTCGGCCGTCGGACAGATCTCGATCGACTCGCGATAGAGGGCGATGGCGCGGTCGAGCTCGCCCTGCATCTGGTGGCGATAGGCCTCGCGCCAGAGGTCGATCGCCCGGCTGAGGTTCTCGGGCGGGGGCGAGCCCATCGCGGTCAGCTCCCCGGAGCGGGCGTCGGGTCCACCGGGGCGATGTCGGCCATGTCGGCCTCGAGCGCCAGCGTGTCGGCAATCTTGGTGTAGGAGGAGAACATCTGGGTCACGCCGACGACCTCCATCACCCCGCGCTCGCCCACCCCCAGTCGCCGCATCTCGGCGAGGTGAAACGCCGAGCCGAACGCCGAGCGCGAGGTGAGCGAGACGGCGAACGCCAGCGCCTCCTTGAGCCGGCGGCTCAGGCGGTTGTCGCCGAAGGCGTGGCGGGTGGCCGCCCACACGTCGGCCAGATAGCCGGGATCATGGGCGATGAGCCGGAACGGCGCGGGCACCTCGGCGCTCCCGTAGAAGGCCTGGACGTCCTCGAAGACCGCCCGCACCTCGGCCGAGGCCCCCGCCGGCTCGACGGGGGTCAGGCCGGACGCTCCGAGACCATCGGCGCCGACGTTGAGGGCATTCGTGATTCCGACCACCTGCGCCGCCTCGTACCAGAGCGCGTCGCCGACCATCCCCTGCAGCTTCCCGGCTGCAGTGTGCGCCGTGACTCAGTAATGGCAGGCGTTGACGCCGCTGACGACGGCCGCCACCATCTCCTTCTCGCCGCGGGTGAACTCGCCAGGCCCCATCGCGCGCTTCATCGCGCGGCCGTGGGGGCCGCCGAAGGCGGGATCCCACGCCATCACCCGGCTCATGGCCGGCGGCTGCTTGAAATCGTGGCCAAACCACTCCTTGCTCAGCTCGAACAGCTTCCGGACCCCCTGCGGATACTCGGACTCGTCGCGGAGCCGGACCGTCGGCATCACTTCCTCCGGGCACGGGCGTGTCGCGGCCGCGGCGGCTTGGCGCGGGGCGCCGGCCGTCGCGGCTCGGGCAACACGGCCGTTGCTTCGATCTCGATCAGGTAGTCGTCGCGAACCAGGCGCGAGATCTCCACCAGGGTGCTGGCCGGCCGGTGGGGGCCGAAGTACTCCTTGCGCACCGTATTGACCTTTTCGCGGTCGCCCACGTTGCGCAAAAAGACCGTCACCTTGCACACGTCGGCGAAGCCGGCCCCGGCGGCGGCCAGGCACCGCTTGATGTTCTCGTGGACCTGCCGGGCCTGGGCGACGATGTCGTTGCCGCCGACCACCCGGCCCTGGGCGTCGGTGGCCACGCAGCCCGAGACGAACACCAGGCGGCCGGCGCGCACGACATGGGTGAAGTGGCTGACCGGCTCCGACATCCCGGGGACCATGAATTCCTCACGCTGAGCGCTCACGGGCGACCCTCCAGGTGGTCGGACGGGCATGGCGACGACAGCCGGGCGGACGCGGCTAGCCCTCGTGGCTTTGCTTCTCGAGCACGCGAGCCACCGCCCGGCCCTTGTCCGGGGTGGGATCCTTCACGACGCCGTAGGCCTGGCGCCCCTCGTGATCCTCCGGGAGGTACTCGGTGATCGGCACGCCTTCCGGGTTGACGAAGAGCAGGCAGTGGCAGTACTTCCACTTCTGCATCTCCTCGCAGGCGCAGATCCACCGCCGGAGCTTGGCCTCTTCCTTGGGGTCCGGATAGAAGTTGCAGGGGCAGAGAGGACGACCAACTTCTTCGATATGCCGGGCAAGGCCCTCGACCACGGTCTGGGTCACGCTCACGTCGGGATGGAGCGACGTCCCGGATTTCTCGGCGAACTTGCGGGCGTACGCCCACATCTTGTCGACGTTGGCCTTGGAGGGCTCGGCCATGGGAATCCTTCCTAGCCGCCGGCGAGCGCGGCGTCGATGGCCGTCGGGTTGAAGCCGGTGAGGCGCTTGTCGCCGATCAGGATCACCGGCAGCGAGGTGAGTCCAAGCTCCATGAGCTCCTGGCGCGCCGTCGGATCCTTGCCGACGTTCCGCTCGGTGAAGGCCACGCCCTTTCGCGACAGATACTCTGTCGCCCGGTGACAGGGCCCTCAGCCGACGTTGGTGTAGATCGTGATCGGCGGCGTCATGAGGCCTCCTCTGGTTGGATGGTGTCGCCGACGCGGATGATTCCGCCGGTCAGGATCTGCGCGCGCAGCCCGCCGCGGTGGATCAGCAGGGCCATCACACCGGGGCGCGTGAGACCGTCGAGATAGCGGCACGGCTCGCACAGCCGCGTGCCGCGCAGGAGGACCTCGCCCACCCGGAACGTGCGGTTCACCAGGTGGTTGAGCGGCACACCGCGCGTGGCGATGTTGCGCCGGGTCTCGGCGGCGGTCAGCTTGAGGGGCGCCGATGCGCCCTCGGCGTCGAGGAGGCCGTCCAGCAGAGCCTCCACGGCCTCCATCTCGATCAGCGTCACCTCGCGCCCGCCGCGCGACGGCGCATCCGAGTAGTGGCCACGCCCGCTGGAGTACCGGTCGCCCTCGAGGCCACGGCCGGCCACGGCCCGCACGTCGGCCACCGTGGCCAGCGGCGCGCCGGCCTCGGACGCGATGTGCAGCGACACCACGCTCCCTTGCCACATGGCCGGATTGTAACCCAGGAGCCTCGCGGTCACCTATGAGCGCTCGATCTTGACGAACGCCCAGCCGAAGGTCTTGAGGTCCTCGTCGACGCGATTGAGCACGCGGCGCTCCGACGGCCGGCCGCTGCCGCCGCCGTGCCGGCGCTTCTCGGCACGCCGGTCGATGATCACCTCGATCTCCTCGAGGCTGCCGAGCGAGCGTGCGAGGTGCTCGTAGAGCCGCTCGTTGCCGCGGGCCACGATGAACCGGTATCGCCTCATGCCGCTTCCCCGGCTACCAGGGCAGGATCGCCGGGCGATGGTTCTTCGGGCGCTCGGTCACGGCCAGCACGGGCTCGATGCCGTAGAGGCGGCGCGCGTTCTCGCCGAGCAGCTTCTTCTGGGCGGCCTCGGGCACGTTGTGCTTGGCCATCAGCGTGAGCGCCTCCCAGGCGTCCTCGGCGTCGTGGTGCGGATAGTCGGACGACCACAGGCCGACCGACTCGTAGAGGTCCCACAGACGGTACACCGGCTCCTCGTCGCCCTCGAAGGCGATGAAGCAGCGGCGGTAGAACGTCTCGTGCGGGTCGCCGACCTGGGGGCCGCGCTGGAAGGCGAGGAGATCGAGGAAGTTGCGGCTGCGGGCCAGCACCAGCGGCAGCCACGTCGCGTTCGATTCCAGCACGGCACACTTCAGGCGCGGGAACTTCTCGAGCCAGCCCGTCATGAGCACGGTCGTCAACCACGTCATCGCCTCGAAGATGAAGCCGAGCGACTCGCTGGCGTCGATCGTCGGCTCCATGCTGAACACGATGTTGCTGACGAACTGGCCGGGCGAGTAGACCACCGCCTCGTCGGTGAACAGCAGGCCGTTGCCGCTGCCGCGCGTGCGGGCGATGCGCTCCGCCCACTCCGGGGTCAGCGCCTCGCGCGAGGGAAAGGTGTGCATCGCCAGCACGAGGTCGAGCGTCTCGAACTCTCGCCAGAGCGGATCGAACTCGGCCAGCGTGGGATACCGTCCGTTCGAGAAGCACGGACGGACCGCCGCCGCCTTGAAGCCCTTCTTGGCCACGCGGCGGAGCTCGGCGATGGAGTCTTCCACGCCCTGGATCGGCAGCATCGCGCAGGGGAAGAGCCGCCGGCGATCGGCGCTCGCGTAGTCGTCCACCCAGTCGTTGTAGGCGGTGGCCAGGATGCGGGCCGCCACCGGGTCGCGCACGAGGGGCAGCCGGACGAACCACGACGGGAAGAGCATCACCTGATCCACGCCGAGCGCGTCCATGTCGGCCAGCCGCGCGTGGGGATCGCGGCAGCCGGCCAGCCGCCCGAACTTCGCCTTCCAGGCCTCGGTCCCCGGCGTGAGCGCCCCCACCTCCTTCTTGCTCCAGCCCGGCCAGCCGACCTCGGCGGCGTTGGCGCGCTCGCGCGAGGCCGGCACCGCGCGGCCGTTGATCAGCAGCACGTCGGTGTCGGTGTGGAAGTGGAACTGGGTCTTGACCCACGCGCGGACCTGGCTCGGCACGTACTCGTCCCAGATCGCCGGCGGCTCGACGATGTGGCTGTCACAATCGAAAATCGAAAACGTCTTGGCGTTCATCACGCCCTCCTAGCGGGTGGTCGAGGAGCGCCGCGGCTCCGCCGGGGCGCGGGGCTGTGGGGGCCCCCCACTCAAAGGGTCTCTCCGGGCGTGGGCTGGATGGCGAAGGCGTTCAGCGCGCAGGCGATCATCGCGTAGTAGCCGATGGTCGCCGTCAGGTCGACGAGGCCTTCGAGCCCGAAGCGCGCCTGCAGCGCCGCGAACTCGGCGTCGCCGACGCGGTGCTGGCGCAGCAGCGCGGCGGCATAGCCGGACACCTGCGCCTCCTCGGGCGTGAGACCGGCCGGCGCCTTTCCCTCGCGGATCGCCGTGATCGCCTCCTCGCGGACCCCCGCCTTGCGGGCCAGCACCGCGTGGGCGGCCCACTCGTACTGACAGTCGAGCGCGCGCGCGACCGTGATGATCGCCAGCTCCCGCACGGTCTGAGGCAGCGGGCCTTCGAAGCGCACGTAGTGGCCGGTCTCGGCGATCCGCCGGGCGAGCTCGGGGCTGTGCAGCAGCGCGGCGAACGGCCCGGCCACGCGGCCGCGGCTCTGGCTGATGCGGTCCCACACCGCCTGCTGGGCCGGCGTGGCCGTCTCCTTCTCGACGAGCGGCACGCGTGCGCGCGCGACGCCGGGGCCCGATCTCGTGCTCTCGCTCATCGCCTCTCCTTTGCGTAGCCGGCGCCCTTGAGCGCCTCGGTGATCTCGCCCAGGATCGCCGGATCGTCGATCGTGGCGGGCAGCGTGTACTCCTGACTGTCGGCGATCTTCTTCATGGTGCCGCGCAGGATCTTGCCGGAGCGCGTCTTGGGCAGTCGCTGCACCACGATGGCGGTCTTGAACGCCGCCACCGGCCCGATCTGGTCGCGAATGCGGTGGATCAGCTCCTTGACGATCTCGCCGTCGGGCCGGCTCACGCCGGCCTTGGTGACGACGAACCCGACCGGCACCTCGCCCTTGACGTCGTCGGCCACGCCAACGACTGCGCACTCGGCGACGTCGGGGTGGCCAGCCAATACTTCCTCCATTCCGCCCGTCGACAAGCGGTGGCCGGCAACGTTGATGATGTCGTCCACCCGGCCCATGATGTAGACGTATCCGTCGCCGTCCTTGTAGCCGGCATCTGACGTCAAGTAGTACCCGGGGTGCTTCGTGAGATAGGACGTCTCGTAGCCGACGTCGTTGTTCCACAGAGTCGGCAGACAGCCGGGCGGTAGCGGTAACCGGATGGCAATCGAGCCGATCTCGCCGGGCGGCATCTCGGTGTTGTCCTCGCTCAACGCGCGAACGTCGTAGCCGGGCACCGGCTTGGTCGGTGAGCCGGGCTTGACCGGCAGCATCCCGAGCCCGACGCAGTTGGCGGCGATGGGCCACGCGGTCTCGGTCTGCCACCAATGGTCGATGACGGGCACACCGAGCTTATTGCGCGCCCACAGTAGCGTGTCGGGATCGCACCGCTCGCCGGCGAGGAACAGGGTTCGGAAGCGGGACAGGTCGTACTTGCCCATGTGTGTGCCTTGCGGGTCTTCTTTCTTCACCGCACGGAACGCTGTCGGCGCCGTGAAGAACACCGTGGCGCCGTGCTGGCTGATGACGCGCCAGAATGCGCCCGGGTCTGGCGTGCCGACCGGTTTGCCTTCGTAGAGGATCGACGTGCAGCCCTTGAGCAAGGGCCCATAGACGATGTACGAGTGGCCCACCGCCCAGCCGATGTCGGACGAGGTCCAGAAGACCTCGCCGGTGCCGACGCCGTAGATGTTCTGCATGGACCACTTCAGCGCTACCCCGTGGCCGCCGTTGTCGTGCACGACGCCCTTGGGGATGCCGGTCGTGCCAGACGTGTAGAGGATGTACAGCGGGTCCGTGGCGGCGACCGGCACGCACTCGGCAGCCGGCGCGCCCGCCATGAAGTCGTCCCAGTCGAGGTCGCGCCCCTTCACCAGCGCCGCGCGTTCTTGAGGGCGCTGCAGGATAACGCAGCGATCCGGCCTGTGCCTGGACAGCTCGATCCCGCCGTCGAGCAGTGGCTTGTAGGAGACGATGCGATTGACCTCGAGACCGCACGACCCGGCCAGGATCACCTTGGGCTTGGCGTCGTCGATCCGCTTGGCCAGCTCCTTGGATGCGAAGCCACCGAAGACCACCGAGTGGACCGCGCCGAGGCGAGCGCAGGCCAGCATCGCCATCACGCCTTCCGGGACCATCGGCATGTAGATGAGCACGCGGTCGCCCTTGCCGACGCCCAGGCGACGAAGGGCGCCGGCCAGCCGCGCCACCTCGTCGCGCAATTCGTCGTAGGTGAAGGTCTTGATGGTGCCGGTCATCGCGCTGTCGTAAATCAGCGCGCGCTGCTTTCCCCGTCCGCGGTCGATGTGGAAGTCGAGCGCGTTGTAACACGTGTTGAGGAGGCCACCGGTGAACCACTGGTAAAACGGCGCCCGCGAGTCGTCGAGCACGCGGTCCCAGCGCCGCTCCCAGTAGAGGTCCTCGGCCGCCGCGGCCCAGAAGCCTTGCGGGTCCCGCATCGACCGCGCGTACGTATCGTCGTACTGAGTCCTCATCCCGGCCCCCCTTATGCATCCGGAACAGTAATCGCCCAGACGGGAGCCCGCAAGTCCTGCGGAAGGAGGATCCGATGGCGAGCAACAAGCAGCGCAGCGCGGCGCGGCGGAACATCAAGAAGGCGGCGGCCGCCGCCAAGCGCAAGCAGACCCTCAAGCACCTGCCCCAGCGCACCCGCCGAGCTCTCGGCAAGGAAGCCGCCAAGGCGCGGCGAAACGCCGCCTAGGCCTGACGCGCCTCGAACTCGGCGATCTGCGCTTCGTAGCCCAGGGTGAGAGCGATCTCGTCCTGGCCGCTCAGCAGCATCTGCTTGCGGAACGGATCGAGCTCGAAGCGGTGAACGGCGCCCTCGGGCGCCGTCACCGTTTGCGAGTCGAGATCGACCGAGAGCGTCGACCCGGGCCGCGCGTGGAGCGCCCCGCGCAGCCCGGTGACGACGTCGCCCGGCAGGATCACCGCGAGCAGGCCGTTCTTGAAGCAGTTCTGGTGGAAGATGTCGCCCAGGCTCGGCGCGATCACCACGCGGACGCCGTAGGCGGCCAGCGCCCACACCGCGGCCTCGCGCGAGGAGCCGCAGCCGAAGTTGTCGGCCGCCACCAGGATGCGGGCGCCGCGGAACGACGGGTGGTTCAGCACGAACTCCGGCTTCTCGGCCCCGTCGGCCTCGAAGCGCACGTCGTGGAAGAGGAAGCGGTCATAGCCGGGACTGCCCTGCGGCTTGCGCAGGAACCGCGCCGGGACGATGCGATCGGTGTCGACGTTCGGCAAGTCGATCGGCGCCGCGATGGCGGTGATGCGCGTGAACGGTTCCATCGCCGCGCTCAGAGCCGGCGCACGTCGGTGAGCCGCCCGGTCACGGCGGCGGCCGCCGCCATGGCCGGCGACATGAGGTGGGTCCGCGCGCCCTTGCCCTGGCGGCCCTCGAAGTTGCGGTTGGACGTCGAGGCGACCCGCTCGCCCGCCCGCGCGGTCTCGCCGTTCATGCCGACGCACATCGAGCAGCCGGCCTCGCGCCACTCGAAGCCGGCGGCGAGGAAGATGCGGTCGAGGCCCTCGGCCTCCGCCGCCTGCTTCACCAGTCCCGAGCCCGGCACCACCCACGCCGGCACGACCGCGCGCCGGCCCTTGGCGACGGCGGCGGCGGCGCGCAGGTCGTCCAGGCGGCTGTTGGTGCACGAGCCGATGAACGCACGATCGACCTTCACGTCGGTGAGCGGCACGCCGGCCGCCAGGCCCATGTAGGCGAGCGCGCGCGCGAGGCTCGCGCGGCGCACCGGGTCGGCGACGGCCGCCGGATCCGGCACGCGCTCCGTGATCGGCAGCGCGTCCTGGGGGCTCGTGCCCCAGGTGACGGTGGGCGCAATGTCCGCCGCGTCGAGCCGCACCTCGCGATCGAAGAGCGCGTCGGGATCGCTCGGCAGCGATTGCCAGAGCCCCAGCGCCTGCGCCCAGGCGTCGCCGGCCGGCGCGAACGGCCGGCCCCGGACGTAGGCGAACGTCGTCTCGTCGGGCGCCACCATGCCGCACCGCGCCCCCGCCTCGATCGACATGTTGCAGACGGTCATGCGCTCGGCCATCGACATGGCGCGGATCGCCGAGCCCGCGTACTCGATGGCGTGCCCGACGCCACCGGCGGCGCCGATCGTCGCGATGATGGCCAGGATCACGTCCTTGGCGGCGACGCCGGCCGCCAGCCGGCCGTCCACCGTGACGCGCAGGGTCTTCGGCTTGCGCTGCCAGAGCGTCTGCGTCGCCAGCACGTGCTCGACCTCGCTGGAGCCGATGCCGAACGCCAGCGCGCCGAACGCGCCGTGGGTCGCCGTGTGGCTGTCGCCGCACACCAGCAGCATGCCGGGCAGCGTCAGCCCCTGCTCGGGCCCGATGACGTGCACGATGCCGCGCCGAACGTCGCCCCGACCGAAGAAGACGATGCCTTGCTGCGCCGTGTGCGCGGTGAGGGACGCCACCATGCTGCCGATCTCGGCGTCCGGCGCCGGGGCGCCGGGCGAGGTCAGGACGTAGTGATCGGCGGTGGCGAAGCTGAGATCGGGGCGCCGGACGCGCCGGCCGCTCCCGGCCAGGCGCACGAGCGCCGCCGTCGAGCCCTCGTGCAGCAGGTGGCGGTCGACGTAGAGGAGCGTCTGCCCGCCCGGCCCCTCGGCCACGACGTGCCGCGCCCAGATCTTCTCGAACATGGTGGTGCCCATGCGCGATACCCGGGCGGAAGATTACTGGCTTCGGCGCGCCGGCTCAAGCCGTCGCGGGCGGGACGTCAGCCCTGGCCGGCGGCGCGGTCGATCGCGGTGACACGGCGGTAGGCGACGGCCATCGGGCCGTCGGCCTGCTCGAGGATCAGGCCGTCGTCGCTGACCTCGGTGATCGTGCCGATCAGCGCGTCGCGG
>VBPC01000091.1 GCA_005887895.1 Candidatus Rokuibacteriota bacterium
CCGGGGGGTGTGGGGGGCCATATCGGGGCCCCCCACCTAAATAATCGCCGAATGCACGCAGTTGCTGATCACGTCGAGCCGCATGTTGTGCCACGGGTCGGGCAGACGGCTGTTGGTCAGGTACGCGAACGACACGCCCGAGTCCGGATCGCCCCAGCAGTAGGACGAGCCCACCCCGCCGTGGCCGAACGTGCGGGGGGAGGCGAGCGAGCCGAGGCCGCGAATGGTGGCGGTCGTGCCGCGCGAGTGCGGGCCGAGGCCGCGGTGCATCGGCATCCCCATGTAGCCGTCGACCATGTCGCCGGTGAAGTTGCGCGTGACGTACTGCACCATGCGCGGCGACAGCAGGCGCACGCCGTTCAGCGTGCCGCCGCCGACCATCATCTGGTAGAACGCCGCCATCGCGCGCGCCGTCGCGTAGCCGCCGCCGCCCGGGGTGCCGGCCCGGCGGAAGGTCGCGTTGTTCTCCTCGGCGCGGCGGACCGTCCGGCTGCCGTCGGCGGACGGCTCGTGCATGTCCGCAGCGCGCTTGCCCTCGACCTCCGGTAGCCCGACGAACAGCTCGCCGCCGAGCCCGAGCGGCTCGACGACGTTCTCGCGGATGAACGTCCGGTAGTCCTGCTTGGTCAGCGCCTCGATGAGGACGGCGGCCGTCCAGTGGGCGGCGCGGCCGTGGTAGAACATCCGGCTGCCGGGCGTCCATTCCAGCGTGAAGCCGCACACCGTGCGGCGCAGCAGCTCGTGGTCCTCCCAGGCTCCCCGGGGCACGTCGGCGTTCGGAAAGCCGCCCTGGTGCGTCAGCAACTGGATCAGCGTGACATCGCCCTTGCCGTTGGCTTCGAAACCGGGCACGTGCATGGCGATCGTATCGGTGAAGCGCAGGGCGCCGCGCTCGACCAGCAGCCACACCGCGCAGGCGGTGATGACCTTGGTGTTCGAGTAGAGCAGCCACAGCGTGTCGTCGGCCGCCGGCTGCCGCGAGGGCTCCAGCGTGGCGTCGCCGAACGTCTTCAGCAGCGCCAGCTTGCCGCGGCGGGCGACGGCGATCTGCGCGCCCGGGTAGCGGCCATCCCTGATGTGGCCCTCGATGATTCGCGCCAGCTGATCGAGGCGGCTCTGGTCGAGGTCGAGCGCCGACGGCGTCGAGGGCGCGAGCGGGAAATTCATGGTGACCCTCCGGTGAGGTGCGAGTCTAGCATGCCCCGGAGAGCGAACCGTCCTAGCCCTTGACCGCTCCCGCCGTGAGGCCGGACACGTAGTAGTCGAGGAACCAGACGTAGACGATGACGATGGGGAGGCTGGCCACCACCGCCCCGGCCATGAGTGAGCCCCAGTAGTAGATGTCGCCGCGGATGAGGTCCGCGGTCACACCGACGACCGCCGTCTTGTTGGCCGTCTGGGACACGAACGTCAGCGCATAGGTGAACTCGTTCCAGGTCAGCGTGAAGCCGAACAGCGTGCAGCAGACGATGCCGGGCAGCGCCATCGGCAGCACGATGCGCAGCAGCGTCTGTATCCGGCTGGCGCCGTCCACCAGCGCGCATTCCTCCACCTCCCGGGGGATCGTGCGGAAGTAGCCCATCAGGAGCCAGGTGGAGAACGGGACGAGGAACGTCGGGTACGTCACGATCAGCGACCAGATGGTGTCGGAGAGCCCGAGCCACACCACGACCTGCGACAGCGGCAGGAACAGGAGCGTCGGCGGCACCAGGTAGGTGATGAACACGGCGGTGCCGAAGCTGCTCACGCCGCGGAACCGCAGGCGGGCCAGGCTGTAGCCGGCGAGGATCGCGATCACCAGCGAGACCGACGTCGCCACGACGCTGATGATGAGGCTGTTCTTCATCCAGGTGAAGAACTCGGTCTTGCCGAACAGGTACCGGTAGTGGTCGGTGATGACACCGGTCTGGATGAGGAACGGGACCGACTTGAGGTCGTACAGCTCGGCGTCGTTCTTCAGCGACGTGATGACCATGTAATAGAACGGGAACAGCGCGAAGAAGACGAACGGCACGACGTTGGCGTAACCGAACGCCGCCGACCGGATCTTCTCCGCCCGCGACCTCACGCCCACCTGCACGTCATTCCCTCCGGATGTAGCGAAGCTGGACGAAGACGATCGCGGCCAGCATCGGGAAGAGGAACAGGGAGATCGCCGCCCCCTGGCCGAGGTTGCCGCCGCTGAGTCCCACCTGGTAGGCCAGCGTGGCGAACAGGTGCGTGGTGTTCACGGGCCCGCCGCGCGTGAGCACCTGCACGATGTTGAAGTCGGAGAACGTGAAGATCGTGGAGAACAGCACGACCACGGCCAGGACCGGCTTCAGCAGGGGCAGCGTGACATGACGGAAGCCGCCCCAGGAGCCGGCGCCGTCGACCTCGGCCGCCTCGTAGTACTCGCGCGGAATCGACACCAGGCCGGCCAGCACCGTGATGGCGAAGAACGGCAGCCCGCGCCACACGTTGACGGTGATGACCGCGGTCATGGCGTAGGCCGGCATGCCGAGCCAGTTGGGGCCGGGCGGGCTCACGATCCCGAGGTGGATCGCCGTCCAGTTCACGACGCTGTAGAGCGAGTCGAACATCCACCCCCAGGCCAGCGTCGACAGCGCCGTGGGAATGACCCACGGCAGGAGCACCGCGGCCCGGACCAGCCGCTTGAATCGCAGCGGCCGGAACAGCAGCATGGCGAGCCAGATGCCGAGCACCGTCTTGAGCGCGACGGCAATGCCGGCGAAGACGAAGGAGTTCTGGACCGTCTGCCGGAAGATCTCGTTGCCGAGCACGTCGCGGAAGTTCTGCAGTCCGATGAAGCGGCCCGGGGAGCCGACCCAGTAGTCGGACAGGCTGAAGTAGATCGCCATCGCGAACGGATAGGCGACGAGACCGACGATGAGGAGCAGCCGCTGTCCGACCGCCATGCTAGCTCTTGCCCTTCGTCTCGAGCTTGCCCTGCACCGCCAGCTTCACCTGATCCTCGCCCCAGGCCAGCGCCCGCTTGGTGGGCATCCCGTTGATGGCCTTGGCGACGATGTCGGGCAGGATGAAGTTGACGACGATGAGCTGCACCGCCGCATTGGGCTTGGCCGGCCAGCCCTGCTCGTGCACGTACTCCGCCTCCTTGGGCAGCATCGCGTACTTCGGATTGCTCGCCCAGATCGGATGCTCCCCGAACTGCTTGACGGGGGGCTGGTTGAACGCGCTGCCGGCCGCGATGAACGCGTTGTAGTTCTCCTTGAGGAAGAGGAACTTGATGAAGTCCTTGGCGAGCGCGATGTTCTTCGAGAACTTCCAGATTCCCAGCGAGTTGACGCCGGTCGCCGAGTGGATCCCGCCGGGACCACCCGGACTGTTGTGGTGGTTGATCTCGTCGGCGATCGGCAGCTTCTTCTCGACGGCGGCGACATACGGGCTGATCGGGTTGTGGATCCACGATCCCTTGCCCGAGAGGAGGAAGCGATTGTTGGAGGCGTTGTCCCACGACAGCACCTCGGGCTCCATGGCGTCCCGGTACAGCTCCTTGTACCACTCGACCACCTGGGCGGCCTTGTCGCTGTTGATCGCCGGCGTCTTGCCATCCGTCTCCAGCACCCTGCCGCCGTTGCACCACAGCACCGACCAGAACGTGATGTTGGCGTCGGTGCAATGGCTGATGGCGATGCCGACCGGGTTGCCCTGCTTCTTGAGGATCTTCCCCGCCTTGAGCAGGTCGTCCCAGGTCTTCGGCGGCTGCAGCCCGGCCTTCTTGAATTGCGCTTCGTTGTAGCTGCCGACGAACGCCACCCAGAACCACGGCACCGCGCGCCACCCCGACGCCGTGAGGCACGTTTCCCTGGCGAAGGGGTACCAGCCGCCGTACCGGCCGCCCAGATGGTCGACGAGATCACCCATGTCGACCAGGTGCTGCTCGTAGAGGAAGGGGTCGGCGGCGGTCGTGACGATGAGGTCGTGACCGGACTGGGACGCGACCTGGGCCGCGCGCTTGGCGAAGAGCTGCGGGGCCTGGATCGCGTCGACGCGCACGGTCACCCCCGCCTGCTTCGCGAAGGCCTCGCCCTGCCGCCGCAGCTCGTCATCCGACGCCGGGACGAAATGGTTGAACGTGAGCAACGTCAGCTCCCGCTTCTGGGCGATCGCCGGCGGTCGCTCGAGCGCCACCGCCGACGCCGAGGCGAGCGCGATTCCCGAGCCCTTGAGAAAGCGGCGACGCGTGATTGCAGCGCTCACGGCCATCCTCCTCGCTAGGCTCCGCCCTCCTTGAGCTTGCCCTGCACGGCGAGCTTCACCTGGTCCTCGGCCCACGCCATGGCGCGCTTGGTCGGCATGCCGTTGACCGCCTTGGCCACCATGTCGGGCAACACGTAGTTGACCTGCAGGAGCGCGACCGCCGCGTTCGGCTTGGCCGGCCAGCCGCGTACGTGCGCGTACTCCGCTTCCTTGGGCAGCATCGCGAGCTTCGGATTCTGCGCCCAGATGGGATGGTCGGCCAGGTGCTTCAGCGGGGGATGGTTGAAGCCCTGCGACGCCACGATCCAGGGGTCGTAGTTCTCCTTGCGGAACAGGAACTGGATGAACTCCTTGGCCAGCGGAATGTTCTTGGAGAACTTCCAGACGGCGAGAAGGTTGATGGGCGGCGCGGAGTGAATGCCGGCGGGGCCGCCGGGGCTCGAGTGGTGGTTGATGTCGTCGGCGATCGGCATCTTCTTGGTGACGGCCAGTGCGTACGGGCTGATCGGATTGTGGATCCAGGAGCACTTGCCGGCGAGAATGCAGCGGTTGTTGGAGGCGTCGTCCCAGGACAGGACCTCCGGCTCCATCGCATCCCGGTACAATTCCTTGTACCACTCGATGACCTGGGCGGTCTTGTCGGAGGTGATCGCCGGAGTCTTGCCATCGGCCTCCAGCACCTTGCCGCCGTGGGACCACAGCACCGACCAGAACGTGGTGTTGGCGTCCGCGCAGTGGCTGATGGCGATACCGACCGGGTTGCCCTGCTTCTTGAGGACTTTGCCGTGATGGAGGAGCTCCGCCCACGTCTTCGGCGTCTCCAGCCCCGCTTGCTTGAAGTGCGCCATGTTGTACGTCGCGGGGAACGAGATCCAGAACCACGGCACCGCCTTCCAGCCCGACGCGGTCTGGCAGCCCTCCTTCGCGAACGGATACCAGCCGCCGTACCGCTTGCCGAGGTCGTCGACGATGTCGCCGACGTCGGCGAGCTGGTGCTCGTAGAGGAACGGATCGGCGTCGTACGACAGCCGCAGGTCGTGACCCGACTGGGCCTGCGCCTCGGCGGCGAACTTCGCGGGCAGCTGCAGGTGCGCGATGGTGTCGACCCGAACCGTCACGCCCGCCTGCTTGCTGAAGAGCTCGGCCTGTCGACGCAGCTCGTCGTCGGCGGCCGGTACGAAGTGGTTCCACGACAGGAACGTCAGCTCGCGCTTCTGCGCGTGGGCCGGCGCGGGTCCCAGCGTGGCGAGCGAGAGGCCGGCGACGGCGCCGGTCGAGGTCTGGAGGAACCGCCGGCGGCTGACTCGGAGGGCCATACGTACGCTCCTTTCGACGGATCCCAGGACGCGCGGCCTGCGAGAGGTGAGGCCCTTCTACTGCCGACCCGCGGGGTTGTCAAGTGCGTCCACCTGTCAAGCCGGGGGCGACGGGACAACGCTCAGGCGGCGGGACGCTTGGCGACGAGGAACGTGAACTTGCCCTCGTGGACGACCTCGCCGCGCTGGTTGATGACCTGGCGCTCCTCGATGACGACGCCGCCCTCGCGCATCGCGCGCTTCATGGCGGTGCGCGAACGGCTGTGAATCGTGTCGCCGACGCGCACCGGCGCCAGCGCGTGCCACTCGAAGCCCATGAAGGCGAGGACGGCCAGGGGCGGCTGAGGCACGCGCCAGCCGAGGCCGACGGTGAGACAGAGGGGCAGGATCTCGGGAACGGCGCCGGGCTCGACCGGCAGATCGTGACTGAGGCCGGCGTAGAGGGCGACGTGGGCCTCGGTGACCGTCATGGCCGGCGTCTCGAGCACGCCGTGGAGGACCACGTCCTCGAAGTAGAAGCGCGCCGGCTCGGCCATCGAGCGTCAGGCGCCCGCGCGGCGCTCCACCAGCAGGTCGGTCTCGCCCTCCTGCACCACCTCGCCGCGCTGATTGAGCACGCGCCGCTCGACGGTGACGACGCCGCGATCGCGCTTGTCCGTCTCCTTCTTGGCCGAGACCTTGGCGTGGACGCGGATGGTGTCGCCGATCTTGATCGGACCCCGGAACTTCCAGCGCAGCCCGAGGAAGGCCAGCGTGGCGTACGGTTGGGCGGCGCGGGTGAAGAGCCCGGCCTGGATCGCCAGCCCGAGCAGGCCGTGGGCGATGCGCTCGCCGAAGATCGACGACTTCATGAACTCGGCGTCGGTGTGCAGGACGTTGTAGTCGCCCGAGAGTCCCGCGAAGATCACGATGTCGGCCTCGGTGACGGTGCGCCCGGGGGATTCGTACTCTTCGCCGACCTCGATGTCCTCGAAGAACCGTCGCGACGGCTCGGTCATGGGCGGTCAGAATACCACGCGCGGCGGCGATTCCCCGGCGACGAAGTTTTGCGCAACCCCCCGATTGCGCGTAGAATTTGCCCACTTTCACGGTCGGTCGGCGCACCCACCTCAAGGAGGAGGACAGCATGGGCGAATCCCGGTTCACCCGTCGCACGTTCCTGAAAGCGGCCGGCGTCGCGGCGGCCGCCGTCGCCACCCCGACCATCTTCGTGCCGACGGCCCGCGCGAAGTCGGACACGCTGAAGATCGGCCAGTGGACGCACTTCGTGCCCGCCTTCGACGAGTGGTTCGACAAGAAATATTGCCCCGAGTGGGGCCAGAAGAACGGCGTCAAGGTGGTCGTGGATCACATTTCCGTCAACGACCTGCGCGCCCGCGCCGCCGCCGAGGTCTCCGCCAAGAAGGGCCACGACCTGTTCGGCTTCCTGGATCCGCCGCCGGCCTACGAGAACGTCGTGGTCCCGATGAACGACGTGGTGAGCGAGTGCGAGAAGAAGTACGGGAAGCTGGTGAACCTCGCCCAGCGCGCCACCTTCAACCCGAAGACGAAGAAGTACTTCGCGGTTTCCGACAACTGGGTGCCCGACCCGCTTCACTACCGCAAGGACGTGTGGGGCGAGATCGGCATGAAGCCGGACACGTGGGAGCACATCCGCGAGGGCTCCAAGAAGATCAAGGACAAGAACGGCATGCCGGCCGGCTTCGGCATCTCCCAGGAGCTCGACACCAACATGATGGTGCGGGCGCTGCTGTGGTCGTATGGCGCCCAGGAGCAGGACGAGTCCAGCACCAAGGTCATGATCAACTCGAAGGCCACCGTCGAGGCGATCAAGCTGATGACCGCCATCTACAAGGAGTCGGAGACGGCCGAGGTCTTCACCTGGGACCCCTCCTCGAACAACCGCTTCTTCGTCTCCGGCAAGGGCCACATCATCCAGAACGCCATCTCGGCCATCCGCACCCTCGAGAAGCAGAACCCCGAGCTGGCCAAGAAGGCGGGCCTGGCGCTGCCGGCCGCCGGGCCCGGCGGCAAGCGCATGGCCTCCGAGCACCTGCTGCACTGCTACGTCGTCTGGCAGTTCGGCGAGAACCCGGAGATGGCCAAGAAGTTCATCGTCGATCTCATCGGCAGCTACAACGACGCCTTCCTGGCCAGCGAGTTCTACAACTTCCCGTCGTTCTCCAAGGCGGTCACCGACCTCAAGGGCAAGCTGGCCGCCGACAAGGTCAATCCCGAGGAGTACGCGATCCTGGGCGACTTCGAGAAGTACAGCGCGTACCCCGGCTACCCCGGCTACACCACCGCCGCCATCGACGAGTGCTTCAACACCTTCGTGCTGCCCGACATGTTCGCCCGGGTAGCCAAGGGCGAGATGTCGGCCGAAGACTCGGCCAAGCAGGCGGACGCGGACATGAAGCGCATCTTCGCCAAGTGGAACAAGTAGCACCCCAACGGTCGCCGGACGTGCGAGAGGCCCCGCTCAGCGGGGCCTCTTCACGTTCGCGCTCGAAGCGGCCGCTGCTGGACCGCGAGAGTTTCCTCGGCCCGCTGATGATCCTCCCCGCCGTCCTCTACGTGGTGGCGCTGGTCGGCTTTCCCTTCGTGCTCTCGATCTACCTGGCGATGAGCGACGCCAAGATCGCCAGCAACACCTACGGCTTCGTCGGCCTCGACAACGTGCGCGGGGCGCTGGAGAGTCCGACCTTCCGCAAGTCGCTCGGCAACACGTTCATCTTCACGCTCGTCTCCCAGGTGCTGGTGCTGATGCTGGGCAAGATCCTGGCCACCTGTCTCACCAAGCGCTTCTGGGGCAAGTCGATCTTCCGCTTCCTGATCCTGCTGCCGTGGGTGGCGCCGATCTCGCTCGGCACCATCGGCTGGAAGTGGATGCTCGACTCGCTCTACAGCCCGGTGAACTGGGTGCTGCAGGCGACGCACCTGGTCGGGAAGAACACCTGGCCGATGTGGTTCGGCGAGAAGGACCTGGCCATGGCCGCCGTCATCGCCGTGCACGTCTGGCGGCTGCTGCCGTTCGCGACCGTCATCATCCTGGCCGGGCTGACCTCGATCCCCAAGGAGGTCGACGAGGCGGCCGAGGTCGACGGCGCCGGCTTCTGGTCGCGCGAGTTCCACATCGTGCTGCCGCTGCTGCGCCCGATCCTCACCGTGGCCGGGCTCTTCGGCATCATCTTCGCCTTCACCGACATGACGGTCATCTACGTGCTGACGCGCGGCGGCCCCGCCCAGGCCACCCAGGTGCTGTCGAGCCTGGCGTTCTTCACCGGCATCCTGGGCGGCGACCTGGCCGGCGGCGCGGCGATCTCGCTCTTCCTGTTCCCCGTGCTGGTGGTCGTCGCGATCGTCATGCTGATGGTCGCGCGGCGGACCGAGGTGGCGTGAGCCATGCGGGCGGGACGCGGCCGAAAGGTCGCCGGGCGGGTCGGCCTCTACGCCACGGTGACGGCGTTCGCGGCGGTGCTGGCGTTTCCGTTCTACTGGATGCTGCTGGCGACGTTCAAGACCGACCACGACCTCTACGACCTCAAGAACAACCCGCTCATCTTCAACGACCACCCCACCCTGGCCAACCTGACCCTGCTCTTCGAGAAGACCCTCTACCTCAAGTGGCTCTGGAACACGCTGCTCGTCGGCGTGCTGGTCGTCCTCATCACGCTGATCCTGGCGCTGCCGGCCGGCTACGCGCTGGCCCGTCTGAGCGGGCGCTGGGGCGAGCGCCTCGGCATCGCGATCTTCCTGACCTACCTGGTGCCGTCGACGCTGCTGTTCATCCCCATGTCGCGCATCGTGGCGACGCTGGGGCTGCAGGACACGCTGTGGTCGCTGGTCGTCGTGTACCCGTCGTTCACGATCCCGTTCTGCGTGTGGCTCCTGATGGGCTTCTTCAAGTCGATTCCCAAGGACATCGAGGAAGCGGCGATGGTGGACGGCTGCAGCCGGGCGCGCGCCATCGTGCAGATCATCATGCCGATCTCGCTGGCCGGGATCCTCTCGGCCGTCATCTTCGCCTTCACGCTGACGATCCAGGAGTTCACCTACGCGCTGACCTTCATCACCTCCAGCGGCCAGCAGACGGTCAGCGTGGGCGTGCCGACCAACCTGGTGCGC
>VBPC01000092.1 GCA_005887895.1 Candidatus Rokuibacteriota bacterium
CTGCTCAATAGTGTCCGGCGGTGCCGGCGTGACGACCCCTCACGACGTGCTGCTGCTCGTGCCCCTCGTGATCTTCGTGATCTTCGTCGCGTACCACGTATTCGGCATCACGGGGTTCGGCGCCTCGCCGATCACGATTCCCGTTCTCGTCCACCTCCTCCCCCTGGCCTTCGTGCTCCAAGCCGACACTCGAGAGCTCGTGACGCTCGTGCCCTTCACGCTCCTCGGGCTCACCCTGGGCGTCACGCTGCTCCTCCGCCTGCCGCGCGACGCGACCCTGCTGGCGCTCGGCCTGTTCGTGTGCGCCTACGCCGTCAAACTGATGCTCCGTCGTGAAACCCGGCGGCGATTGAGCCGGTGGTGGGCGGCGCCCGCGGGCATCGTGGGCGGGCTCGTCGGAGCGCTCTTCGGCATGGGCGGGGCCGCCGTACGTCATGTACCTCGCGGGCTGGATCGCCGATCCGGATGCGCAACGGGCCACCATCTCGCAGATGGTGATCCTCAACGTCGGATTGCGGGTACTCGCGTTCGCCCTGGCGGGACGGTCATCGCGCGCACCTGACTCTGGCGCCCGCCACGGCGGCGCGCATCATCGCCGCCACGCTGTTCATCGCCGGCGCGGCGCTGGTGGCGCGAAACTCTCTAGGCGAGGCCGCCGATGGCGCTCGTCCTCGCCGCGGCCTCGGCGAGCAGCGTGTACTTGGCGAGCGTGCGCTCGGCGACCGCAATAGGCCAGCGGTGATCGTCCACGAGTCGCAGGAACTCCTCGAGCACCCGGGCGAAGTGTGTCTCGTGGCCTCCGTCGAGCGTAGGCGGCACGGTCACCTCGAACGTGTCCGGGCCGGCCGGCACGACCTCGACGCCGGGGAGCTCCACCTGCCACGCCGTGACCGTCTCGCGCAGCGCGCGCGCGACGCCGGCGACATCGGTGCGGGGCTCGACGAAGACTCTGCGGCGGTGGTCCGTGCGGACGCTCTGCTCCAGGCGGACGTCCGCGCGAGTGCCGTGAGCGACGCTGTGAGAAGCGTCTCCGCCACCCGGTGACGGCGAGAGATTCCAGCGCGTCGCGGCGCTCCCGGTGACGCGACCGATCCGGTACACGAGCTCGGCGTTGCATCGATAGCTCAGCGTGTCGCCGTCGACGAACGGCTCGAGCTCGCGCGGGAAGCCCGCCTCTCCGGTGATTCGCCGGAACGCCTCCGCCGGCACTGGCGTCGACCACGCGCGGGCCGAGAGGAGCACCGGCGCGGCGGCGCCGTCCGCGAGCCACTGCGCTTGGTCCACGACGTGCGTCGGGATGTCGACCGGGCCGCTTCCCTGCACACGCACGTCGAAGTACCACCACGGACGTCTGAGGGGGGCGCCATCGACGCGCTTCTCCAGGTGGTGCACGCTCTCCTGCTCGATGGCGGGCCCGTCGTCGCGGAAAGCGCCGAAGAGCGCGGGAGCACCGACGAGCCTCTTGACCAGTCCGGCCGCCACGTCGTGACGCCCGGTCATGATCTCCGCAGCCAGTGGCCAGCCCTCGAGGCTCGCCCGCACGTGCTCGAGGTCGGCCGGCTCCACGAGCCACGGCTTGTCGGCGAGCACATGGAAGCCTGATTCATGCAGCCGTCGTATGGTGCGCGCCTTGCCCCCGTTCCTGCCCGCGAGGACCACCACGTCTCCACGTCGCTCTTCGACGAGCCGCCCGAGCGGATCATCGGTCGTCGTCACGACGGGACGCCAGCGCGTCGGGTTCGGGGAACGCCGGCTGAAGCGCTCGACATGACCGGGCGTCACGACGTGGCGGCCGGACTGGTCAAGAGGCTCGTCGGTGCTCCCGCGCTCTTCGGCGCTTTCCGCGACGACGGGCCCGCCATCGAGCAGGAGAGCGTGCACCACCTGGAGAAGCGCGTCGATGTGGCCGCGCGGAGCGAGGCCTGCGCCCATCGTGTTCACCGAGACGTGGGTGGCGCCGAGATCGCGCCACTCCCGGGCCCGCTTCGCCCACTCGGTCGGGCCGCCGATCCCATAGGAGAAGCGCCCCTCGATCCCCACGGCCGAGAGCGGGCGACCCGACTCCTTCATGTACGCGCGCACGCGATCGAGCGTGTGGCTCGCCTCGTCACCGGGCTGAAACTGGGGGAACCAGCCGTCGGAGATCTGGGCGACCCGCTTGAGCACGGGCTCGGCCATGCCGCCCATCCATACCGGGATGGGGCGCTGGACGGGTAGAGGGTTGATGCCAGCTCGGTCGAGGTGATGATACGAGCCCTGGAAAGTCACCACCGGCTCGGTCCAGAGCTTCCGCATGACGGCGATCTGCTCGCTGACGCGGCGGCCCCGCGTGGAGAAGTCCTCGTTCAGGGCCTCGTACTCGACATGGTTCCAGCCGATGCCCACGCCGAGGCGCAGGCGCCCGCCGGTGAGGACGTCCACCGCAGCAGCCTGCTTGGCCACGAGGGCAGTCTGCCGCTGGGGCAGGATGACAATGCCGGTGACGAGCTCGAGGCGCCGCGTGCAGGCCCCCAGGTAACCGAACAGAACGAAGACCTCGTGGAAGGGGCTCTCGTCGGTATAAGGCGGGCGGCGACCGAGCTTGTCGAAGCGCTCCGGCTTGCCGCCCAGCACGTGGTCGAAGACGAGCACGTGGTCGTAGCCGGCGCTCTCGGCAGCCTGGGCGTAGTCGCGGATCACCGCGGGGTCCGAGCCGATCTCCGTCTGGGGAAACACCACGCCGAGTTTCATGTCGTATTCGTCCTCCATCGTCGGTTCGCGTCGTGCGTCCGGATCCGCCGAAGTGGCCGCACTATCATGCCGCCGAGCCGGCGAGTCAAGGTTCGCGCCAGTCGTCGACGAAGCCCGCGAGGTCGGTTACTGTGCAGGTCGCGAAGGGGCGTGACGGGGCGGAGTGGACAGGCATTCGCAACTTCTCGGCCCGGAACCACCGGCGGGTCATGAAGAAGGGCGAGCAGGCGTCCTTCTACCATGGCGCTGGTCAGGCTTCCGCGCCTGTCGGTCCAGCCAGTTACGGAAGCCGAGTGGCGGATCGTCAGCCAGATGGGGGGACTCGGCCGAGGGCGGGCGGCTAGCGCAGGCGCGGGCCCGGGTCCATCTTCAGGAAGACCCGGCCGCCCATCGGATACCACTCCGGCGCGAGCGTGACCGCCTGGCCGACGACGTGGAGATCGCGCCAGCACTCGGCCAGGCGACTCTCACGCCGGTACGACGTGCTGCCGCCATGCCGGTACATCAGGTCCATCGCCTCGCGAGCGCTGTCGGCGGCGTAGGCGGCGGCCAGCCGGCAACGGGCCCGCTGCTCGAGGGTGGTGTCCTCGCCGGCCGCGACGGTGTTCCACACCTCGGTGATCGTCGCGCTGCGGTACGCGCGACCGGCGTTGAGAATCGTGTCGGCCCGACCGACCGCGTCCTGGACTTGCGGGTTCTCGCAGAGCCGACCGGTGCGGCCGCGCGGCGTCTTCTCGCCGGCCAGCTCGATCAGCGCGTCGATGCCGGCGCGGGCGATTCCGGTGATCACGGCGCTGTGGTGGGGCCCGACCCAGGCCTGGGCCGGCAGGCTGTACGACACTCCCGGCCAGCGCTTCCACTGGTTGTCGAGTGGGACGCCGGCGTGGACCATCGTGCGCCGCTCCGGCAGGAAGACGTCGTCGACGGTCCAGTCGAAGCTGCCGGTCGCACGCAGGCCCGACACGTCCCAGCTCCCCTCGACGATCTGCGCTTCCGAACGCGGGAAGACCCCACGCCAGTAGGCCGACGCGCCATCCGGGCTGCGCCGCGGCTGGCCGTCGTCGAGAATCTGGAAGCTGCCGAGCATCCACGAGGCCTCCTGGCAGCCGGTGCCGAAAGGCCAGCGACCGGTGACCCGGTAGCCACCATCGACAGGCACGGCCCGCCCGCCGCCCATGACGGCGGTGCCGGCGATGACGCTGTCGGCAGCGTGCGCGTAGATCTCGTGGACGCCCTCGTCCGGCAACCCCAGCGTGACGAGCTGGCCGATGCTGTTGTTGGCCAGGTTCCAGCCGACCGAGCCGGCGGCCTCGGCCAGCAGCTCCACGACGCGCACGTAGGTCAGCGGGTCGGCCTGCAGCCCGCCCAGCTCACGCGGCATGACCAGGCTGTAGAAGCCGGCGGCATGGAACTGCTCCACCAGCGCCTTCGGCAAGCGCTGCTCGCGCTCGATCTCGTCGCGATAGCCGCGGACGACCGACCGCAGAGCGGCCGCGGCCTGCACCGGAGGCTGAGCATCGAGGTCGGCCGGCAAGCGCTTGTCTTCCGCTATCTGCCGCATTGGGCCGGGATGTTCCGCTGGCCAAGCGGAGGTGTCAAGCGGTACTGTCGCTGATCATCACCAACCAGGAGACCTGCTCATGTCCCGTTTAGGCTTCGGCGCGTTCCTCGCCCCCCACCATCCGATCGGTGAGCATCCGATGCTGCAGTTCCGCCGCGATCTCGACCTCGTCGAGCATCTCGACCAGCTCGGGTACGACGAATTCTGGTGCGGCGAGCACCATTCCAGCGGCTGGGAAATGATCGGCTCGCCCGAGATGTTCCTGGCCGCGGCGGGCGAACGCTCGAAGCGCATCAAGCTCGCCACCGGGGTCGTCTCGCTGCCTTATCACCATCCGTTCAACGTGGCGCAACGGATGGTGCAGCTCGACTACATGACCGGTGGACGCGTGATCTTCGGCTCCGGGCCGGGCGCGCTGGCCTCCGACGCCCACACGCTCGGGATCGATCCGATGCTGCTGCGCGACCGGCAGGACGAGGCCATCGGCGTGATCCGCCGCCTGATGCGTGGCGAGCGCCTGACCGTCACGTCCGACTGGTTCACCCTGCAGGACGCCGCCCTGCAGCTGTTGCCGTTGCAGGAGGACATGCCCTTCGCGGTCGCCTCCCAGATCAGCCCCTCGGGCATGACGCTGGCCGGAAAGCACGGCATCGGCATCATCTCGATCGGGTCGCTGTCCGAGGAAGGTCTGAACAACTTGCCGACGCAATGGAGCTTCGCGGAGGCCGCCGCCGCCGAGCATGGCCAGACCGTCGATCGCAAGAGCTGGCGGGTGCTGATGAGCTGGCACATCGCCGAGACCCGCGAGAAGGCCCGCGCCGAGGCCCGTGACGGCCTGCTGCGGCACAACAACGAGTACATCACGGCGACGCTGCAACGCCCCGGCGCGCGTCTCTTCAAGACCCCCGACGAGGCCGTGGACAGGACCGCCTTCGTTCCCGGCGCCGTCGCCACGATCGGCACGCCGGACGATCTCGTGGCGCGGATCAAATCGGTGCTCGAGATCTCCGGCGGGTTCGGGACGGTCGTCGGCTTCGTCCACGATTGGGCCAACCCGGAGAACACGATGCGAAGCTGGGACATGGTGGCGCGCTACGTGGTGCCGGAGATCAACGGCTATCTCGCCGGTTTGCGAACGTCTCGCGAATTCGTCGCCACCAACCGCGAGTACTTCAACCGCGCTCGCGAGGCCGTGATGGCGAAGATCACGGAGAACCCGGCCGCGGCCGCCGCCCTCGCGGTCACGAAGTCGCCGCTGCTGGCCGCATCGGCCAGCAACGTGCCGGATCTGAACCAGGCCCCCGACGGCGTCGCACCGCGCTGACGCTTGCGGTCTCAGCCTTTCACCTGCCGCAGCGCCGGCAGCAGCTCGTCGCTCATGAGTCGCATGCTGGCGAGCGCGTGCGCGAGCGGCATGCCGAGCCAGTGCGTGCGGAAGAACAGGAAGTTGGCGCCGACATCTTCCCAGCACGGGCGAAGCTGCTCGTAGCATTCCTCGGGGCTGCCCAGCACGAAGCGGTCGCGAAGGAGCTCGGCGAACGGCTGCCGGAAGGTGTCCCCGTCGGGTAGCACCGCATCCTGGCCCCACGACGCGTACGCCCGATACTTCGCGCCGAGATACGGCCCGGCCATCTCGATGGCCGTCTGGCGATCCTTCGCGCAGTAGATCTCCTTGATGAGCGGGCGCACGCGCGGCAGCGGCTTGCCCAGGCGCGCGAGCTCCTCGCGATAGAGGCGCATCTGGCGCGTGATGCTGGCCGTGGTTGCGTGCGGGTTCACGAACCAGGTGTCGCCGAGCCGCGCCGCGCGGCGAACGGCGTTGTCGCTGTTGGCCGCGAACCAGATCGGCGGGTGTGGCTTTTGCACGGGCCGACAGGTGAGCGTCACATTCGACAGCGTGCAGACGTCGGTATCGACGCTCACTTTGTCCTCGGTCCAGAGCCGCTTGACGACCTCCAGGCACTGCTCGAATCGTCGCAGGCGCTGGGTCTTCGGCACCTTGAAGGCGTCGAACTCGACGTCGCGATAACCCAGACCCACGCCGAAGACGAAGTTCCCGCGCCAGATGACGTCGAGCGACGCGACACACTCGGCGACCTCGACCGGATTGTGGAGGTTGATGAGCAGTACGCCGGCCACGCCCGTCATCTCCCCGGCCTCGGCGGCCAGGCGCGCGAGGAAGGGAATGAGCTGGAGCTGGCTCATCCCCTCGCTCAGGTAGTGCTGTCCAGTGCCGACCGCGTCCCAGCCGCGGTCGCGCGCGAGGCGCGTCATCGCGAACTGGTCGTCGAGCGCGGAGACCATGTCGGCCCCGAGCGGGTTCTGGTTGGTGACGAAGATGCCGACTTTCATGTCAGCCCCCTGTGCGCGCGGTCTAGGCCGGCCGGTCGCCGTCCACCCCGTGCGCAAAGTCGGGATGGGGCACGCGAATGGCGAGGTTCCCGAGCGAGTTGTGCACGTAGCCGCGCGCCACGATCATCCGCGCGTACGACGTACGGCGGCTTCGCCATCACGTAGGGGAACTCGAGCGAGAGCACGCGCAGTTCCTTGACGGCGCCCGACGCGAACAGCGCGATGGTTTCGTCGTGATGCACGTGGATGACCGTGCCGACGTCGGGCCGCAGGCGCAGGATCTCGCGGTTCAGGTTGTGGCCGACGCTCGTCGGAACGGTGCCATGCAGGAGCCGCGGGGTCGGGATGTCGGTGATGACGACGTTGTCGATCGTCATCTCCTCCAGCGACACCTCCGCGTGCTTGGTGTAGGCCACACCGTGCGCAAAGTCGGGATGGGGCACGCGGATGGCGAGGTTCCCGAGCAAGTTGTGCACGTAGACGCCTCCTCGTCAGTCGAACAGCGAGAGATCGATCGCGTCGCCCATCGCACGGTAGCCCCGGTCGCTGGGATGGAGGTGGTCGCCGCAGTCGTAGATCGGCAGCATCCGGGTCGGATGATCGGGATCGCGCAGCGCCCGATCGAAATCGACGATCGCGTCGAAGACGTCGGTCTGGCGTAGCCACTCGTTGACCGCCTGGCGCACCGTCTCGCGCTTCGGGTTCCAGGCGCCGGGCAGGAAGGTCTCGTTCTCGAAGGGGGTCAGGGTGCCGCCGATGACCTTGATCCCGCGCGCCTGACCGCGCACGGCGAACTGCTTGAGCCCGGCGATCATCTGCGGGGCGGTCACCTCTTCCTCGGGCTTGCCGTTGCGGTTCCGCAGATCGTTGGTGCCGAGCATGATGACGGTATGGGTCACGCCGGGCTGGGCGAGCACGTCGCGGTCGAAGCGGCGCAGACCGCTGTCCCCCCGGATGTCGTGGAGGATCCGGTTTCCGCCAAGCCCCTGGTTCATCACCGCCATCGCCCGCCCGTGCGCCCGCGCCAACAGCCGCCGCGCGAGCTGCGAAGGCCAGCTGTGATGGCCGTCATGGGTGGAGATGTTCGCGTCGGTCAGTGAGTCGCCGACCGCGGCGATCGCGCCCGTCTCGCTCGAGGCAACGACGTCGATGCCGCAGACGAAATACCAGTCATCGGTGAGGCGTCCGACCGGCATGGCCTCCTCGGCGGCGAAATTCCCCGGCGGCGAAACGTAGTTGGTCTGCCGCGCATAACGGCCGGTGATGCCGAAGCTCACCGGCAGATCCCCCGGCAGGTGCACGCTGACGGCGACATCCGCCAGCGGCGGGACCTCCAGCTCGACTGGATCGCTGACGACGAGGGCGCCGGCCGCGATGGTGGCGCTCCTCTCGCCGCCGAAGGTGAGCCGGCGGTTCGACTCCGGCACCAGCGCGGGTCCCTCGCCACGCAGCCCCACCCAGGCCGCGCCAATCGCCAGCGGACGCGTGCCGTGGGCGTTCGAGATGCGCACGCGCAGCCGGCGCCCACCAATGCTGACTCGCGGCATCATCCGCAACGTATGGTTGCTGAAGGCGACGCCCTCGGCGGGGGCGGGGGTCGCCGTCCAGGTGCCGACCCAGTGCGCGTGGTCACTCATGGCATGGGCACGCTCCTTCGCGCGGATGCCGTCGCGGCGACGGCTCGGCGGGATTCTACACGTGCGCGCAGTGTACGTGGCGCCTCGCGCTTTCCATCATATGCGGTGCTATCGTGTGAGCTGCCGATGACGTCCTCCATCCTCGTGCGCGACACCCTCTGGAACCTGCCGTTCTGGGCCGCCCTCGGCGTGGCCATCCTGGCGGGCTCCTCCGACGTCGGCCACGCCGCCGAGCCACCGACGGGGGCCGCGATCCTGCAGCAGCTGCGCAGCTTCGCCACCATGGGCAGCGTGCTCTACGTCGCCGCCCATCCGGACGACGAGAACACGCAGGCGATCACATACCTGGCGCGCGGCCGCGGATACCGGACGGCCTATCTTTCGCTCACCCGTGGCGACGGTGGACAGAACCTGCTCGGCCCCCAGCTCGGCGAGGCGCTCGGCGTGGCGCGCACGCAGGAACTGCTCGCCGCGCGCCGCCTGGATGGCGGGCGGCAGTACTTCACCCGCGCGAAGGACTTCGGCTACTCGAAGAACTCCGAGGAGACGTTGAGCGTCTGGGACCGGCAGGGCGTCCTCGGCGACATCGTGCGCGTGATCCGTGAGTTCCGCCCGGACGTGATCATCACGCGGTTTTCCCCGAAGCCCGCGCCCACGCACGGTCATCACACCGCGTCCGCCGTGCTCGCCGTCGAAGCGTTCAGGCTCGCCGCCGACCCCGCGGCGTTCCCCGAGCAGCTCCGCGAGCTCAGGCCCTGGCAAGCGCGGCGCATCGTCCACAACGTCGGCCTGGGCGCCGGCGCGGCGAATCCGGGCGCCGGCATGGCCGTCGCGGGCTCGCCCGCGAACGTGCCGGATGGTCCGGGCGTCGTGAAGGTCGAGGTCGGCGGCCGGGATCCGGTGTCGGGCGAGTCGTTCGCGTCGATCGCCGCCCGCAGCCGTGCCATGCACAAGACGCAGGGCTTCGGCATCGGCGGCCCGCCCGTGAACGAGGGCTCGCGGATCGAGCCGTTCGTGCTGCTCGCCGGCGAGGCGGCGATGAACGATCTCCTCGACGGCGTGGACACGACGTGGAACCGCGTGCCGGGCGGCACCGAGGTCGCGCGGTCGATCGACGAGGCGATCGCGAAGTTCAACACGCAGGACGCGGCCGCTCGCGTGACCGCCCTGCTCGCGATCCGCCGCCGGCTCGCCGCGCTCCCCGCCGATCCCATCGTGAACGACAAGCGCGAGCAGCTCGATCGGATCATGCAGGCGTGGCTCGGCCTCGAGGTCGACACCGTGGTCGATCGCGCCGAGGTCGTGCCCGGCGAGACCTTGAAGCTGCGTCACACGGCCGTCGTGCGCTCGCGCATCCCCGTGCGCTGGACGGCGGTGCGGTACCCGAGCGCGCACCGCGCGATCAACAAGGCCGTCGAGCTGCGCCCGAACCAGCCGGTCGTTCGCGAGGCCTCCCCGGTCATGCCCGCGAGCACGCCGCCGAGCCAGCCGTACTGGCTGCGCACGGAGGGTACGGCGGGGCTGTTCGCCGTGGACGATCCGTCGCTCATCGGCCGCGCCGAGAACCCGCCCACGTTCCCGCTCGAGTACGTCTTCGACGTCGGCGGGCAGACGCTGGTGATCGCCGGCGAGCCGATGCCGGCCGCGGATGCCGCCACGCCTGCGCTGCGCCGGCGGCTGGAGGTCATCGCGCCGGTCTCGTTGCGGTTCATCGCCGGCGTGCGGCTCTTCGCGCCCGGCGCCGCGCGTCCCGTGACGGTGGAGCTCACCGCTGCCCGCGCGCGCGTCGCCGGCACCGTGCAGCTCGAGGCGCCAGCCGGCTGGGCCGTGACGCCGGCCGTCCAGCCGTTTCGCCTCGCCGCCCCTGGCGAGCACGCGCGCTTCACCTTCACCGTGACCGCGCCGGCGCAGCTCGCGACCGCGCCGCTCGGCGCGAGCGTGGAGATCAACGGCCGGCGCTTCAACCAGCAGCGCGTCGAGGTTCGCTACGATCACCTGCCGCTCCAGCTCCTGCAGCCCCCGGCGCGCGCCAGGGCGGTGTCGCTCGAGCTGGCGACTCGCGGCCGCCACGTCGGCTACCTGCCGGGCGCCGGCGACGACGTGGCCGCCGCCCTGGAGCAGATGGGATACGAGGTCGCGCGGCTGACCGGCGCCGACCTCACGCCGGAACGGCTGCGCGGCCTCGACGCGGTGGTCATCGGCATCCGCGCCTTCAACGTGAGGACGGATCTCGCCGAGCGCCTGCCCGCGCTGTTCGCGTACGTCGAGGCGGGCGGCACGGTCGTCGCGCAGTACAACACGCTGGACGGCCTGCGCGAGGGCTGGCTCGCGCCGTTCCACCTGCGCCTCTCGCGCGACCGCGTGACCGACGAGCACGCGCCCGTGACGATCCTGGCGCCCGAGCATCCCGTGCTGACCACGCCGAATCGCATCACCGCGGCGGACTTCGAGGGCTGGGTGCAGGAGCGCGGTCTCTACTTCCCCGATCAGTGGGACGAGCGCTTCACCGCGATCCTCGCGTCCGGCGACGCGGGCGAGACGCCGCTCAAGAGCGGCCTGCTGGCGGCGCGGCACGGCAAGGGATACTTCGTCTACACCAGCCTGGCGTGGTTTCGCCAGCTCCCCGACGCGGTCCCCGGCGCCTATCGGCTGTTCGCGAATCTCGTCTCGCTGGGTAAGTGACGCCCGCGCCGCGTCTCGACGAGCGTCCCGAGGCCGAGCCGCCTGACGTCCCCGGGTTCCGCACCTGGCGCGGCGTCTACCTGTTCGTCTTCGGGTGGTTCGTGCTCGTGGTCGGCCTGCTGACCGTGTTCACGGGGATCTTCTCGTGAACGTCGCCGACTGGGTCGTGCTGCTCGGCACCATCGTGGGCATCGCCGCGTACGGCTCCTGGCGCACGCGCCACGTTCGGAGCCTCAACACGTACCTGCGCGGCAACGCGTCCGCCGGCTGGGGCACGATCGGTCTGAGCGTGATGGCCACGCAGGCGAGCGCGATCACGTTCCTCTCGATCCCGGGCCAGGGCTTCGAGAGCGGCATCGGCTTCGTGCAGAACTACTTCGGCCTGCCGCTGGCGCTCATCGTCGTGTGCGCCGTGTTCCTGCCTATGTACCGGCGGCTCAACGTCTACACGGCCTACGAGTTCCTCGG
>VBPC01000093.1 GCA_005887895.1 Candidatus Rokuibacteriota bacterium
GGGCACCATCCCGACTGGCCGTTCGAATACTACGAGCGAATGATCCAGGCCATCCACGCCGCCCATCCCGACGTGCAGATCAAGGCCTTCACGGCCGCCGAGATCGACTATTTCTGGCGGCGCTGGAAGATCGAGCCGAAGGAGGCGCTGACCCGCCTCAAGGCGGCCGGCCTGCAGTCGATGCCGGGCGGCGGCGCCGAGATCTTCTCTTTGCGACTCGCCAAGCTGCTGAAGTACACCGGCAAGGCCGATCCCGGCCGCTGGTGCGAGATCCACGGGATCGCCCATGCGCTTGGCATTCCGACCAACGCGACGATGCTCTACGGTCACGTCGAGACGCCGGCCGAGCGCGTCGATCACCTGCTGCGGCTGCGCGAGCAGCAGGACGCCTCCGGCGGCTTCCTGACGTTCGTCCCCCTGACGTACCAGGAGTCGGCCACGAAGCTGGTGCCCCGCCGGACGCCGCCGACCGATAGCCTGCGCACGATCGCCGTCTCGCGCCTCCTGCTCGACAACTTTCCCCACGTCGAGGCCTACTGGGTCGTGCTCGGCGAGGCCACCGCGTCGATCGCGCTGCACTTCGGCGCCGACGACGTCAACGGCACCCTGGAGGACGAGCGCATCCAGCATCTCTCCGGGGCCCAGACGCCGGCCGGGCTCGCGCGCGAGCAGCTCTTCAGGATGATCCGCGACGCCGGCAAGATCCCCGTCGAGCGCGACGCCCTTTATAACGTGGTACAGGTCTACAACTAGTGTCCGACCTGCTCGACCAGATCCGCCAGAAGGCGCTCGACGGCAAGCGGCTCGAGCGCGAGGACGGGCGGTATCTCCTGACGGAGGCGCCGCTGCTGGAGGTCGGCGCCCTTGCCAGCGACGTCCGCTTCGCGCGCCTGCCGGAGCGCGTCGTGACGTTCGTCATCGACACCAATCCGAACTACACGAACGTCTGCGTCACCGATTGCCAGTTCTGCGCCTTCTACCGCAAGCCGGGCGACAAGGAGGCGTGGACGCTCACGGTCGACGAGGTGCTGGCCAAGATCGAGGTCGCGGCTTCCCGGGGAGCGACCACGGTGCTGCTGCAGGGCGGCCACAACCCCGCCCTCCCCCTCGACTACTACCTGGCGCTCGTGACCGAGACGCGCCGGCGCTTCCCCGGGGTGACGCCGCACTTCTTCACCGCCTCCGAGATCCGCACGATGGCGGAGGTGGCGCGCCTCACCGTCGAGGACGTGCTCGAGCGTCTGTGGGACGCCGGTCAGCGCACCATCCCCGGCGGGGGCGCCGAGGTTCTCTCCGAGCGCGTGCGCCAGCGGATCGAGCCCAAGAAGGGCGGCCCGGAGGCCTGGCTGTCCGTTCATCGCGCCGCCCACCGTCGTGGCTTCAAGTCGACTGCCACGATGATGTACGGCCACGTCGAGCAGGTCGACGACCTGCTCGATCACTTCGACGCGATCCGCCGCCTGCAAGACGAGCACGCCGGCTTCACCGCGTTCGTGCCGTGGTCCTTCAAGCCCGGCAACACGCTGCTCGAGAAGTGGATCAAGCACTACCAGGGACCCAGCGCCTACCTGAGGATGCTGGCGGTCTCGCGCCTCTACCTCGACAACTTCCCCCACATCCAGGCCTCGTGGTTCTCCGAGGGCAAGGAGACGGGTCAGGTCGCCCTCGGCTTCGGCGCCGACGACTGGGGCGGGACATTGTTCGAGGAGAACGTCCACAAGGCCGCGGACTACGTGAACACGATCAGCGTCGACGAGATCGTCACGCTGATCCGGGACGCCGGCTTCACCCCCGCCCAGCGCACCACCGAGTACGAGATCCTGAAGCGCTACTGATCGGGTCGGTCAGATCGGATCGATCGGTGGCACGGCCGGAATCAGGCCCTTGCGGTGGGCCATCGTGAACAGGCGCTCGATCGCCGCGCGCCCCTCGTGGCCGAGCGCGAGCGTGAAGTCGTTGACGTACATCAGCACGAAGCGGCGACACGTTTCCTTGTCGATGCCGCGGCCGTAGCGCATGGCGTACTCGAGGGCCTCGTCGACGTTGGCGTGGGCCCACGCGATCGAATCGCGCAGCGCCTGGGACAGCGCGCGGTGCAGATCCTCGCCGAGGTCGCGGCGGATGACGTTCACGCCGAGCGGCAGCGGCAGGCTCGTGTCGCGCTGCCACGCCTCGCCCAGGTCGAGCACCTTCGTCAGGCCGAGCGTGCCGTGCGTGATCTGGCCTTCGTGGATGAGCAAGCCGAGATCGGCCTGCCCCTCCAGCACCGCCTGGGGGATCTTGTCGAACGCCACCTCGATCAGCGCCGGGTCGCCGACGTAGAGTCGGAGCAGCAGCGCGGCGGTCGTGTGCTTGCCCGGGATGGCGACCACTCGCTGCTCGAGGTCTTCGAGCGGGATCGGCCGGCGGGCGACGAGAATCGGTCCGTAGCCCTTTCCCATCGAGGCGCCGGGATCCATCATCCGGTAGCGGTCGGCGATCAGGATGTAGGTGGCGAACGAGACGGCGGTGACCTCCAGCTCGGCCTCGCGCGAGCGGCGGTTGAGCGTCTCGATGTCCTGCAGCACGTGCTCGATGCGCACGCCCGGGATGCGCACCTTCCCCGCCGTGAGCGCATAGAACATGAAGGCGTCGTCAGGGTCGGGGCTGTGGCCGATTCGCACGAGGCGGTCCATCGCCCGCAGAGGCTATCACGGCCGGGCTGGCCCTGAACGCAGTTACCCACCCCACCTGCACGGATTTGCGTGCGTCGGAGTCGTCGCTACCCACCGCCCGGCCGACCGACCCCCAGTCCCGCCCTCGTATCGAGGGGCCGGCTTGGCACCCGGCTTGCGGATACGGAAGGGCGCGTACCACCACTCGCAGCCCGACGACGCGAGGGACCGGCATGGCTGGCAGCAACGGCAGCAACGGCAGCAACGGCAGCAACGGAGCACGCTCGGCCGCCTCGACGGGCCGAACCGTGGCCGAGATCGTCGCGGCCCAGGTCGCCGCTGGACGCTCCCGACTGGCGGTGGTCGACGGCGACCGCACGCTCACGTACGCCGCCCTCGAGGCGCGGGCCAACGCGCTCGCCCACCATCTCAGACGCCACGGAGCCGATCGTGACCGCACGGTCGCCCTCGTGCTGCCGCCCTCGGCCGATCTCGTGATCGCAGCGCTGGCGACACTGCGCTCGGGCGCGGCCTGCGTGCCGGTGGATCCCGCCGTTCCCGTCGAGCGTGTCGCGGCGATGCTGGCCGACGCCCGGCCGTGCGCCATCGTCACGCGCCGGGGGCTCGCCGCCCGGATGCCGCGCGGAGCGTGGCACGTCGTTGCCCTCGACCGTGACGGCGCCGAGATCGAGCGGCAGCCGACCAGCCCGCCCGACGCCATGGGCCGGCCGTCCGACGTCGCCTACGTCGTGTACAGCGCGGACTCCGGCAACCGTCCGAAGGGCGGGGACATCACGCACGCCAGCCTGCTCAATCGCGTCATCTGGCAACACGCGACCGTGCACGTGACGCCCGGCGATCGCGCGCCGCTCATGTCGAGCTCGGGCTTCGACGCCGCCGTGTGGGAGACGTGGCCGTACCTGACGGCCGGCGCCAGCCTGCATGTGCCCGACGACGTCACGTGCATGGATCCCGAGGCGCTGCGCGACTGGCTGGTGGCCCAGGACGTCACGATCGCGTTCGTGGCGACGCCGATGGCCGAGCGACTGCTGGCGCTCCCGTGGCCCGCCGCCAGGCGGCTGCGCGCGCTGCTGACCAGCGCCGATCCCCTCCGTCATCGGCCTTCAGCAGGGGCGTCGTTGGCCCTGGGCTGGGAGCCGCTGGCCGATCGTGCGCAGGTCGTCCACGTCCCTCGTGACCATCCGAGCGTGGTGATGCGTCACCCGGCGCTGATCGCGCGCACGGTGCAGGCCGATGTCGTGGGCGCCGCCGATGCTCCACGCAGCGCCGCGTGATGCCAGCACGCTCGCCTGGAACATCCCTCCGGCCGAGCTGACGCTCGCGCCTGGCGAGGTCCACGTGTGGCGCGCGGATCTCGACGCGGTCGGCGATACGGACGTCGCGCAGCTCACGCTCCTGCTGGCCCCCGACGAGCGCGCGCGGGCCGGCCGTCGCGTGCACGCGCCCGACCGCCAGCGCGTCATCGTCGGCCGCGCGGCGCTGCGGATGGTGCTGGCCCGCTACGCCGGCGTCGACGCCGCGTGCCTCACGTTCGGGCGGACGGCCGCCGGCAAGCCGGTGCTGACCGAGCCGCCGGACAGCGCGCTGAGGTTCAGCACCTCGCATTCGGCCGGACTCGCGCTGTGCGCCATCGTCGCCGGACGGGAGGTCGGCGTCGACGTCGAGCGGATCCTGCGTGGTCCCATGGAAGACGTCGTCGCCGACCGCACCCTGTCGCCGACCGAGCTGAGCGTCCTGCGCGCGCTGGGGCCGGGTGGGCGCGACCGCGCGTTCTTCGCCGTGTGGACGCGCAAGGAGGCGTACGCCAAGGCGCGCGGCCTGGGTCTCGCGCTCGCGTTCGAGCGGTTTTCCGTGTCGGCGGCGCCCGACGCGCCGGCGCTGCTCGACGCGGAGGACGACGACCCTCGCCGCTGGACGATGTACGACCTGCCGGCCGGTGACGGCTACGCGGCGGCGCTCGTCGTGGAGGGTGCCGTCGGACGGCCGATGTGCTGGGCGTGGTCGCCGGCCGTCAGCGCGCGCTGAAGCCGAGCCGAACGTCGCCCGCGCGGATCGCCCGGATGATCGCGTCGTGCTCTAGACGGGCTTGTAGAGGCCGGTGTCGGTCACCTCGACGGCGTCGAGCGGCCAGCCGGCGGCGCGGATGATCGCGATGCGCTCCAGCGTCTCCGCCACGCTCAGCTTGTAGCGGGCCGGATGGTTCAGCACCCACAGCGTCTCGGTGTGGCCCATCACCTTGCCCACGTGCTGCGAGAGCGGGTCGTAGTTCAGCTCGACGCCGCGGAACAGCAGCAGCTCCGGCCGCAGCCGCTCGAGCGCGCGCTGGTAGCCGGGCTCGACCCAGTTGTCGTGGTCCTCGTGATCGGTGATCGCCAGGAAGTCGTAGCCGAGCGCCTCGTACTCCGCCACCAGCGCCGCCGGCGAGCGCACGCCGTCCGAGAACGTCGTGTGGGCGTGCAGGTTGCCGCGCAGCAGCGGCATCAGGCGAGCGCCGCCCGCGCGTGGCCCGCGATCGCGTCCAGGCGCGCCAGCCAGAGCTTCGGCGTCCGCCTCGCGTGCTCGATGAGCTCCCGCAGGCACGCGAACCGCGAGGGCCGGCCGATGATCTGCGGGTGGAACGTGAAGGTGGTGACGCCGCCGACCTCGTGCCCGGCCGCGACGATCGCCTTCACGGCGTCGGGGTGGTGCTCGGCCACCCAGGCCGGCACGAAGAACGACGCGGGAATCTCGGCCTGGTGCAGCAATTCGAGGATGCGCGGCAGCGCCTCGGCCGGGCCGAACGTCCCCTGGGACAGCGCCACCGGCTCGGTGACGCCCCGGGCGAGCCACAGCGTCTCGGCGTCGAGATCGAAGGTGAACGCGCAGGCCGCGCGGGCGCCGTGCGGCCAGCGGGGAGCGGTCATCGCGCGGCTAGCGCGGGCGGGCTCTGGGCGCGGGCGGGCCGTCCCACGTCACGGAGAAGCCGAGGGCAAACCAGCCACTGACGTCACGCCAGCCGCTGACCGGCGAGCCCACCGGCGGATTGGGGGCCGTCCAGCCCGAGAGACCGAAGCGACCGGAGCCGCTGGTCGTCTCGTACCGGCCCGCGAAGGGCTCGATGAACGCGGGATCGTGCTCGACCTTGACGCCACCGTCCGGATAGAAGTCGGAGTCGGGCGGCTTGGTGGTCTCGTAGTGGAGCGGCGGCGGCACGACGCGAGTCACACGCTCGGTGGGAGCCGCCGGCACCGACTGGATCTGCACACCCGGCTTCGGGGCCTCCGGCACGACGCCTTGCTCGGCAGCAGCCGGCGCCGCGATGAGCAACCCCAACCCCACGATCACGAGGGTTCTGGTAGCCCGCATGCCGCCATTGTACCAAAGTCATGCGCGACAGAGCGCAGCGAGACTTCGCACGTCGGCCAGCGTGTCCAGCGCGAGCACGGCGCGCTCGATCTCGCCGATGCGCGCCGGCGCCAGCGCCCGGCCCGCGTTGTCACGAAACTTGTCCACGATCGCGGCCGCCGGCAACGGCCGTGACACGCTCCCCCGGCCGTCGGGCGCGCGGGCTTCGAGGAGTCGGCCGTCGCTGAGACGCACGCGCACCCAGCCGGGGAAGCCGCGCGGGAACGGCGAATCCGGGTCGATCACGTGGGTGACGCGCTCGGCCAGCGCCAGGCGGCGCGCGTCCGTCAGTCGCGCCGGCGCGTAGGTGTGGAGGTCGATGCGGCCGTCGAGAAGCGCCGAGGCCACCGAGTACGGCAGGCTGAACTGCGCGTCGTAGGCCGTGCGCGGCCGCAGCTTCGCCGCCCGCGGCTCGCAGACGATCGGCACCTGGCCGGCCGGGACGCGACATTCGACCGCCGCGATCGCCTCCGGAGCAAGCGCGTGCTCGTGGCGCAGGTCGAGCGCACAGTCCAGATAGGCGTGGTTGTAGTGGCAGCACGGGTAGGGCTTGAAGCCGATCGCCAGGGTCTCCCACTCGTGCCCGAGCGTCGCGAACGGACGCACGTCGGGCTCGGCGCCGAGGAACGTGCGATAGAAGCCGAAGCGCCCGTCGAGGATCGTCGCCGGCCCCGTGAAGCCGCCGCGCGCCAGGGCGCTGGCGATCGCTCCCGCGTGGCCCGCCCAGCCGGGGTGCACACGCTTGACCCAGGAGCCGTCTTCCAGGTGCTCGAGCACCCCGGACGCGAAGCTGCCGGCGATGCCGAGCGCCGCCGTCAGGCGATCGGCGTCGAGGCGCTCCAGACGGCCGGCCACCAGCGCGGCGGCGAACGGACCGCACACGGCCGTGGCGTGCCAGCCGCGGGCGTGGAACGCGCCGGGCGCCGCCATGCCGAGGCGCGCGATGGCCTCGTACCCCGCCACGGCCGCCGTGATCAGCGCGCGCCCGTCGAGCGCGCCGGCCTCGCCGAGCGCCAGCGCCACCGGCACCACCACCGCGGAGGCGTGGGTGATCGAGGTGGCGTGGGTGTCGTCGAAATCGAGGCTGTGGGCGAGGGTTCCGTTGGCGAGGATCGCCAGCGGCGCCGGCGCCGTGCGCTTGGCGCCGATCACGGTGCAGTCGCCGGAGGCGCCCCAGCCCTCCAGCGCGCCCAGCACCGAGGGCGCCGTCTCGGCGGTGGTGGCGGCCAGCGCGATACCGAGGATGTCGAGCGCGCGCAAACGCACGCTGGCCACCACGGCCGGCGGGATGTCCTCGAACCGCAGCGCCGCCGCGAACTCCGCCAGCCGGCGGGCGAGCGTCACGCGTTGCCTGGCATGGCCACGTTGCCGTCGCGCTCGCGACTGCGCAGCGCGATCACCACCCGCCCCTCGCCGTCGGTGACCTCGAACGCCTCGATCACGCCGGCGTCGAGCATGTGCTGCACGAGCTCCTCGCGCTCGTGACCCACCGGCGGCAGCAGATGCGACTTCCACCGCATGACGAAGTAGCCGCGGCTGACGTGCGGCAAGCGCGCCTCGGCGCGCTGCAGCTCGCTGAGCCCCCGCTCCACGGCGGTCTCCGGCGACAGCCGCGGCGACGGCGCGGTGATCGGGCGCACCGTGGCGGGGCGCGGGCCGCGGCCGTCGCTCCGGAATGGCAGCGCCCCGCGGTCGCGGTCGCGCGGCAGGCGATCGACGCGGAAGGCGCCGACGCCGTCGCTCAGGTGAATGTGGCCGAAGCAGCGCACGCGGAGGTCGCTCGACAGCTCCTCGGCCGACCACGTCGCCACCCACACCTGCTTGCCGAGCGCGTTGACCGCGTCGACCGCCGGCACGAAATCGTCGTCGCCGGAGACGAGCACGGCGGCGTCGAAGTTGGAGTTGGCGGCGTGATGGATGAGGTCGGCGACCAGCCGTGTGTCCACGCGTTTCTCGGTCGTGTACTCGTACTCGCTGCCGCAGCTCGGGCAGCGCCCGCTCCGCCGCACGCGTGGATCGCGCTTGACGAAGTAGCCGGGGCGCAGCTCGAGCCCCTTGAGGAAGCCCTCCACCACCTGGGGGGCGTCGGGCGAGACGCCGACGTAGTAGTAGGCGCCGCCGAACATCGCGCCGGGCCCGCCCACGGCCTGGGTGATCCAGACCGCCAGGCGGTCGTAGTCGACCCGCAGGGTGTCGTCGAAACGCTGCAGCGATCGGTAGAAGTTCTGCCCGTCAAAGAAAATGCAGATCTTCATCGTCGTCGCTCCTGAAGAACAATAGACCGATGCGAGGCGGTCACATCGTACCACGCAAAAAAAGAAAACGCGGGGCGTGCTCCCGCGTTTGGAATGGTGGTCGATGCTGGACTTGAACCAGCGACCCCCGGCATGTGAGGCCGGTGCTCTGCCAACTGAGCTAATCGACCGTGACGAGTCAATCTATCGGCTTACGGCAGCCGCGTCAACTGGAGGCAGCAGCGGCGAGCGCGGGCGCCTCGACCGTCAGTCAGAGCGCACGCGTGCAGAGCGCGCGCGTGTGAAATCCGACTCGCTCCTCGTGATCCAGTACGCCAGGTGATCGTCGTAGGGCAAATACGGCAGGAGCTCCGGCACGGCGTCGGCGGCTGACAGCGGCCCGCAGGCCGCCTGGACCCGGCCGTGGCGCAACTCGACCGCCCAGTACTCGCCGAAGCCGCGTCGCCAGTACTCGTAGCTCGGGCCCGCCATCAGCTCGAGGTCGACCCGACCTTTCAGCCTGATGAGCCCGGTGATCAGCGCCCCGAACGGCGCCTGCTCCGAGAGTGGAACGATGCCGAGGACGACATCGGCATTCTGGAAGCACGTGCCGGCCCGGGCGAGCAGGTCGTTGAACTCAGCTGCCCGGTAGCCGATCGGCTCACTGAGCTCGCCGCGGTCCTTCAGGACCGTCAGCGCGTTCAGCATCGTGTAGAGCGCTTGCGCGACCTCGTTCTTGAAGTCCGGCATGGCGCCTTCGGCACAGGCGCACCCCGACCGAGCAGGGTACGCCATTTCAGGAGTTCGCGCACCCGTGCCGGAGACCGACCCCCTTCTCGCGTATCCGCACGGCTGCCTCGCGCGCCGCCGTCCCGCGCTGGCGCGCCGCCGACGAGCGCTGGCGGGCCGCCAGCGAGCGCTCACGCAACATGTCGAAGGTCGAGAGCGCCCGGAGCGGTGAGCACCTGCGTCCGCGCTCGATCGGGATCACGGATGCCGGCTTGCTCCTGCGCTGGCCCGTCCTGGACGATGGGCCCTGGTGGCCGGCCTCGATCGGCAGGCCGGAGTCGAGCAGCTCCAGCAGGATCATCTCGAGCATCTCGGTCGCCGACATGCCAGCGGCTTCCCCAAGGCGCTCGGCCGCGACGAGTGCGCGCGGACTCAGTCCGATGTGGCGCTGAAGCGGCCGACTTCTTCCCGGCATGGCTCAGTCTTCTCCATTCTCGTCTGCGTCACTCCCTGGCCGGGAATGGCGCGTCGACGGCGACAGCCTCGCCGAGGGCCAGCGCACCGAGCGTCGAGGCCAGATCCTCGAGGGACAGGGTCGCGTTCACCCGGTCGCCGGCCAGCGCGTTGCGGGGCATCCCGGAGTGCAGCGCCTCCGTCGGGTCCTGGACGAGCGAGAGGCCGCCGGCGGCCTTGATCGCGATGAGTCCGCGCACGCCGTCGTCGCCCGTGCCCGACAGCACGACCCCGACGACGCGCGAGCCGTACCCTCGCGCCGCGCTGACGAACAGCGGGTCGATGGCCGGGCGGGTATGGTGCTCCCGCGGGCCGCGGCTGAGCCGCAGACGTCCGTCCTCGACGAGGAGATGCTGGTCGCGCGGTCCGAGCCAGATCGCTCCGGGCTTCAGCGGGTCACCGTCGCCCGGCTCGTAGACCGGAAGCGACGCCCGCCGGCCGAGCACCAGCGCCAGCCGCGTCTCATGCACGGGGCTGCGGTGCAGGACGACCGCCACCGCCGCGGCGATGTCCGCCGGCAGCTCCGAGAACAGCCGGATCAGCGCCTCGACGCCACCGGCCGACGCACCGACCACGATGACGTCGCGCCGGATCCGCTCGGGGTTCAGCATCCGTGCCCGCCGTCGCTCGCCGTCAGCGCGAGCCGCACGTTGTCGTCGAGGACCTCGCGCAGGGTGGCGACGGCCCGCTCCAGCTTCGCGACCCGTCGCCGGCCATCGTCGGGACAGCCGTCGCGGTAGGGATGACCGAGGGTCCGCAGGTCGCGGAGCAGGGCGGCCAGCTCCTCCATCGCCGTGAGCCTCCCCTTCCCTCTGCCCGCACGGTGAGGGTCCCCGAGCAATGTCGGGGAGCACCGGGACAGACTTCTCCATGCCTGGGAGCGGTGCAACAACGCGGCCAGCGATCGCGCCTTGACATGCTGGGTGCCGGGTACAGAATGAGGGCCTCTTCAGAGCGCCGGCCGGGACTCCCCTCGTAGTTGACCGACGGGACAGGAGCGCGATGGCGGAACAGCAACGGGACGCCTCGACTTCACTTGCGCTCCAGGCGCTCGTCCAGGCGATTCCGGGCCCGGTCTTCGTGGTCGGCCTCGACGACCGGATTCTCGCGTCGAACCGCGCCGCCGATCGCCTGCTCGATTCAAATGACGCCATCGCGGGCCGACCAACCTTCAAGGACCTGTCCCTCGCCTATCGAGCCTCCGGCCTGCGGGCCGCGATCGAACACGTCAAGGGCGGCGGCGATGGCGTCCGGCTCGAGGAGCAGCGCGTGACGGCCAGCGATGGCGAGCGCATGGTCGTCTTCGATGTGGCGCCGGTGAGGCTCGGCGACAGGCTGCTGGGCGTGGTGGTCAGCGCCGAAGACCGCAGCGAGGTGCAAGGCCTGCGGGTTCAGCTCGAGCTGGTGACCGAGGACCTGCAAGACAGCGCGCAGCAGATGGAGGTGGCCAACGAAGAGCTGCGGGTCGCCAACGAGGCGCTGCTCGCGAGCAACGCCCAGCTGGAGGCCCAGATCGAGGAGCTCTGCAGCGCCCAGGAGGCGATCCGCCACAAGGACGAGTTCCTCGCGATGCTGGCGCACGAGCTCCGGAACCCACTGGCGCCGATCCTGACCGCCGCCCACGTGCTCCATGTCCAGTCTCACGATCCGGCGGCGGTCCAGCGGAGCCGCGAGATCATCGAGCGCCAGGTCCGCCACCAGGCTCGGCTGCTCGACGATCTTCTCGACGTCTCTCGCATCACGCGCGGCACGATCGATCTCCAGCGGCGGCCCGTGGATCTGGTCGACGTCGTGGCACAGGCCGTGGAAACGGCCGGCGCCCTCATCGCAGACCGCCATCACGACCTGTCGATCGCTCACTGGCCCGAGCCGCTCGCCATCGACGCCGATCCGGTCCGGCTCGCGCAGGTCGTCGGCAACCTCCTCGTGAACGCCGCCAAGTT
>VBPC01000094.1 GCA_005887895.1 Candidatus Rokuibacteriota bacterium
TGCTGTTCGGCCTGGTCGGCATCCTGCTCTACATTGCACTGCGGTTCGATCTCAAGGGCGGGGTGGCGGCCGTCATCGCCGTGTTCCACGACGTGCTCGTGTGTCTGGGCGCCATCTCGCTCACGGGCCGCGAGTTCTCGCTGCCGGTGCTGGCCGCCCTGCTGACGATCATCGGCTTCTCGGTCAACGACACCATCGTCGCCTACGACCGCCTGCGGGAGAACCGGGCGAAGTTCGTCCCCAAGGGCAAGACGTTCGCCGAGCAGATGAACGACGCGGTCAACCAGACCCTGTCGCGGACGATCCTCACCTCGCTGACCGTGTTCTTCTCGGCGGCCATCCTGCTGTTCTTCGGCGGCAAGACCCTGGAGGACTTCGCCTTCGTGCTCTTCGTCGGTGTCATCACCGGCACCTATTCGACGACGTACGTGGCGGCGGCGCTGGTGGTCGACTGGACGCAGTACGTCGAGGGCCGGTTGCGGCGCGGGAAAAAAGCGGTGGCAAAGGCCTGACAGACGCGTAAAATCATATGATTACACAGAGGCGCACGTCTTGTGACCCAGCTGGAAACGCTGATCGCGGAAATTCCGAAGTATCAGCCGGGTGCCGACCTGGAGGTGCTCCAGCGCGCCTACCGATTCTCTGAGGCGTCGCACCAGGGTCAGCAGCGCGCCTCCGGCGAGCCGTACCTCTCTCACCCCCTCGAGGTCGCCCACCTCCTGGTCGGATTCAGGATGGACGTCACCACCGTGACGGCCGGCCTCCTGCACGACGTCCTCGAGGACACCGAGGCCACCAAGGACGACCTCAAGCGCGAGTTCGGCCCGGAGATCGCCGACCTGGTGGACGGGGTCACCAAGATCGGCAAGCTCGCCTTCTCCTCGCGCGAGGAGCGGCAGGCCGAGAACTTCCGCAAGATGCTGGTGGCGATGGCGCGCGACCTGCGCGTGCTGATGATCAAGCTCGCCGACCGGCTGCACAACATGCGCACGCTCGACTACCTGCCGCCCGAGAAGGCCCGCAAGATCGCCCAGGAGACGCTCGACATCTACGCCCCGCTCGCCCACCGGCTCGGCATGGCCAAGGTCAAGGCCGAGCTGGAGGACCTCGCCCTGCGCTCCCTCCAGCCCGAGGACTATCTCGACCTGCAGCGGCGGGTGGCCAAGCGGCGGCTCGAGCGCGAGGACGACATCAACCAGGCGATCGCCATCCTGGAGCAGAAGCTGCGCGAGGTCGGCATCGAGTCGCAGATCCGCGGCCGTCCCAAGCACTTCTTCTCGATCTGGAAGAAGATGCACGATCAAGGTCGCGAGTTCGACGAGATCTACGACCTCACCGCGGTCCGCGTCATCACCAGCTCGGTCCGCGACTGTTACGGAGCCCTCGGCGTCGTGCACTCGCTCTGGAAGCCCGTGCCGGGCCGCTTCAAGGACTTCATCGCGATGCCCAAGGTCAACATGTACCAGTCGCTCCACACGACGGTCATCGGCCCCAAGGGCGACCCGGTGGAGATCCAGATCCGCACCTGGGACATGCACCGCATCGCCGAGGAAGGCATCGCCGCCCACTGGCTCTACAAGGAGAAGAAGACCGGCAAGGACAAGGTCGACGAGTCGCTGGTCTGGCTGCGCCAGCTCCTCGAGAACCAGCAGGACACCAACGACCCCGCCGAGTTCCTCGACGGGGTCCGCGTCGATCTCTTCCCCGACGAGGTCTACGTCTTCACGCCCAAGGGCGACGTGAAGGCGCTGCCCGAGAACTCGACGCCGATCGACTTCGCCTACGCCGTCCACACCAAGGTCGGCGAGCACTGCGTCGGCGCCAAGGTCAACGGCAAGCTGGTGCCGCTGCGCACCACGCTGCGCCAGGGCGACATCGTGGAGATCGTCACCTCGCCCAACCAGCATCCGAGCCGCGACTGGCTCAAGATCGTCAAGTCCTCCCGGGCGCGCAGCAAGATCAACCAGTGGCTGAAGGTCGAGGAGCGGGCCCGCTCGATCGAGCTCGGCCGCGAGATGTTCGAGCGGGAGGCCAAGAAGTACCGGCTGAACCCGACCGCACTCCTCGCCGGCGACGAGATGGCGCGGGCGGCCACCGACCTCGGCTATCCGACGGCCGACGACGTGCTGGCCGCGGTGGGCTACGGCAAGGCGTCCGTCCACCAGCTCCTGAACAAGCTCGCGCCCGGGGCGACGCTGGAGACCGTCGAACGGGCGCGGCCGGTCACGCCCGGCGCGCGCAAGGCCGATCAGGGCGTCCGCATCCGCGGCGTCGAAGACCTGCTCGTGCGCTTCGCGCGCTGCTGCAACCCGCTGCCCGGCGACCAGATCGTCGGCTTCATCACGCGGGGCCGCGGGCTCACCGTGCACGCGCGCGACTGCCTCACCGTGGCCAAGAGCGTGCTCGACCGCGAGCGCCTGATCAACGTCGAGTGGGACGTCGAGGAGCCGGCCAAGCGCCCGGTGCGCATCGCGGTCTACATCGGCAACGACCGGCCGGGGCTGCTCTCGGAGATCACCGGCGCGATCTCGTCCCGCAACGGCAACATCACGAAGGCGGAGGTCACGGTCACCGACGATCGGCGCGGGATCAACCATTTCGTGGTCGAGGTGGCGGATCTGGGGCAGTTGCAGGAGATCATGGGGGCCATTCGCGAGGTGCCCGACGTGATGAACGTGGAGCGGGTGCGCGGGCTCTAGCGCGCGGCCACGGGCCTTCGCGGGCCGCCGATAAGGGCCCATCTACTTCGTTGACTCGTCGCTCCTCGTCGCCTCGTATCTGGACCCTTCTCGGCGCCCCGTGGGCCCGTGGCCGGGGGACTGCAGGAGGGATCCTCGCGGCATCGATGCGCGTGGCGGGGTAAGATCTGGATCGCATGACGCGAAAACAGTTCGAGGCGCTGGTCGACAAAGCTTTGAGGAGGTTGCCGAGGGGGTTCAGGGAGAAGATTGCGAACATCGCGGTGGTGGTGGAGGACTGGGCGGACGACGAGACGCTGGAGGAGATGGGGATCGAGCCGCCCGACACGCTGTACGGGCTCTATCGCGGGATCGACATCACGCACCGGGATTCGAGTTACGGCAACGTGCTGCCCGACGTCATCACGATCTACCAGGGCCCGATCGAGGAGGACGCCGCCGACGAGGCGGAGATGGCCGAGATCGTGCGCGAGACGGTGATCCACGAGGTCGGCCACTACTTCGGCCTCGACGACGACACCATGCACCGTATCGAGGATGGCGAGGTGTAGACTCGCCGTCCATGGATCACGCGCTGCGCGGACAGAAGGCCCTCGTCACCGGCGCCAGCTCGGGCATCGGCGAGGGCATCGCGCGGGCGCTGGCCGCCGCCGGTGCCGACGTCGTCGTGAATTACGCCAGCAACCCCGAGGCGGCCGCGCGGATCGTCGACGACCTCAAGGCCGGCGGGACCCAGGCCCGCGCCATTCACGCCGACGTCGCCCGGGAGAGCGAGGTCGAGGCCATGCTGGCCGAGCTGCTCGGGGCCTGGGGCCGCATCGACATTCTCGTCAGCAACGCCGGGCTGCAGCGCGACGCCGCCTTCACCGAGATGACGCTCGAGCAGTGGAACACCGTGCTCGGCGTGAACCTGACCGGCATGTTCCTCTGCGCGCGCGCGGCCGCGCGGGCGATGATCCGCCAGGGCGTCGATCCCACCCTCTCGCGGGCGGCCGGCAAGATCATCTGCGTCTCGTCCGTCCACGAGGTGATTCCGTGGGCCGGCCACGTCAACTACGCGGCCTCCAAGGGCGGCGTGAAGCTCTTCATGCAGTCGATCGCCCAGGAGCTGGCGCCGCACCGCATCCGCGTGAACTCGATCGCGCCGGGCGCGATCCAGACGGCCATCAACCGCACCGCCTGGGAGACGCCGGAGGCGCTGAAGTCGCTGCTCACGCTGATCCCCTACGGGCGCATCGGCCAGCCGGAGGATATCGGCCGGACCGCCGTGTGGCTCGCCTCCGACGCGGCGGACTACGTCCACGGTCAGACGATCTTCGTGGACGGCGGCATGACGCTCTATCCCGGGTTCGCTCGCGGAGGCTGAGCGTGCTGGACTGGGGCCGCGAGATCTGTGGCGATCTGGACACGGCCGAGCGCCGCGAGTGGCTGTGCACCAACGGGCTCGGCGGCTACGCCTCCGGCACCGTCGCCGGCAGCCTCACGCGCCGCTATCACGGACTGCTGGTGGCGGCGCTTCGCCCGCCGCTCGGCCGCCGGCGCGTCGTCGCCAAGCTCGAGGAGGACGTCGAGTACGGCGGCGCCGGGTTTGCGCTGTCGACCGACCGCTGGGCCGACGGCACCGTGGCGCCGACCGGCCACCGACTGCTGGAGCGGTTTCACCTCGAGGGCACGACGCCGGTGTGGACCTACGCCTGCGCCGACGCCCTCGTGGAGAAGCGCGTGTGGATGGAGCCGGGCGCGAACACGACCTACGTGCGCTATCGCATCGCCCGCGCCTCGGCGCCGCTGGCCCTCACCCTGCGCGCCCTCGTGAACCATTGCGACTATCACGGCACCACGCGCGCCGAGGGCTGGGTGATGGCGGTGGCGCCCGTGGACGGCGGCTGCCGGGTGGACGGTTTCGACGGCGCCGCCCCGGTGCTCCTGCTGGCGCCGGGCGCCCAGGCGAGCCCGGCCCACACCTGGTATCGGCGCTTCGCGCTGCCGCGCGAGGCCGAGCGCGGCCTCGACGCCGAGGACGACAACCTGCACGCCGCCACCTTCAAGGCGACGCTGCAGCCGGGACAGGCGCTCACCGTCGTGCTCTCCACGGAGACGGCGCCCGCCACCGACGGCGAAGCCGCCTGGCAGCGCCGGCAGGCCTACGAGGCCGACCTGCTCGCGCGCTGGGCGCGAGGCTGGCCGGGCGCGGCGACGGCGCCGGCGTGGCTGCGCCACCTCGTCCTGGCCGCCGACCAGTTCGTCGCGCGGCGGCCGCTGGCCGACGAGCCGGCCGGCATGACGGTGATCGCCGGGTATCACTGGTTCGGCGACTGGGGGCGCGACACGATGGTCGCGCTGCCGGGACTGGCGCTGGCCACCGGGCGTCCGGAGCTGGCCGTGCGCGTGCTGCGCACGTTCGCCCGCTTCGTCGATCAGGGGATGCTGCCCAACCGCTTCCCCGACGACGGCGAGTCGCCGGAGTACAACACGGTCGACGCAACGCTGTGGTGGTTCGAGGCCGTCCGGGCGACGCACGCCGCCACCGGCGACGACGGGCTGCTCAAGGACCTCTTCCCGGCGCTGGAGAACGTCGTCGACTGGCATCGGCGTGGCACCCGCTACGGCATCGGCGAGGATCCCGTCGACGGTCTGCTGCGCGCCGGCCAGCCGGGCGTGCAGCTCACCTGGATGGACGCCAAGGTCGACGACTGGGTGGTGACGCCGCGCATCGGCAAGCCGGTCGAGATCAACGCGCTCTGGTACAACGCGCTGCGCGCGATGGCCGGCTTCACGCGCCGCCTCCAGCGCTCGGCGGCGCCGTGGGACGCCGCCGCGGACCGCGTGCGCGAGGGGTTCGCTCGCTTCTGGTGCGAGCCGGCCGGCCACTGCTACGACGTGCTCGACGGGCCGGGCGGCGACGACCGCTCGCTGCGTCCCAACCAGATCCTCGCCATCTCGCTGCCGGAGAGTCCGCTGCCGCGTGACCGCCAGCAGCGGATCGTCGACGCGTGCGCCCGCCACCTGCTGACCTCGCACGGCTTGCGCAGCCTGGCCCCCGGCGATCCGGCCTATCGCGGCCACTACGGCGGGCCCCAGCGGGAGCGCGATGGCGCCTACCACCAGGGCACGGTGTGGGGCTGGCTCCTCGGTCCGTTCGCGCTCGCGCACGCGCGCGCCCACGGCGATCGCGCGGCGGCGCGCGCGCTGCTCTTGCCGCTGGCGCATCACCTGGCCGACTACGGCGTCGGCTCGATCGCCGAGATCTTCGACGGCGACCCGCCGTTCGCGCCGCGCGGCTGCATTGCCCAGGCGTGGAGCGTCTCCGAGACGCTGCGGGCCTGGCAGGCGCTGAGCGACGCCCGGTGAGCGGGCAGCCGGCGCCCGTGCCGACGCGCGGCCGCTAGCCCACCGCCGCGCCGGCCGCTAGCCCCCGGCGCGCGCCCACGGTCGCTGTCAACACCCACTGCCTCGGTCTTCTAGTCCTGTCCCGTAAGTTTTGGCTTGACAGGCTGTTTCATTGTTTTTTACTGTTTCAGCAGATGCTGAAAGAAGCGGAGCAAGCGAAACATGCTCAAATCTGCGGAGATTCGGCGGCAAGTATCCCAGCGCCTCCGGGAGATCTTTCCCCGGGCGCGTGGATGGGAGGAGACACTCGACGCGCGCGTCGGCAGCCAAACCGCGGATTTGCTCGTCAAGTTCCGGCTCGGCGAGCACGAGCAGACATTGGTCATTGACGTGACGTCGCTCGGGCAGCCGAGGCAGATCCGCGCGGCGGTGACGAAGCTCTCGGACGTCCGCCGGGCGCTGCCGACCGCCTATCCGGTGGCGGCCTCGGTCTACATCGGTGGGCAGAGCGCGCGCATCCTCAAGGACAACAACCTGGGCTACGTCGACCTCTCCGGGAACTGCTACCTGGCCTTCGAGCACGTCCTCATCGAGAAGGACGGCAAGCGCAACGTGCGGCCCTCCACGCGCCCGCTGCGCTCGCTGTTCGCGCCCCGCGCGACCCGTGTCGTGCGCGTCCTGCTGACCGAGCCGGGCCGGGCCTGGCGGCTCGAGGAGCTGGCCAAGGCGGCCGCGGTGAGCCTCGGGCACTCGCACAACGTCGTGAAGCGCCTGGAAGACCTGCGCTGGCTCGAGCGCGACGACGCGCAGCGGATCCATCTGGGCAAGCCGGCCGACCTGCTCCAGGCGTGGTGCGAGTCGTACACGTACCGCACCAACGAGATCGCGTCGTACTTCGTGCCCGAGCGCGTCACCCGCAAGCTCATGGCCGATCTCGCCCGCACCCTGGCGGCCGACGGCCGCCGCTACGCGTTCACCCTGAGCGCCGGGCTGTCGC